>CACZNS010000195.1 GCA_902782575.1 uncultured Lachnospiraceae bacterium
GCCGGAAGCTTCGGCTGCTGCATGTTTGATTACAATACCCATGAGGACTTCGGAAGCGGGGATATGATCTGCTATCACGGAGTCTTGGATATGTACCGCAACCCGAAGCTGGCGGCTTATGTATATGCCTCTCAGGGGGAGGAAAAGGAAATCTTTGAGATCTCCTCCGCCATGGTTCCCGGAGATCATCCGGGCGGACATATGCCGGATGTCATCGCCTTTACCAACGCCGACAGCGTGAAGCTCTATAAGAACAGCGAATTTGTCAGGGAATTTTTTCCGGACAGGGTGAAATACAGGATGGCGCACCCGCCCGTCGTGATCAATGATCTGATCGGCTGCCTGATCGAGCATCATGAGAAATACAACCACCGTCAGGCGGAGGATATCAAGGAGATCCTGAGGGCTTATTCGGAATACGGATCCGATCTGCCTTTCAGGCTCAGGTGGAAGGCCGCAAAGCTGGCATTTTTTGATAAGATCACAAAGGAAGAGATGATGCGGCTCTACGGAGCCTATCTTGCGGACCGGGGAGCGAAGTCCCCGGAATACCGGTTTGAAGCGATCAAGGAAGGAAGGGTCTTTAAGACGATACGGAAAACCCCTGTGACAAAGTACCATCTGGAGGTTACGGTGGGGACGGAGGATACCGTCTGCGGGCAGACGGAGAGCGGTCAGAAGCTGTATACGCTGAGAGAGGGCGCTACATATGACGCAGAGGCGGTGCGCCTCAGGATGCTCGATCAGAACGACAATCCGATGCCCTACTTCAACGAGCCGGTAAAGCTCACCGTCCGGGGGTCCGTCTCCCTGATCGGGCCGGAGATCACGGTCCTTCGAGGAGGAATGGGGGGAACCTATGTAAAGACCCACGGCGAGACGGGAGGCGGATGTCTTACGATCGAGTGCGGCTCCTGCCGGGAGGAGGTTCTCTTCCACGTGGAGGACAGGCACTGGGGGTAAGGGAAGGTATTTCCGTCCGGGCGGGGAACATACGCAGGAATGAGGGGTACTGCGGGTAAGGGACCGGAACCGGGAAGAAAGAGGCGGGAGTTTAAGATATGGAACAATATACAGTGACGGGCATGAGCTGCGCCGCCTGCCAGGCGAGAGTCGAAAAGGCAGTCCTGAAGGTGCCGGGGGTCACGGCCTGCTCGGTGAGTCTTCTGACCAATTCCATGGGAGTTGAGGGAGAAGCCGCAGGCAGCGAGATCATAAAGGCAGTGGAAAGCGCCGGCTACGGAGCGGCCGTAAAGGGGGCTTCGGAGGATGAGGGAGCCGCGAAACAGAGCTCCCTGAAGGCAAAGCTTGCCGTCGAGGAGGAGGCGCTTCGGGACAGGCAGACTCCGCTCCTGAAGAAAAGGCTTATTGCTTCGGCCGGGTTCCTCATCGTCCTGATGTATTTTTCCATGGGACACATGATGCTCGGATTTCCCCTGCCGAGGTTTTTCCAGGGCAATCATGTTGCCGTGGGGATCCTGCAGCTTCTGCTTTCCGGGATCATCCTGGTGTTCAACCGGCAGTTCTTCATCAGCGGATTTACCAGCCTGCTGCACGGAGCCCCGAATATGGATACGCTGATCGCGCTGGGCTCGGCAGCCGCTTACGGCTACAGCACCGCGGTGCTTTTCGTAATGACGGATGCTGTGGTAAAGGGCGACGAAATGAGGGTCATGTCCTGTATGGAGGATCTTTATTTCGAATCGGCAGCCATGATCCTGACCCTGATCACGGTGGGGAAGATGCTCGAGGCCTATTCCAAGGGAAAGACCACCGATGCGTTAAAAAGCCTGATGAAGCTTGCTCCCGAAACCGCGACTCTGATCCGGGACGGTGCCGAGGTTACGGTCCCGGTGGATGAAGTGGTCTCAGGAGACATTTTTACGGTTCGGCCCGGGGAGAGCATCCCGGTGGACGGCATCGTGCTGGAGGGAAACAGTGCGGTGGACGAGTCCGCCCTTACCGGAGAGAGCATCCCGGTGGATAAGGAGGAAGGAAGCACGGTAAGCTCCGCCACCATCAACCGGTCCGGCTTCTTAAAATGCAGGGCAACGCGGGTGGGGGAGGACACGTCCCTGGCCCGGATCATTCAGATGGTAAGCGACGCGGCGGCTACCAAGGCACCTGTTGCAAAGCTGGCGGACAGGATCTCCGGGGTTTTTGTGCCGGCGGTGATGGCTCTGGCAGTGCTTACGACCCTGATATGGCTCCTTGCAGGGCAGGATACCGGGTTCGCGCTTTCCCGCGGGATCTGCGTGCTGGTGGTCAGCTGTCCCTGCGCTCTGGGGCTTGCCACTCCCGTGGCGATCATGGTCGGAAACGGAGTGGGGGCAAAGAACGGGATCCTGTTTAAGACGGCCCAGGCTCTGCAGGAGACGGGCAATACACAGATCGTGGCCCTTGATAAAACGGGAACGGTCACTTACGGGGAGCCGGCGGTCACGGATGTCATCTCCGCGCCCGGCTATCTGGATACTCAGCTGATCCGTCTGGCAAATGCCCTGGAGAGTAAAAGCGAGCATCCCCTGGCCGGAGCGGTAACGGCCTTTGCCCGGGAAAACGGTGTGAAAGACGGGGAGGTTACGGATTTTGAGATTTTTCCCGGAAACGGCCTGAAGGGAACCCTGGACGGGGAAGTCCTCTACGGAGGGAACCGCAGCTTCATCAGCCGGAAAGCGGACATACCGGAGGATATGGCAAAGGAGGCCGAAAGGCTTTCCGCCGAAGGGAAAACGCCCCTCTTTTTTGCGAAGGATTCCGGGCTCA
>CACZNS010000196.1 GCA_902782575.1 uncultured Lachnospiraceae bacterium
GAAGTCGTAGCGGGCTACGACAAGATTTTCTGACGCAACAGATGGAAATGCAGGCAAGTGATTAGTTTAATTATGAACGTGTCAGTATACTAACACTCCTGCTTCCCGCAGACAGGGAACCGAAGCGGCATTCTGCCGCCGCGCCTTAAAAGCCCCTCTGCGACCTTCGATATCGGCATTGTTTATCATACAATAATTCTCCGCAAAAGAAAACCGTTCCCGCTGCTTCCGGGCTCTCATCCGCCGTTTTCGTAATCATCCAGGAAATGATGGACCTTCCCGTCCTTCTTATAGGCGATCACGGTGCTCAGGTTCACATTTTCCACGCTCTTAAAGATATTTGCCTCCGTGTAGGGATTCTCCGCCTGCAGGGTCTTGATCAGCGCCTTCACATCCGCCCTTTTGGAGCCCTTTCCGGCTCCGCCGCAGCTGGCGCAGTTTTCGGTAAAGCGGCAGGCGCATTGGATGAAATGCAGACGGTTCTTAAAGGCCCAGTGTCTGATATCCTCCTCCCGTACCAGGTAGAGGGGTCTGATGAGCTCCATGCCCGGGAAATTCTGACTGTGAAGCTTCGGCATCATGGTCTGCACCTGGCCTCCGTAAAGCATCCCCATTAAGATCGTCTCGATCACGTCGTCATAATGGTGGCCCAGGGCGATCTTATTGCAGCCCAGCTCCCTTGCGTGGGAATAAAGCGCTCCCCGCCGCATCCTTGCGCAGAGGTAGCAGGGGGAATCCCCCTCCTTCGCCACGATGTTGTAGATCTCCGAGCGAAACTCCGTCAGCGGGATGTGCAGGAGCTTTGCGTTATCCAGCACCATTTTATGATTGAGCTCGTTATAGCCCGGATCCATGGTCAGATACACCGGCTCGAAGTTCCGCTTCCCGTGCCGGTACAGCTCCTGGAAAAGCTTCGCCATGAGCATGGAATCCTTTCCTCCGGAGATGCAGACCGCGATCCTGTCTCCCTCCCGGATCAGCTCGTATTGATTGATGGCGCGGATAAAGGGAGTCCAGGTCTTGCGCCGCATGGATTTTACCAGGCACCGCTCCGCCTCCCTGCACTGCTCATCCGAGGTCTCTGCCTCCGTAAGGAGCTCCTTCATCTTAAGGCGGATGTAGGAATGGTAGCCTCCCTCCACGCTGTAGATCTCATAGCCCTGCTCCGCATAGCGCCCGGAGATCTCATCGCTCCTTGCGCCGGTATAGCAGAGAAGATAGACCGGCTGATCCTTCTTCATCCGTCCTTCCCCGATCAGGGCCTCTGCATGCCTGTCAAACTCCTCCCAGTAAATGTTTAAGGCCTCCGGATAGGTCTCCCTTTCGTAATCTTCCGGGCTTCTTACGTCGATCACAAGCTTTTCCCTGGGATCCGCCGTCATTTCCTCTATGGTTCTTCGCATGGCTTCTCCCCGCTTAATAAAAGGTGATCCTCATCCGCCGGAGCGAAGTCGATCTCCCTCGCCTGCACGTCCGCCCTGGTCACCACCACGGAAAGCGGCTGCCCCAGGCGGAAGGTCTTCCCTGTGGAATGCCCCCTGACGAGAAGATATTCCGGATCATATTCATAATAATCATCCGCCAGATCCCTGAGAGGGATCATTCCTTCCACGGTGTTCGGGAGCTCCACATAGATCCCCCAGTCCGTCACGCCGGAGACGATGCCCTCATAGCACTCGCCGATATGGCCCGTCATATACCGCACCTTGTACAGCTTTTCCATCTCCCGCTCGGCACCCTCGGCCTGCCGCTCCATCCGTGAGGATTCCTCCGCCACTCCCGGCAGGAGGAGGGCATAATGCCCGGTCCTTTCCGGGGTAAGCTCCCCCTTCAGGCTCTCCTTAATGATCCTGTGGATCTGCAGATCCGGATACCGGCGGATCGGGGAGGTGAAGTGGCAGTAATATCTGCAGGCCAGGCCGAAATGTCCCCTGGCATCCACCGTATATTTCGCCTGGGCCATGGAGCGCAGGGTCAGCTGAGCGATCAGAGCCTCCTCCGGCCTGCCCTTCGCCTGCTTTAAGAGCTTCTGCAGCTCCTTCGGGTGGATGTCCTGATTCCCGAGATGCAGATGATAGCCGAGGCGGCTTACAAAGGCCGAGAACTCCTGCATCTTTTCCGCCTCCGGCTTTTCATGGGAGCGGTAGATAAAAGGGATCTCCTGAAAGCAGAAGGTCTCCGCCACCGTTTCGTTCGCGAGCAGCATGAACTCCTCGATGAGCTCCGTTGCCGCGTTTCTCCCGCGGGGGACCACATCCTTCACCTCTCCCGCCTCATCCAGCCGGATCTCGGATTCCGTAAGATCAAACTCCACCGCGCCCTGCTGCTCTCTTCTGCGCTTTAAGACGGCTGCCAGC
The DNA here is from genome assembly GCA_902782575.1 of uncultured Lachnospiraceae bacterium. GTDB lineage: Bacteria > Bacillota > Clostridia > Lachnospirales > Lachnospiraceae > NK4A144. Next base: position 2,358 of record CACZNS010000196.1, read on the forward strand.
TCTCCCATAAAGACCAGCATCGGCACCGCGTCCGCGTATTCATTCCGGTACCCCGCAGCCTCATCCCGAAGCAGCTCGTTTACCTGATCATAGGTCAGGCGGTGCTTCGAGCGGATCACGCTCTCGCAGATCTCCGAGCTTAGGACCCTTCCGTTGTGGTCGATGGTCATCAGGCAGCTTAAGCAGAGCCTGTCTTCCATTGGATTCAGGGAGCAGACCCCGTTGGATAATACCTCCGGAAGCATGGGAAGCACCGTCCCCGGAAAATAGACGGAGGTACCCCGCGTAAGGGCCTCCCTGTCCAGAGCCGTGCCCTCCTTTACGTAATGCGAAACATCCGCGATATGAACCCCCAGATGCCAGCCCTCCCGATCCGAGGTAAGGCTTACGGCATCATCAAAGTCCCTGGAATCCTCTCCGTCGATGGTGACCGTCATCAGATCCCTCAGATCTCTCCGGACACCGCTCTCCAAAGGTCCCTTCTCTGCCGCAAGCTCCGCTTCCTCCAGGACCTCCTTCGGGAAGCGCTCCCGCAGGCCGTAGGAGCGGATCACGCTTAAAAGCTCCACTCCGGGCTCCTCCGGAAATCCAAGGATCTCCCGGACGATCCCCTCCGGGCTTCTGTGCCTTGCCCGGAAGCCCTTTTCGCCGTCATGCCTTCGAAGGATCCCGCCGCGGTCCGTGAGCCTCACAACCACCTTCTGGCCCTGCTTCGCCCCCTTGCTCCGCTCCCTTGATACCAGGATCCTCTCCTTCACATGCTTATCATCCGGCAGCACATAGCCGTAGCGGTAGGCACTTCCCCGCCTGCCGCTCCTGTATAGATAAAATGTCCCTACGAAAAACGACGCTCCCGGTAAAAGGAGCGCCGTATCGTTCTCTCTTTTCTTTCTTTCCGCCATAATCTCAGATCAAACTTGTATTTAACAGGATCGCCAGCAGGATAAATACCACGCAGAGGATCCTGGTGCCCAGGATCAGCTTGCCCTCCATGGAGCGTCCCTTGTTCTTTCCCCAGTAGGTATCCGCCGCTCCCGCGATGGCTCCGAGGCCTGCGGACTTTCCTTCCTGCAGCAGCACGATGGCCGTCAGCGCAATGCATACCAGCATAAATATGATCATTACTAACGTTCTCATAAAACCCTCCGTAAATTCCCTTAATCGCAGATCCGCGAAAAAATTTCAACTAATGGAGTATATCATACCCCCGCCCGCTTTGCAAGTTTTTCCTTGAAGTACCTTGTGTTCTCCGCCGCATCCCCGCGGAAGATGGCGGAGCCCATTACGATCACGTTCGCTCCGGCATCCAGCACCGTATCCAGGGTTTCCCTGGTGATGCCTCCGTCCACCTCGATATCCAGCTCTCTGCCCTCCTCTATGCAGCGCTGCCTGAGGGCTCTGATCTTTCTGGTGGAGCTTTCGATGTATTTCTGCCCGCCGAAGCCCGGATTCACCGTCATGAGCAGCACCATGTCCACGATATCCAGAAGATAATCCAGGCAGGAAAGGGATGTGCCCGGATTCAGGGCGATCCCCACTCTCACTCCCGCACGGCGGATGGACTTCACCGCATTCTCGATATCCCTGCAGGCCTCGGCATGGATGGTGATCCCGTCCGCCCCGCAGTCCACGAAATCCTGGATATACCGCTCCGGATCCGTGACCATCAGATGCACGTCAAAGAAGCTGTTGGTCCCCTGACGGATCGACCGGATCAGGGGCATGCCGTAGGAAATGCTGGGCACGAAATTCCCGTCCATGACATCGATGTGGATCGCATCGGCGCCGGCCTCCACCACCGACTCGATATCTCTTCCCAGATGCTTGAAATCCGCCGCCAGGATCGACGGTGACAATGTATAGTTCATAATGGTCCTCCCTGCACATATCTGAAGCGTTTTCCGTTGAAGTACGCCCTCAGTAGCTCTTTTTTGCTTTCAGCTCTTCATAGATCGAGCCGTAGGATTCGTAGCGTTCCCTGCTGATCTCCTGCTGCCCCACAGCCTCCCTGACACGGCAGTCCGGCTCATGGAGATGCGAGCAGACATTGTAATAGCAGTCCCCCCCGTAGGGCGTAAATTCCGGGAAATAAAGACCCAGCTCCTCCTTCGGGATCTTCGGGAGCTCCAGGCTGGAAAAGCCGGGAGAATCAAAGATGAAGGTGCCCTCTCCCACGGGGATGAGCTCCGTATGGCGGGTGGTCTGCTTCCCCCTCTCCACCTTCCTGCTGATCTCTCCGGTCTCAAGCCGCTCCGACCCCAGCAGGCAGTTGATCAGGGAGGACTTCCCCGCTCCCGAAGGGCCCGCAACGGTGGTGGTCTTTCCCGCAAGATACTCCCTCAGCTCCCCGATGCCATTCTTTTCCTTTGCGCTGGTAAAGAGAAGCCTGCAGTCCGCGCCGCGGTAGATCCGCCGGATCTCCTTTTCCTCCCTCTCCTCCAGCAGATCGTCCTTATTGATGCAGATACAGGAGGGGATCCCGTGATAGCGCATCATGAGGAGAAATCTGTCCAGCAGCCCGAAGACCGGCTCCGGCTGATGGGAGGCAAAGATCACCAGAGCCTGGTCGATATTTGCCACCGGGGGCCGTATCAGGCAGTTTTTCCTGGGAAGGATCTCCGTTACGTTTCCCTCCACATCCTCGGTGTCCGTGACCTCCATCATCACGTCGTCCCCGGCCAGAGGCTTCTTTGCTTCCTTTCGAAAGAGGCCCCGGGCCCTGCACTGAAACACGCCGGCCTCCGTATATACATAATAAAATCCGGCGATCCCCTTAAGGATCTTTCCTCTATATGCCATGCAATTGTTTCCCGCTCATTCCGCCGTGAAATTCACGTCGGTGGAGTCGGACTTATCCTCCTGGATCGTGGCCCCGGCATCGTCCGTTTTCACGATCTGATACGACACCGTGATGGTCCCGGTGGGCTCCGGCATGCCCGAGAGCCTGATGTTCACCGGGAAGGCCTGCACCACCTGACTGAAATATACGGTGCCCGTGGTCTTTCCGGAAAGCACCACGGCAGCATTGCCCCCGGCGTAATTCGCGGGAGCCGTTACGGAGAAGTTGCATCCGTAGCCCGCATTTCCCGCCGCGAGAGGCGTCACAGCCTGGGCGGAAGGCCCGAGGCTTAAGGTAAAGTCCACACTGGTTCCGGAATCCACCATGGTACCGGCTTCCACGCTCTGCGAGATCACAAGACCCTGCGCCACCGTGTCGGAATTTTCCTCCTTGATCTGGGACCAGGACAGCTGCGTGGCTGTCAGGGCAGTCTTCGCCGCCGTTTCGGAAAGCCCCACCAGGTTCGGTACGGCGATCTGCACCGATTCCTCTCCTTCACCCTCTCCGGGGCCGGTGCTGATCACAACCACCACCGTGCTCCCGGCCGGAGCCGAAGAACCGGATTCCGGGGTCTGGGAGATCACGTTGCCCACGGGCATGGACTCGTTGGACGCGCTCTGGGTCTCCATTGAAAAGCCGCTCTGCTCCAGAAGGACCTTTGCTTCCGCCTCTGTCCTTCCCACCAGCCCGGGAACCGGGATCCCGTTTGTGCCGGAGCTTACCACA
>CACZNS010000197.1 GCA_902782575.1 uncultured Lachnospiraceae bacterium
ATCGTCACGCTGCTTGCAAGCCCGTCCAGACCGTCTGTGAAGTTCGAGCCGTTTGCCGTCCCGCAGAGGACGAACATCTCCACCGGGATCGCAAAGATCCCCAGGGAGATCATCACCGGCGTTCCTCCCGCCGTAAACAGCGTGCTGAAGGGCACCCGCATATCAAACGAAATATTCGTGAATCTCCTGATATAAAAAACCACAAAGCCGGACAGGATGATCTGAAGCAGAAGCTTTTGCCATGCGCGGAGCCCCAGGTTGCGCTTCATGAAAACCTTGATACTATCATCCAGAAATCCGATCAGTGCAAAGCCGGCCGTTGCGATCATCACCGGCGCAAGGTTCCTGTGTGTCGGCAGATAAAAAGCGGTGATCAGGATCCACGGGATCAGAAACATGATCCCTCCCATGACGGGGGTTCCGGACTTTCCCCGATGTGAGGCAGGGCCCTCCTGCCGCTCTGTCTGGGCGGCATGGTGCTTCTTCAGCACAGGAAGAAGAAATCTGCCAAACACAGCCGTCAGTATAAAAGCGATAACGATCGGTAAGATCAGTTCTTTCAGCATAAGCTCCTCCAGGATCAATACTCCAGATCGGACGGGACTGTGTCATCGATCGGAAGCAACGTGTTCGGATCCAGCACCTCCCCGGTGTTCGGATCCAGCGGATAACCTGTTTCCGGATCATATTGTATCACATTTTTCGTGATCGGTTGCATCGCATCGTCATATTGCACCGGAACCATTGCATCGCCGCTTGTATCCCCGTTCTCTTCCGCAGTTTCTCCCGGGTTTTCCTCTGCTGTATTTTCCGATATCGTCTGAGTGCCGGAGGAGCCCACGGAGAAGCTGATCTGCGCTTCGGACAGCTCTTCTTTCTCCGCATCGGTCAGCTCAAGCGTCGGAAAGATATTAAGGTAAGGAAGCACCTCCGTCATGATATCCTTGCACATTACCGTTGCAAGTCTGGTGGAGTTCGACTGATCCGCCACATTCGGATGATCGATCACCACATAGCAGATAACCTGCGGATCTTCCGCAGGAGAATATCCCATAAAGGAAATCAGATAATTATGGGCGGATCTCGGAAGCTTTTCCGCGGTCCCCGTCTTGCCGCCCATCGTATAGCCGGCGGGTCTTGCCGTCCAGCCCGTACATTCCTCGGGTTCACTCATCACCACCGAATTGCAGTCTTCCCGGATCATATCCGAGACTTCGCCGCTGATGACCTGTTTCACGACCCTGGATCCATGCTCTTCCAGGATCGCCCCCTCCGCGTTCAGCACCTTGCTCACAAGATGGGGCTGATAATAATAGCCTCCGTTGATCAGAGCCGAAAAGCCGCTGATCATCTGGATCATCGTTACATTAAAGCCCTGTCCGAAGGAAGCAACGGCCAGATCCGTCTGTCCCATTCTCTCATCAAAGGTCGTGCTGGCACTGTTTACTTCTCCTGCCAGATCCACATTCGTGCGCAGCCCGAAATTGAAATTCCGGTTGTAGCGGAGCCATTCCGCCTTGCCCAGAGCGAAGGCCACGTCCATAAGGACTACGTTGCAGGATTTTGCGATCCCCTGCTGCACCGTAAGGAGTCCGTCGCCCAGCCGGTTATGACAATGGATCACGTGCTCGCCGATGCTCAGGGAGCCTCCGCAGTTATAGGTCTCATAGCCGGTGATCCTTCCCGCGTCGATGGCGGCTGCCACAGTAAAGGGCTTCATGGTCGATCCCGGCTCGTAGGTGTCCGAAATGCAGTAATTCTTCCATACGGCGTTTTTAATGACCTCATTGTCCGAAAGACTCTGGAGTGATGCCTGCGACTCTGCCGAATCCGATGAAACAGAGTCGCCCGACACCGTACTCAATTCATTTTCAGGTAGTAAGGAAGAATATGGTGAAAGATCAATGCCCTCCATATTACGGGGGTCATTCAGATCAAAGACCGGGTATCCTGCCATTGCATAGATTTCGCCGTTGTTCGGATTCATGATAATTACACCGACGTTATCCGCTGCAGGGCCCGTTCTGTAACCATCCTTGTGTTCTTCCGCGAATTCGCGGATATGCTTTTCTGCGATCGACTGGATGTTCACATCCAGCGTCGTGATCAGTGTTTTTCCGTCCACAGCGGGCTTGATGGTCCGCTCCAGTGTCCCCTCGCTGTTCAGGAACGCATACTCGCGCCCGTTCGTGCCGTTGAGGGTATCATTGTAATACTCTTCCAGTCCGTACTGTCCGGAGTTGTTGCCCTGGACAAAGCCGATCGTATCGCAGGCGACGGAATTATAGGGATATTTGCGGATGTACTCCTCCTCAAACCAGACTCCGTTTTCGGTAAGCTTTTCTTCCTCCGGAAGCTCCCTGTCGTTCTTCTTTGTCTCCTTCAGCCTGTTGTATGCATCCACCTCGGGGCTCTCGACCCTGCGGAGAAACTTTTTGTACTGAGAGGTCGGATTGTCGTTGAGATGCTTCCTGACCTCATTGATATCGATCTCCGGGAAGCACTCCTTCAGTGCGGAAAGCGTCGCGTCGATATGCGAACCGTCATCCTCGGAGTGCATGATCTTCGAATCCACGATCACGTTATAGACCTTTTCGGAATACGCGAGCACGGTACCGTTCCGGTCTGTTATCGATCCTCTCTTGTAGGGCAGCACCTTGGAATCGTAGGACTGCTGCGAGAGCACCTGCCGTTTATACTGATCTCCGTTGTCCCGGTTGATCCTTACGATCCGGGCAAGGAAACATGCAAAAGCCAGCATCACCAGGAAGAACAGGATCACCAGCTTTTTCTGCATCGAGGAAGTGAATTTTCTTATTTTTTTATTTTCTGCCATCGCGTGGAATATCCTTATACTGCCGGACATAATCGCCGCCGGTCCCGTTGATTCCGACGACCTGATCTGCACCGGGGTAAGTCATTCCGAGATCATCCATTGCGATGCGCTTCACCTCTTCCATATCCACAGAGCCCATGATCCTGTCGTATTCTTCATCGTTTTTCGTTCTCAGAGACGACAGTTCGCTCTCGAGTTCCGTGATCCTGCTTTGATGCTCGGTCAGATCGTTGCGCAGACCCAGATAATAAATGCATCCCGCCATCAGCACGGCCAGCATAAGCATCAGAAACAGGACAAAGCCCAGGCTCAGCGTATGAGGATGGGTTTTCGGCTGTTCCACCAGCTCCGTTTCCTGCTTTTTCCGCTTCTTTAATGGACGTACCGTTTCGATCAGCTCAAGGGATTTGCGTACGGTGTTGCCGTCGAAATAATAATCTTCAGCCGTATATGAATTTCGATATCCGCCCTTGACGGTGCGATATCTGCTCATCTGCCATACCCTCCTTTATGCCCGTCCTTTACCGCGCTTCAAACACTCTCAGCTTTGCGCTGTGTGCCCTTTTATTCAGCCGGAGTTCTTCCTCCCCCGGTGTAACCGGTTTTCTTCCGACTACCCTTCCCTTCGGCTTCTTCCCGCATACGCAGACCGGAAATTCCGGCGGACAGGTACACGGGTTTTCACTTGTCTTAAAAATATTTTTTACGATCCTGTCTTCCAGCGAATGAAACGTGATCACTGCCAGGATCCCTCCCGGACGAAGCCGGTCGATCATCCTCTCAAGCGAATCCGACAGGACCGAAAGCTCCTGATTCACTTCGATCCTGAGCGCCTGGAATGTACGCATGGCCGGATGTCCCCCGGTCTTTGCCACCTTCATCGGGATGGCCCTTTTTACGATCCCGGCCAGCTCGGTGGTGGTATCGATCTCTTTTTCCTGCCTTGCAAGGCAGATATGCTTTGCTATGTTCTTCGCGAAACGATCCTCTCCGTAGTCACGGATGATCCGGTACAGTTCCTGCTCACTGTATTCATTCACGACCCGCTTCGCATCAAGCGGCGCCCTCTGATCCATCCGCATATCGAGCTTTGCTTCCGTCAGATAAGAGAAACCCCTC
>CACZNS010000198.1 GCA_902782575.1 uncultured Lachnospiraceae bacterium
GGGCTCCGCGCAGGTAAAGAATCCGATATCGGTATAGATCTTCGCTGTAGAATCGTTATAGTTTCCGGTTCCCAGATGCACATAGCGCCTGATCCCCTCCTCCTCATTCCGGACCACCAGCGTGATCTTGGAATGCACCTTAAGGCCCTTGAGGCCGTAGATCACGTGGCATCCCGCCTGCTCCAGACGCTTGGCCCAGAGGATGTTGTTCTGCTCATCAAACCGCGCCATCAGCTCCACCAGAACGGTGACCTGCTTGCCGTTTTCCGCCGCCTCGGCGAGAGCCGCGATGATCGGGGAATTGCCGCTGACCCTGTAGAGTGTCTGCTTGATGGCAAGGGTCTGCTCATCCACCGCGGCACGTTTCACGAAATTCACCACCGGCTCGAAGGTCTCGTAGGGATGATGCAGCAGGATCTCATGATCCCGGATCTGGGCAAAAATATCCTCCTCCGGATTCATATACTTCGGAACCTGGGGCTTAAAGGGCTTCTGCCTCAGCTCATCAAAGCCCTCCAGACCGTAGAGCTTCATCAGAACCGTCAGATCCAGGGGACCGTTTATGAAGTACAGATCGTTCTGCTCGATCTCCAGCTCCTTCGTCAATACCGCAAGAAGCCTTTCATCCATGCCGGCCTGGGCCTCGAGGCGGATAGCCTTGCCCCACTGCCTGCGCCTGACCTGCTTTTCGATCTCGGTCAGAAGGTCCGTGTCGTCGTCATCCTCCACCGTAAAGTCGGCATTTCGCATGACACGGAAGGCGCCGGAGGTGATGACCCTGTAATTCAGGAAAAGACGTTCCAGGTTCCGCTCGATGATCTCTTCCAGCAGGATCAGCGTGCAGCCGCCCTCCGGATCCGGCAGCCGGAAGATCCTGGGCAAAACAGAAGGCACCTGTACCATGGCAAACTCCGGCTCGTCCTCCTCGCCCCAGATCAGGGCTCCCAGATTCAGGCTCCGGTTCCTGATCAGCGGGAAGGGCCTGGAGGAATCCACTGCCATGGGCGTTAAGACCGGATAGACCGTCTGGTCGAAATATTCATCCACGATCCTCCCCTGTTCCGGTGTCAGATCCCTGTGATTCCGGATGATATGGATCCCGTTTTTGGTCAGCAGCGGGAGCAGGGAACGGTTATAGGTATTATACTGGGAATCCACGAAATTATGGGTAGCCTCCGTCAGCCGCTTCAGCTGCTCTGCCGGTGTCATCCCGGCGATGTCCGGCTTTCTGATATCGGCATTGATCATATCCTTTAAGGAAGCCACACGGACCATGAAAAACTCGTCCAGGTTGGAGGCCGTGATGCTTAAGAACTTCAGGCGCTCCAGCAGCGGCAGATCCTTATCCCGGGCTTCGTTCAGGATCCTTTCGTTAAAGAGCATCCAGCTCAGCTCCCGGTTGGTGTAAAAGGCCGGATCATGAAAATCGACCTTGCTCTTCTTCTCCTTTTCCTTCATCGAAATCCTCCTCTGTTACGACGCGTTATCTGCAAGTATCTGACCCGGTTCTCATAGAGTCATCGAGGCTCCCTTGACCTTTAAGACCGGCTTTAAGCCGAACACCTCCTCAAAGGTGTCCGCCCTCTCAAAGAAAAGCCCCTTCTCCAGAAGCAGACTGTCCTCCGACTCCACGGAGATCACAAGCTCCCGGTCCCTGATCGTCGTTTTGATGCTCTTATAGCTTTTGCGCGTGCTCCTGGCAAGGCCCGTCGCCACACGCAGGATCGCGGAGAGCTTTACCGCGCTACGGTAGGACTGGCTGTCAAATTCCTGCTTTTCAAACTCGCTGTAAGGGAGATTGTTCGGATAGGAATTCTTCACGACGGAGGCTATGACCTTGCGCTCCGCATGGGAGATCCCGATGATCTCGGAGCCCATGATGATGGCGTAGGATACCTCCGCCGGGGAGCTCATGGTCACGAATTTCCCCACATCCCTGACCCTGGCCGCGATCTGCAGCAAAAGCCGCTCCCTCTTTCCCAGACCGTGGATCTTCTTCGTCCCGTCAAAGATGCTCATGGAGGCATTGACCAGCTCTCCCGAGAGGGTACCGGAGCAGTTGTAGCGCTCGGCGATGATCTCCGCCGCTGAGAGGATGTCCAGGTCGAAATCGTGTGCCGACTTAATATATTTATTGCGGTCCGCAAAATCATAGGCGATGCCGTCCGCGAGAGATACCCCCGGAAACCAGAGATTCTCCGCTCCGCTTCCCTCGATCATCCGGCTTACGATAAAGGCCGCCGGCATAAAGAGGGATGCGTTGTCCTCCGGGATCCCCAGGGACTGGGCCAGCTGGAAGGGCGCCTGCTTTTTGACATTCTCGAGATGGCGCTCGTACATCTCCGCCGTCACGGTCTCCACCTTATGCTCCGTGGCGATCTGATTGACCACGGGGGAGAGGTAATCGTCCACGACGATGATGTTTTTGATCCTGTAGTTGCTCAGATAAAGCTTCTTAAAGGTGTGGAGCTCATTCTGGACTAGCTCCGTGATGTATTTTTCATACTGGGTATACGTCGGCTCCAGGGTCTCGATCTTGTCCCGGATGCGCAGGATCCCGAGATGGAGATTCACCGAGGTCATAAGCCTGCCCTGATCGAAGAGGGATACCTGGGTGGAGCCTCCGCCTATGTCCACAAAGGCGGTGCCCTCCGAGATGAACTGCTCGAATTTCTCCCCCCTCAGCGCCACTGCCTTGTACTCAAAGAAGCGCTGCTCGGAATTGCTTAAGACGCGCACCTCAAGGCCCGTCCTCAGGCGGATCTGATCGAGGACCACGTTGGTGTTGACGGTCTCGCGGATCGCCGAGGTGCCGTAGGCCCGGTATTTTTCGATCTTATAGCCGTCCATGATCTCCACAAAGCCCTTCAGGATCTCACAGAGCTCGTCCATCATGGCGTAGCTGATCAGGCCCTTATGGAAGGTGTCGTTTCCGAGGTCGATCCTGTGGCGGATATAGTCGATCTCCCTGATCCCGCTCGTTCCGCCCACCTCAAAGATCTTCATGCCGAGCTCATAGGAGCCGACATCGATCGCCGCAACTAATTTTTTCATATGTGTACCCCTTCGCGGCGTTTTAC
>CACZNS010000199.1 GCA_902782575.1 uncultured Lachnospiraceae bacterium
GGAAAAGCATTCCGCGCCCCACATAACGCTTTGCGATGCTGACCACAAGCCTTAAGTTTGCCTCCGCCAGCTTTTTCTTTGCTTCCTCATCTCCAAGCTCCATCCGCTTGGCCAGCTCGATCTCTTCCTCCGCCGAAAGCAGAGGCACCTTGCCGATCTCTTTTAAATACATCCTGACCGGATCCTCGATCCCCACGGAATCCGGCACGGAAAGATCGATATTTTCCACATCGATCTCTTCCTCGTCGGAGATCTCCTCCGGCTCCACATCATCATCGTCCGCATCCACCTCCACGGTCTTCAGCACGTCGATCCCGCTCTTTTCAAGCGTCTCCCAGATCTTATCGTACTGCTCCTCCCCGAGATCGATCCCGCGGAAATGGTCGATGACCTCCTGATTTTCCAGCACGTTACTCTTTTTCTTGCCGCGCTCCACCAGAGTTTTCAGCTTTTCCTCAAACTTTGCCTGCATCTGTTCGTCCATCTCGTCCGTCTCTCCTTTTTCTGATTTCAGATTTACGGTCTGCATGCGGATCCCCCGGAACCGCACGGATATTTCCGTTTTATTTTCTACAATCTTATCTGCAGCTTCTTCAGCTCATCCATCGTATTCCGGATGCTGATCCGACGGGCCAGAGCCCCTTCTCCGGTCTGATCCGCCGACTTTCTCTTAAGGCTCTCTTCCTTGATCTTTACCACAAGATCCGTGAGAGCCAGGTTCTTCTCCTCCGTGGACTCCACTGCCTCCAGCTTTGTATTAAAGATCTCGGCCACCTTCCTGTGCTCCTCCTCTTCCTCGAAGCTGTCCACGATGGCGGCTGGAGAGCATTTTCCCTCCTCCATCTGAGCGAAGAGCAGCCGGGCTGTTTTCTCTGTCACTCCGGCGGTAAAGTCCCCCGCCTCCAGATAAGGCTTCACTGCCTGATAGACCTCCGGTTCGTCGCTGATCCAGGTCAGGAGATATCTCTCCGCCCGCAGGATCCCTTCCTCGCCGGGAGGGTCTCCCCGTCCTTCTCCCGCGGAGGCCTTCAGCGCACCCGGGATATCCGGAGAGCCCCGAAAGCTCCTGATCCGTATCCCCTCCTGCTTTGCGCCCTCCACAGCCACCGCTTTTTTCAGCGCCTGCTCATCCACCGCGTATTTTGCCGCGGCGGAGGCGATGTAATTATTCCGCTCCAGCTCATCCTCAAAGGCGGTGAGCTTTGCTGCCATGGCCTCCTGAAACCTCGTCCTTCCCGCGGGATCGTTTAAATCAAACTCCTTCTCCAGCATCCTGAGCTCAAAAAAGAAGGCGTTCTCTGCTTTTTCGATCCGCTCCGCGAATTCTTCGGTGCCCAGATTTTTGATGAATTCATCCGGATCCTTATAGGGCTTCAGATCGATGATCCTCGGAGTGAGGCCCGCTGCCCTGCAGATCGAGATCGCCCGGAGCGCGGCCTTGGTCCCTGCTCCGTCGGAATCGTAGCTCAGGCGCACGTCCTTCGCGTATCTGGAGATCAGCGAGGCATGCCCGGAGGTAAAGGCCGTCCCCAGAGAGGCCACTGCCTCCGTAAAGCCCGCCTGATGCATGGAGATCACATCCATATAGCCCTCGCAGATGATCCGGTAGGGCTTCTTGGATCGTCTCGCCACATTCAGACCGTACATGTTCCGGCTCTTATCAAAGACCCTTGTCTCCGGAGAATTCAGGTATTTCGGCTCTCCGTCCCCCATCACCCTGCCGCCGAAGCCGATCACGTGGTTATTGATATCCATGATCGGAAACATCACGCGGTTCCAGAAGCGGTCTGTCATGCCGTATTTCTCGGAGAAGCCGGAAAGGCCGGCTTCGTTTATGATCCGGTCATCAAAGCCTTTGGACTTCAGGTACCTTACGACCTCCGAGCCTCCTTTGCCGGAAAAGCCCAGACCAAAGCTTTTGATGGTCTCGTCGGAGAGCATCCGTTTTCTGAAGTAGGAAAGCCCGGTCTTTCCGCCCTCGCTGTAGAGCTTTTTATAATAATAGACCGCGGCGGCCTTATTCGCCTCCAGGATCTTCGCCCTCAGGGAAGCGGCCCTCTTCTCTTCCTCGCTCTCATTCCCCTCCGGCAGCTCGATCCCCACGCGCTCTCCCAGAAGCTTCAGCGCTTCCGGATAGGAAAAGTTTTCATACTCCATGATAAAGGTGATGACGCTTCCGCCTGCGTGGCAGCCGAAGCAATAGTACATCTGCTTCTCCCGGGAGACCGAAAAGGAGCCGGTTTTCTCGCTGTGAAACGGGCAGAGTCCGAAATAGTTCGCACCCTTTTTGGTGAGCCGGACATAGGAGCCGATCACATCCACTATATCATTTGAAGTTCTGATCCTTTCTACCAGATCATCACTGTATCGCATTTTTATGCCCCTGCCGTGCCGCTGCATTGATGCGCGGTACGGTTACCATGAAAAATTGAAAGCTTACTTTCAAACTTCACCCTCTATGATCCATAAAACAGCCGGTAAAGCGCCCGGTGAGCTTCCCCGAAAAGGATACCCGCCGCCTACTTCACAAGCCAGGAAGCCGGTACAAACAGCTCCGTATAGAGGTTGATGGCATACCGGTCCGTCATTGATGAGATAAAATCACAGCAGATCTGCTCCAGCGGGTCGTTCGTCTTCGCCATCAGGAGCCTGTACTCCTCCGGCAGCCTGTCCGGCTGCGTGAAGTAATAATGATACAGGGATTCGATCAGGCTCTCCGCCTTGCTCTCCTGACTCTTGGCGATGGGATTGCGGTAGACGCTCTCAAACATCCACTCCCTGAGGTCGTGCATGGCCTTTGCCGCGGGAGGCGACATGCGGATATCGTTCTGACCGGAGCTTTCCGTTATGATATCCTGTACGAAATAATCCAGACGGTCCGCCGTTTTATAGCCCGCCACTCTTCCGATATGATCGGGCACCGTATCGTCCTTTAAGATCCCGGCCCGGATGGCGTCGTCCATATCATGATGCATATAGGCGATCTTGTCCGAAAGCCTGACGATCTTTCCCTCAAGGGTTCCTGGTTTCCCCTCGGTCTGATGGTTTACGATCCCGTCCCGGACCTCGAAGGTCAGGTTCAGCCCCTTATAATCCTTCTCCAGCACATCCACCACGCGGAGGGACTGGTCGGAATGGACAAAGCCGATGGGACAGACCCTGTTTAACGCCCGCTCTCCGGCATGCCCGAAGGGGGTGTGTCCGAGATCGTGCCCGAGGGCGATGGCCTCCACCAGATCCTCATTCAGCCTGAGGGCTCTGGCAATGGTGCGGGCATTCTGCGAAACCTCCAGGGTATGGGTAAGCCTGGTGCGGTAATGATCCCCCTGGGGGATCAGAAAGACCTGGGTCTTATCACGCAGCCTGCGGAAGGATTTGGAATGAAGGATCCTGTCCCGGTCCCGCTGGAATACGGGCCGGATGACACACTCCTCCTCCTGCTTCTTCCGTCCCTTCGTATTGACGGAAAGGCAGGCATATGGACTGAGGGTCGTTTTTTCTATTTCCTCAAGCTTCTCCCTGATCAGCATGATCCGCTCTCCCACAGATATCGTGCAGCAAAAAACGGGCCGCACATTTACTATATACGACAAAGCTCCCCGTTTTCCCTTTTTTTATTTTTTCGGAAAATATGTGACTTTTTGCGGGACTCCCCCTGCCTTCGGCAGGTGTCGGTCGAGTACGATCAATGATTTTCTGATGAAAATCATTGATCTGTGACTTTTTGCGGGACTCCCCCTGCCTTCGGCAGGTGTCGGTCGGGTACGATCGATGATTTTCTGATGAAAATCATTGATCTGTGACTTTTTGCGGACGAATTCGGTAATCGCACTTTCCCGGGGCGCAAACGCCGGTAAGGCAATTACCGGCTCCGCTAACTATAAAAAGACCGGAGACAGAAGAAGCGATGCGCTCTCCCTCAGTGAAGCACGGAGATGGAGCAGGTGTTTACCTCCTTATCCGGCCAGTGCACGGATACCCGGAAATCATCCTCTCCGGAATAAGCCACGCCGCTGTCGTCCACCGTGATCCTGCCGCCCTTTACCGTTACCACATTGTATTCCCCGTCGGAGCTCTGCCTGAGCCAGTCGATCTTTCCGAACTGGCTTAAAAAGCCCTCAAAGGTGACGGAAAAGACCGGATAATCCTCAACCATTTCTTCCACGGCATCCGCGGGAATGGAGATGCGGCAGTCCGTCCTGCCGTCCTCCTTTACCTCCAGGGACTCCATGGCGGTCAGATCCCCTCTTTCATTTCTTAAATCCAGCTCGGCGACCTGCTTCTCATCGTTTAAGGTCGCCCTGGTGCCGGCTCCCATGGAATTCGTCATATACATGGCCTCGTTCTCCTCCGACATATCGTCGTAGGTCAGGTTGGCCTCCACCCATTCCTTTGCTCCCTCATAGGAGGCCTCCGACATGGGCTGATCAAAGATCCGGTAGGCTTCCGCCAGGCTTAAAAGCCCGTTCCGCAAATCCTCAAAGGCCGCCTGCTCCGTCTCCGTAAGCTCCTCCCCGGTACGCTTCTCCGGCACCTCCGCGGTTTCTTCCGCTCCGACGGCGGCAGGCTCCCCGGACACGCTTCCCGTAAGCTCCGGCCCGCTCTCCGCCTGTTCTGTCTCCTCCCGGGTCTGCTTTTGCTGCTTCTCCCGCATACTGTTTATCCTGCTCGAGATAAGACCGATCACACCGGCCGTGAGCAGGATGGCCCCGATCACGATGGCGGCAAGGGATATCATCTTTGCGGATAAAAACGGCTTTTTCTCCCCGTCTTCCCTCCGTCTGCTTCCTCCTTTATAGATCCCCTCTCCGACAGACTCCTCAAGCTCCGGGAGCACATATGCCGAGATCGAATGGGAAAAGCCGGATAGCTCCTGAAAAAAGAGAAAGGTAAAGAGGGGGAATTCCGAAAGGCTGTAAAATTCCGTTCCCGGCTTCACATCCAGGATCAGTACCCCGTCCATCATCAGCTGCCTCGCGTGCTTCAGCCTGCCCTTTACGGTCTCCCTGCTGCAGCCCATCTCATCGGCGATCTCCGATACGGTCATCTCTTCATAATAAAAGAACTGAACGCTGAGCTTCTGCACGACGGTCATCTTCTGAAGGACCTGCACCAGGATCCTCTGGGCCTCCCGGTTCTGCATGATGGTTTCCGGAATAA
>CACZNS010000200.1 GCA_902782575.1 uncultured Lachnospiraceae bacterium
CCACGGAAGACAGGAGTTTTATCTGGATTCGCTGGGCTCGTTTTTTATCGTCAGTCTGATCCTCACACTGCTGGTCAGCTACCAGACCCTTGTGTACAGGAAGGAGAATGAGGTCACAAAGGCCCAGAAGGAGGAGATCGACGCCTTAAGCAAGGTGCAGAACAGATTCTTTTCGAGCATGAGCCATGAGATCCGGACACCGATCAATACGATCATCGGCCTCAACGAGATGATCCTGAGGGAGGATATCTCGAAGGAGGTGGAAGAAAACGCCCGGAACGTGGAGGCGGCCAGCAAGATGCTCCTGAACCTGATCAATGACATTCTGGACCTCTCAAAGATCAATGCCGGGCAGATGAAGCTGACTCTGGCGCCCTATAACCCTCTGGTGATGATAGCGGATGTGGTCAGCATTTTGCAGGTGCGGGCGGATGAGAAAAATCTGGAGCTCAGGGTGAATGTGTCATCAGAGCTGCCGTCCCAGCTTTTGGGCGACGAGGTCCGGATCAAGCAGATCCTGATCAATATCCTGGGAAATGCCGTAAAATATACCAAAGAAGGGCATGTGGCACTGACAGTCGAAGGCAGCAGCCAGGGCGGGGTCACAAATCTGGTCTGCTCTGTTTCGGATACCGGGATGGGGATCCGGAAGGAAAATATCCCTTATCTGTTCACGGCCTTCCGGAGAATGGACGAGGATCAGAACAGGCATATCGAGGGCACCGGTCTGGGGCTTTCCATCGTAAAGCAGCTGGTGGATCTGATGGACGGCAAGATCACGGTAAACAGCCTGTACGGCAGCGGGACCACCTTTGTGATCCGTATCCCGCAGAAGACCCTGGATGAATCCTTTGCGGGGGATCTGGATGCCGTCAGGATGAATAATGCCGACAGGGCAAAGGTTTACCGGCACAGCTTCGAAGCTCCGGAGGCAAGGGTCCTGGTGGTGGACGATACCGCAGCCAACATCATGGTGGTTAAAAAGCTGTTAAGAGATACCCGGGTGAAGCTGGATACGGCACCGGGAGGTGAGGAGGCTCTGGCAAAGACGCTGGAGAATGAATACCATGTGATCCTGATGGATCATCTGATGCCCGGAATAGACGGGATCGAATGCATGCACCGGATCCGGTCGCAGACAGGAGGGCTCAGCAAGGAATCAAAGATCGTGGCTCTCACGGCAAACGCCGGCAGGGAGGACAGGAAGCTCTATGAAAGGGAGGGCTTTGACGGCTATATGATCAAACCGGTGAACGGAAAGAGCCTTGAGATGGAGCTGATCCGTCTGCTTCCGCAGAATCTTGTCACCGTGATCGATCAGGACGAGTCCGTATGGGAGGAGGAGGCTCTCTGGGTCCAGACCGAAGAGAAGAAAAAGGATGTCATGATCACCATATCCAGCACGGCCGATCTGCCGAAGGAGCTTATCCGGGAGTACGGCCTGTCTGTGATCCCGATGATCATAGAGACCCGCCACGGATGCTTCAGGGACGGGGTGGATCTGGATACGGATGCGATCCTCTCGTATATGGAGGAAAGAGAGGGAGAAGTCCGGATCAGACCCATTAAGGCAGCGGAGTTTGAGCATTTCTTTGTGGAAAATCTGGGATATGCGAATAATATCATCCATCTTTCGGCTTCCAGCAGGATGACCGACACCAGCTATTATGATGCACTGGAAGCAGCCAGGGCATTGGGAAATGTGTCGATTGTGGACAGCGGCATGATCTCCACGGGTCAGGGCATCATGGCCATCGAGGCCTCCAGAATGGCCTCCAAGGGCGCGGAGCTGGAGGAGATCCTTACGGGGCTTGAGGAGTTAAAGCAGGAGATCTATATGAGCTTTATCGTAGACAGCCTGGAGTATCTTGTGAATTCGGGACAGCTTACGAAGACGGTCGGCCGCATCACAAAAACGTTTCCGATCCACCCCGTCATGTATATGAACCGCGGGAAAATGAAGCTGGCCAGACTTTATTTCGGGACCCGGGAGCATTCATGGAAACGCTATATCCGATCTGCCTTTTCGGAGCCGGATACCATCGATACAACTCTGCTGTTTATCACTTATGTGGGATTGAACCATAAGGAGCTGGATCATATCAGGAAAGAGGCGGAAAAAAGGATCCAGTTCAAAAAGGTCTATTTCCGGAAGGCCTCACCGAGCATCGCGGTAAATGTAGGACCGGGTACCTTCGGTCTGTTTTTCCGGAAAAAGAAAAAGAACTGACTCTGTCCTTCCGGCGGATGAAAGGCGCTCTTGACATCCGCTTTTTTCTGTGATAGGTTAGGCACAGCATTCTGATGCAATTCTCAGGCTGCACTCGCAGCCAGCGTTCCATGGAATGAACATGAATCTGATTTTACAGGCAGCCGATGCGGTATCCGATAACGGCATACGCGGCTGCGCGGGAGGTGGTCTGCACGATTCTGGCAAATCGATACCGGGTGCTTAAGACCCTTGGCAGAGGCGGGATGAGCTCCGTCTATCTGGTGCGGGACCTGAAGCTGAACGTCCGCTGGGCTGTGAAGGAGCTGAAGATCTCCGACGGGATATCCGCGGAGGCAAAAAGAGCCGAGATCAGTGTCCTGAGAAAGGTTTCGCATCCCAATCTGCCGCGGATCACCGATGTATTTGAGGAAAACGGCAGGCAATGGCTGGTCATGGATTATATCGAAGGTGATCCGCTGGATAAGCTCCTGCTCTCCGGGAAAAAGCTCCCGTCCAAAAGTCTCTACCGATGGTCTCTTGAGATCGCTTCCGCTCTTTCTTATCTTCACTCCTTAAAACCCCCTGTGATCTACCGTGACTTAAAACCGGCCAATCTGATCGTCCGCCCCTCCGGGAGCATTGTTCTGATCGACTTCGGGGCAGCCAAATCCTTTCGGAAGGAAAATGACAGGTATGCCCTCGGCACGAAGAGGTATGCGGCTCCGGAGCAGTACCGGGGGGTCTCTGACGTAAGAAGCGACATCTACGCTTTAGGCAGAACCATCGAGGCAATGGCGGGAAGCGGAGCATCCTTCACGCTGCGGGCCATCATCCGCAAATGTACACGGACGGATCCGGCCAGACGCTACCGCAGTGCGGAGGCGGTAAAGAGGGCTCTTGTCTTTTCAAGGGATCTGTACCGGATCCTTATGCTGGGCGCCTTCGGGGTCGTATTGCTCCTGCTTGCGATCCTGAAGGTAAAGACCGTGGTTTCGGGCTCCGAGAAGCAGATCGAGCAGCAGCTTCTGAAGCAGAGGGAGGAGATCGAAGAGAATGCGGAGCTGGAGCGGGTCAGGGGACTCTATACGGACGCCCTGATGTGCTTTTATGAGCTTAAGGATTACGAAGCGGCTCTCGGATATTTCCGGCAGATACCCGAAGAAAGGATCCCGGAAGCCGGATATTATATCAGCTTCTGCGAGCAGCTCATCTCCCGGGAGATGGATCGGAAGGAGCTGTACAGGATGCTGAAGGAATTCCGCCGATTTAACGATGAGACCATAAAGGCAAGCGATACCGCAAGGAAGGTCAGGAACGACATCAATATCGCCCAGATCTATCTGACCTACGGAGACGAGGATGCGGGGGCGTTAAGCGAAGCGAAGGAGATCCTTCAGAGAGTGTTGGCAGACTGCAGGAACGGAGAGGCTTCGGCGCAGACCTGGAAAACGGCTCTGCCCATGCTTTCTTCAGTGCAGAAGGCTTTGGGCAGGCTGAAACCGGGGGACAGGGAATCCTGCTATCTGAAGGCCATCGCCTGCAACCGGGAGTATACGGAGCTGCCCCTTGCCAGAGAGGAGCCGGAGCAGATCCGGCTCAGATATTGCGACAGCGCAAGGCTTTTTGAGGAACTCGGGATGATCGGGAACGCGCTTCGGATCTATGAGCAAAGCGAAGCGGAATATCCCGGAGAGGGAGTGGAGATCTATCTGGGGCATCTGAAGCTTCTGCTCCGGTATCCGCCGAAGGAAAGCAATCTCACGGAGGTTTTCGAGGAAGCCGCGGAGGTAAAGGGAATGGAGCAGAGCAGTGAATTCCGGAAGATCAGGGAAAGGCTGAAAAAGGAAGGGAAAATAGAAGAAAATAAAGGAACAATAAAGGAGGAAGGGTATGAAAAAAAGAAAGATGACAGATAAAATGATGGCCGGGATCCCGGTGGTGATCCTGCTTGTGCTCATTCTGGGGGGAAGTGCTTTTGCCGCAGATCCCCGGATCCGGGCGGTGACGAAAAACGGCTATCCCGTGGAATTCAACGAAAACCGGTATGCCGTGAATGCGGGAGATGTGTTTTTCAGGCTGGATGAGAGCAGGCTCGGCCCCGGAGAGATCTATGTCTATGAGGACGGAGGGATCATCTCCCCGGTGGAAAACGGAGTCTATGTGATGGAGGCAAAGAGCAGCGGGGATTACGGCTTTGTGATGTTTTACGTTAGAGCCGGAGACGGCCTGCATCCTCTGACGGGCGGACCGTTTATCGTGGAATTCAGGGATTCCGTTTCCGTAAAGCCGAGGCTTGTGTTTTACGAAGGGGACGAGGAGACTTATCCCTATCTATACGCAAGTCCCGGAAGCTGGGTGCAGACCTTTGTGAGGATCACGGAGCCCGGAGGGAAAACGACAACTTACCGGATCACCGCGGATCAGACGAAATTCGTGCTTTCGGAGGACGGAACCTATTCACTTGAGGCCTATACGATGGACGGAAAGGGAAACAGGACATACGCGAGAGAGCTGCCGGAAACGGTGCTGGTGGATACGGAGCCGCCGGTGGTGCAGGTGTCGAAGTCCGAGACCGAAGGAAATCTCCTGAAGCTGCATCTGGAGGCAAGGGATGAGCTGAGCGGGATCCGGAACCTGGCGGCGGAGCTTGAGGGAAACGAGATCTGCCGGGTAAGCGGAGGATCCGCGGATCTTAAGGTGGAGCTTTCAAAGCTCTCCTTCGGAAGCTCAAAGCTTCTGATCTATGCGGAGGATACGGCCGGAAACCTGTCCGCGGGAAGCATCACCCTGACCCGCGAGGACGACGAGCCTCCCGTGATCCGCTTTTCGGGTGTTTCGGATGCTGCGCTTTACGGAGAGGAGGTGACAGTAGAGGTTGACATAACTGATAATTCCGGCACCGTGGGCAGGGCGGAAACGGTGATCCGGGTCTCCGACAGTGAGGGAAGGACGGTCTCGGAACGAAGGACAGAGGAACGGAAGATCACCGTTTCCGGAAGCGGGGAGATCACCATGACGGCAGAGGCGGAGGATATGGCCGGAAACCGCTCGGAAAAGACGATCCGCTTTACGGTTGATCAGGATGCGCCGGAGATCATCGGGCTGGATGAAACGGATGGACAGACACTCCCGGAATTCGGTCTGGAAAAGGGAGGAGAGGAGCTGATCAGGGATTTAAGTTATGTAAACTATTATCTGACCTTAAACGGCCTGGAATATGACGGATCAAGGATCACGCGAAACGGAAGATACGTACTGAAGGTGACAGCGGAGGATGAGCTGGGACACAGGGCAGTAAAAAGCATATCCTTTACGATCCGGAACGAGGAGGAGAAGGGGCTGGTGCGGGAAATATCCGCAAACGGCATATCGGGAAACCGCGGAAGCCGCAGGATTACAGTAAGCCAAAATAACCGCAGCGCCGGAAGGGAGGAAATGAGCGGGCTTCAGATGGTCACGGTCAGCTTTGACCGGGCAGAAAGCGGGGAAACGGCGGCTGAAACCCCGGATCCCGCGGAAACAGAGGGAAAGCTTTCCGGTTTCTTTGAGCGGATCGGATATGCTATAATGAAGTGGTTCAGTAAACCGTTTTCACTGGGAGACGATGATAGTTAACGGATCCGGCAATCGCCGTACCGCAGGCCGCAGATCCCCTGCTGCCGGCGCTTGCGGCCGGGGAAAGAGCGATTATTTTATTCGTCTGCTATCGTTTTCGGAGGCTTATATGTACAGAGACCGGACCAGGATCGTAGAGATCGGAGACAGGCGGATCGGAGGCGGGAATCCCGTCCTGATCCAGTCCATGACAAATAAGGCGACAGCCGATGTAAAGGCCGTCACGGAGCAGATCCTTAAGCTGGAGGAGGCGGGCTGTGAGATCATCCGCTGCACCGTGCCGGATCTGGAAGCGGCAGAGGCGCTAAAGGAGATCAAAAAGATGATCCATATCCCGCTGGTGGCGGATATCCACTTCGATCACAGGATGGCGGTGGCAGCCATCGAAAACGGAGCGGATAAGATCCGGATCAATCCGGGCAATATCGGAGGGCCGGAAAATGTGCGGATCGTTGTGAAAAAGGCCAGAGAGAGGAATATACCGATCCGGGTGGGCGTGAATTCCGGATCCCTTGAAAAGGAGATCCTTTCAAAATACGGCGGTGTCACGGCGGAAGGGCTCGTGGAGTCCGCTCTGGATAAGGTAAAGATGATCGAGGATCTGGATTACGGAAATATCGTGATCTCCATCAAATCCTCCGACGTGATGATGTGCATCAAAGCATATGAGCTGATCGCTGAAAAGACAGACTGCCCGCTTCATGTGGGGATCACGGAGGCGGGGACCCTGATCTCCGGGAATATCAAGTCCGGAGTCGGGATCGGGATCATCCTCTATGAGGGGATCGGGGATACCATCCGGGTGAGCCTGACCGGGGATCCTGTGGAGGAGATCCGCAGCGCGAAGCTGATCCTGAAGTCCCTGGGCTTAAGGAAAGGCGGGATCGAAGTGGTATCCTGCCCGACCTGCGGGCGGACCAGGATCGATCTGATCTCTCTTGCGGATCAGGTGGAGAGGATGCTTACGAAATACGATAAGCTGGATCTGAAGGTCGCGGTCATGGGCTGTGCGGTAAACGGCCCCGGAGAAGCAAGAGAAGCGGATATCGGAGTGGCCGGCGGCAACGGAGAGGGTTTGATTTTTAAGAAGGGTGAGATCCTCAGAAAGGTTTCCGAGGATCAGATCATAGGAGCGCTTGAGGATGAGATCAGAAAAGGCTTTTAAGGACGTTTTTCCGACTTTTTCAACAGAGGATGAAGAGATCGACGGGGTATTTTCCGATGTCCGCGTGCGGAGGATCACATCGAATGCCAGCAGATCCCGGCTGGATGTCTATATCGTGAGTCCGCATCCGATCCATAAGAAGCTCATCATGAAGACCGAGCGGGAGCTTTCAAAGCTTTTCCCGGGAGCGGAGCGGGTGAGGTTTGTGCTGCATGAGACCTTTGAGCTCTCTTCCCAGTATGATCCGAAGAATCTCATGGATGAATACGAGATGAGTGTCCGCTATGAGCTGAAGGTTGAGGAGCCGATCCTCTTCGGACTGTACAAATCCTCGGAGAAGCATTTCACGGGAGACGGAGAATACGAGATCATCCTTCCCGATACGGTCATAGCGCACAATATGGCGGGCGACCTGCAGAGCTATTTCGACAGACTGTTTCGCGACCGCTGCGGCCTGTCCGTTAAGGTAAAGATCGATTACCGGAAGGAGGAGGCAAGCGATATCAGGAAAGAGGCGGAGTACCGGATCAGGGAAAAGATCGCCTCCATTTCGGGAAGAGCCGACTCTGCCGTGGCAGCGGCATCCGGAAGCGGCACGGCAGGAAAGAGCGGAGGAGGAACGAAAAAAAGCGGATATTACGGCCGCAGGCAGGAGAAGGGCAGCTATACGCCCAGGACGAAAAAATCCGACGATCCGGATGTGATCTACCGGAAGGATGTGCTCGGGCAGACAATGGAGATCGCCGAGGTCGACGGTGATATGAGCGACATCGTGATCCGCGGACAGATCGCTTCTTTTGAGGAAAAGCCCGTGAAGGAAGGGGCATGGATCCTGATGAAATTCAACCTGACGGATTTCACCGATACCATCGGCGTGCGTCTGTTCCTGCATCCGGAGGAGGCCGGGAAGCTGAAGGACGAGCTGAAGCCGGGAGCTTTCATCAAGCTCTGCGGCTCCGTACAGGGTCCCTCAAAGTATGAAAAGGAGATGACCATCGGCTCCGTCAAGGGGATCCGGCGGATCCCGGATTTCAGGGTGAAGCGGGAGGATCACGCGCCGGTCAAGCGGGTGGAGCTTCACTGCCACACCAAGATGAGTAATCTGGATGCGGTCTGCGGTGTGGAGGATGTGATGAAACGGGCGGACCGGTGGGGATGGAATGCCATCGCGATCACCGATCACGGCTCCGTGCAGGCCTTTCCGGAGGCGCTTCACGCGATGCCCAAAATGGAGAATAAGGATCTGAAGCTGATCTATGGCATGGAAGGGTATCTTGTGGATGATACGAAGAAGGTGGTGGGGAGAGCCGGAGAGCCGGACCCCGACCTCCGGTATGATCTGGACGATACCTTTTGTGTCTTCGACATAGAGACCACCGGTTTTTCTCCCGTGAGAAACAGGATCATCGAGATCGGGGCGGTGCTGGTGCAGGGCGGAAAGGTGGTGGACCGTTTTGACGAATTCGTCAATCCCGAGGTTCCGATCCCCTATAAGATCACAAAGCTCACCCATATCACGGACCGGATGGTCATGGAGGCGGATACCATCGACAAGGTGCTGCCCAGATTCCTTGAGTTTTCACGCGGGGCGGCGATGGTGGGACATAATGTATCCTTTGATATCAGCTTTATCGCGCATAACGCAAAGAAGCTGAGGATCCCGTTTGACAGGGTTCATGCGGATACCATGGTTCTGTCGAGGCTGCTGCTCCCGAAGCTCGGAAAGCATACGCTGGACCGTGTGGCAAAGGAGCTGGGGGTGTCGCTGGAGACGCATCACCGGGCCGTGGATGACTCCGAGGCGACTGCCGGGATCTGGGTTAAGCTCTGTGAACTTCTTAAAGAAAAGGGGATCCGGACTCTGGACGGGATCGGCCCCATCGAGGAGTATACCGACGAGATGATCGGCAGGCTCAGACCCTTCCACGTGATACTCCTTGCAAAGAACGAGACCGGCAGGGTCAACCTTTACCGTCTGGTCTCCGAGTCTCATTCAAAGTATTTTGTAAAGGTACCAAGGATCCCCAAGAGCTTTCTGATGAAGCATCGGGAGGGTCTGATCATCGGGAGCGCCTGCGAGGCGGGTGAGCTGTACCGGGCGGTGATGGAGGACCGGCCGGAGGATGAGATCGCGGGCATTGTGGATTTTTATGATTATCTGGAGATCCAGCCCATCGGAAACAACGCCTTCCTTCTGGAGGAGGATAACAATATCGAGACCGAGGAGGATCTGCGGGAGGTAAACCGGAGGATCACGGAACTGGGAGAGCAGTTTCACAAGCCGGTGTGCGCCACCTGCGATGTGCATTTTCTGGAGCCCGAGGATGATATTTACCGAAAGATCATCCGCTCCGGAAAGAATTTTAAGGATAATGACGAGCAGCCGCCGCTTTACTTAAGGACCACGGACGAGATGCTGGAGGAGTTTTCGTATCTGGGCTCGGATAAGGCCAGGGAGGTCGTGATCGAAAACACGAACCTGATCGCGGACATGATCGACAGGATCAGCCCCGTCCGCCCGGATAAATGCCCGCCCGTCATCGATAATTCGGACGGAATGCTCAGGGAGATCTGCTATAAAAGAGCCCGGGAGATCTACGGGGAGGAGCTTCCCGCACAGGTGGAGGAGAGGCTTGAAAAGGAGCTCAATTCCATCATCGGAAACGGCTATGCCGTCATGTATATCATAGCCCAGAAGCTGGTCTGGAAGTCCAATGAGGACGGATATCTGGTGGGAAGCCGGGGGTCGGTGGGATCTTCCTTTGCGGCCTATACGGCGGGGATCACGGAGGTGAATTCGCTGCCTCCCCATTATCTCTGCCCCTCCTGTCATTATTCGGAATTTGATTCGGAGGAAGTGAAGAAGTTTGCTGCCTACGGGATCTGCGGGGTCGACATGCCGGATAAGAACTGCCCGGTGTGCGGGAAGCCCCTTTCCAAGCTCGGCTTCGATATCCCCTTTGAAACCTTCCTTGGATTCAAGGGAGATAAGGAGCCGGATATCGACCTGAATTTCTCCGGAGATTATCAGTCCAAGGCCCATAAATACGTGGAGGTCATCTTCGGAGCCGGAAGCGCTTTCCGCGCAGGGACGATGGGAACCGTGGCGGAGAAGACCGCCTACGGCTACGTGAAGCATTATTATGATCAGATGGAGGAGTTTAAGCGCAGCTGTGAGATGGAGCGGCTGGCCATGGGCTGTACCGGGGTCTTAAGGACCACGGGGCAGCATCCGGGAGGCATCGTGGTGCTGCCGAGGGGAGAGGAGATCGATACCTTTACCCCCGTACAGCATCCGGCTGACGATATGCAGAACGATATCATCACAACTCATTACGAATATCACTCCATTGATCACAACCTGCTGAAGCTGGACATCCTCGGACACGATGATCCGACGATGATCAAATTCCTGCAGGATATGACGGGGGTCGATCCCGAGGATATTCCCTTTGATGATGAAAAGGTGCTGTCGCTTTTCCTGGACACGTCGGCACTCGGCATTACGCCGGAGGATATCGGGGGCACGCCGAACGGGGCTCTGGGGATCCCCGAGTTCGGCACCAGATTTGTCATCAACATGCTGATAGACGCAAAGCCCAAGAATCTGTCGGATCTGATCCGCATTTCGGGTCTCTCCCACGGTACGGATGTCTGGGTGGGCAATGCGGATGAGCTGATCCGGGACGGCAAGACCCTGAGCGACTGTATCTGCTGCCGTGACGATATCATGATCTATCTGATCGGAAAGGGCATGGATCCGCAGCTTTCCTTTAAGACGATGGAGTCCGTGCGGAAGGGCAAGGGGCTGAGCCCGGAGATGGAGGATGCGATGAAGGCGGCAGGGGTCCCGGAATGGTACATCGGCTCCTGCAAAAAGATCAAGTATATGTTCCCGAAGGCGCATGCCGCAGCCTATGTCATGATGGCTCTGCGGGTGGCGTGGCATAAGGTCTACAGGCCCATCGCTTATTATTGCGCCTTTTTCTCGATCCGGGCGAAGGGCTTTTCCTATTCCAACTGCTGCCGGGGAAGAGAGCATCTGCTGGAGACCATCGAAGCCTATGAGAAGAAGGAAAAGGAGCTGAAGGCCGAGAATAAAAAGCTCTCGGATGTGGAGGCGAACGAGCTTCACGACATGCATCTGGTGCAGGAGATGTACGCCCGGGGCATCGAGTTTATGCCCATCGACATGCTGAAGGTCAATGCAAGATATTTCCGGGAAATAGACGGAAAGATCATGCCGGCACTTGCTTCTGTGGACAATATCGGAGCGAAGGCCGCGGACGCCATGGTGACGAAGCTTGCGGAGACCGCGGATGCCGGTCCGTTCCTTTCGGTGGAGGATTTCTGCGCGCGCTCCGGCGCATCCCGCGGTGTCGCGGATAAGCTCTCCGAGCTTGGCATCCTTTCCGGAATCCCGGAATCAAACCAGCTGTCGCTGTTTGATCTGTAGGAAAAGACCGGCATGATTGCATGGAAATAAATACAAATAAACGCCGGAGACGGCGTTTATTATATTGCCACAATCTTCAAAAAGAATTATTATATTATTATGACTTCATATCATATTTAATGGAGGGGTCTGACAATTCGGAAAGGAGAAGGTGCATGAAACAGACGACTATGCTTGCGATGATCCTTGCGGGAGGCAGGGGAAGCAGGCTAAAAGATCTGACCAATAAGGTTGCAAAACCGGCGGTCTCTTTTGGAGGGAAGTACCGGATCATCGATTTCCCGCTCAGCAACTGCGCAAACAGCGGTATCGAAGTGGTAGGAGTGCTTACTCAGTATGAGTCGGTACAGCTGAACAGCTATGCGGCAGCGGGCCGGAACTGGGGGCTGGACAGCAGGGACAGCGGAGTATACATCCTGCCGCCCAGAGAGAAAGCGGACGAAGGCTTAAAGGAATACAGGGGAACTGCGGACGCGATCTCCGAGAATATTGATTTTATCGATAATTACGATCCCGAATACATCCTGATCCTTTCGGGAGACCATATCTATAAAATGAACTATGCCAAGATGCTCTCATTCCATAAGGAGCATAAAGCGGACGCGACGATCGCGGTCATCGGCGTCCCGAAGAAGGAAGCCAGCCGCTTCGGTATCATGAATACGGCGGATGACGGCAGGATCATCGAGTTTCAGGAAAAGCCGAAGCAGCCGAAGAGTAATCTCGCTTCCATGGGCATCTATATCTTCAACTGGAAGCTGATGCGCAGGATGCTGCTGGCGGATATGAAGAATGAAAATTCCCATCATGATTTCGGCAAGGATTTTATCCCTACGATGCTGAAGGAGGGAAAATCCCTTTATGCTTACAAATTCAAAGGCTACTGGAAGGATGTCGGAACCATCGATTCCCTCTGGGAATCCAATATGGATCTGCTGGATGACGACAGCGAGCTGGATCTGGCAGATGCGTCCTGGCGGATCTATTCCGAGGATGCCCCGGAGCTTCCTCAGTACATCGGGCCCGAGGCGGAGGTCGGAAGCGCCTATATCACCCAGGGCTGCCGCGTCGAAGGCAAGGTGGATCATTCCGTTCTGTTTACAAATACCACTGTGGGCAAGGGTGCGAAGGTCGTGGATACCGTGCTGATGCCGGGCGCCGAAGTGGGCGACGGGGCGAAGGTCACCAGGGCACTGGTGGCGGACGGTGTGAAGATCGGAGCAGGTGCCGTGGTCGGCAGCGCAAAGAGCGAGGAAGTCCTGCTTGTTGCGGAAGATATACCAGGGAAGGAGTAAGGAATGGCAATGGCTAGAGCATATGGAATTGTCACTCCCGCGGGAGGACATATCAAAGTAGAAGGAATGGACGAGTTCCGTCCGATCAGTGCGTTTTCATTTCTGGGAAGATACCGGATCGTCGATTTTCCGGTCTCTTCCATGAGCAACAGCGGAATAGGACGGATCCAGGTATATGTGAGCCAGAATCCGAGGTCTCTTGCGGAGCATCTCGGCTCGGGCAGAGTGTACAACATCAATTCGAAGCGCGGAAAGCTGCAGCTGCTGTTTAATCAGGACAGCCGCGTCAATGAGATCTATAATACCGATATCAAAGCATATCTGGACAATATGGATGTCATCGAGAGGATGCATCAGCCCTATGTGGTGATCTCTCCGGGACACATGGTCTTTGTCCAGGATTATCACAAGCTGCTGGAGGAGCATCTTTCCTCCGGAGCGGATGTGACCATCATGTATCATAAGGTGAATGACGCGGATGTGGAATACCGGAACTGCTCGGTGGTCAATCTGAACCGGCAGAAGGGTGTGAAGAGTATCGAGCAGAACACGGGAACGATAGCGGAGCGGAACATCTTCATGGACACCTATGTCATGAGCAACGAGCTCTTTATCAAGCTGGTTCACAAGGCTCATGATATCTCCTCCGTCTACCGTCTGGTGGATATCATCAATGCCGAAAATGAGAGCCTTGATATCAGGGGCGTTCAGCATAAGGGCTTCTTTGCGACGATCACGGACTTCAAGAGCTATTATGACACCAATATGAGCCTGCTGGACTGGAACCTGTCCCAGAATCTTTTCCGGGATGAATGGCCGATCTATACCCAGACCACGGATTCCTGTCCGGCCCGTTATACGATGGATTCCAGCGTGAAGAATTCGATGGTGGCAAACGGAAGCCTGATCGAAGGGACCGTAGAAAATTCGATCCTGGGCCGTGGCGTTCATATCAAAAAAGGCGCTGTCGTGAGGAACTGCATGATCTTAAGCCACGCGATCATCGAGGAAGGCGTGCATGTGGAGAATCAGGTGGTGGATAAATGGGCGCAGATCAAGAACATCAAAGAGCTGGTGACAACCCCGGATAAACCCGGTTATGTCAGGAGGAATGACATTCTTTGAAGATACTGTAACGGATTACAGCACAGGCGCGGCGGGAGACAGGTTGACCGCCGCGCTTTTGGGATATCCGCGGGAAATACAGGGTGTGTGCCTCCGTGAAATGCGGGATCACCGCTGATCCGGAGGTTAGATCAGAAAAGGAGATTAAAAAATGGATGCAAAAGCAATGTATAAGCTGTCATATGGATTATTTGTCGTGACGGCAAACAGGAACGGAAAAGATAACGGATGTATAACAAATACGGCCCAGCAGGTAACAACGGATCCGAACCAGATCTCGCTGGCTGTTAATAAGAATAACTATACTCATGACATGATCGTAGATACCGGAAAGCTGACGGTCTCTGTTATCAGCGAGGATGCGGATTTTGAGCTCTTTAAGCATTTCGGATTCCAGTCCGGCAGGGATGTGGACAAGTTTGCTGATTTCACGGAGTGCAAACGGGCGGAAAACGGCACAATGATCATTACAAAGGGGACGAACGCGTATATTTCCGCGGAAGTCACCCAGAGGGTGGATCTCGGTACCCATACTCTTTTTATCGCAAAGGTGACGGATATGGATACCCTGAGCTCGGCGAAATCCGCGACCTATGAGTATTATCAGAGCAATATCAAGCCGAAGCCCGAAGCGGTGGGAGAGACGGAGGACGGAAAGACGATCTGGCGCTGCAGGATCTGCGGCTACGAATATGTGGGCGAGGAAATGCCGGATGATTTTATCTGCCCGATCTGCAAGCATCCGAAGGCGGACTTTGAAAAGATCCCCGGGAAGAACGCCGGGCCGGAGGAAGAACCCAAAAACAGATATGCGGGTACGAAGACCGAGAAGAATCTGTGGGAGGCCTTTGCGGGAGAGTCTCAGGCGAGAAATAAATATACCTATTTTGCTTCCGTGGCGAAGAAAAAAGGATATGAGCAGATCGCCGCGATGTTCCTGAAGACGGCGGATAACGAGAAAGAGCATGCGAAGCTCTGGTTCAAGGCTCTCGGAGAGGTCGGTACGGTGGAGGAGAATCTGCTGCATGCCGCGGAGGGCGAAAACTTTGAGTGGACCGATATGTATGACAGGATGGCGAAGGAAGCGGACGAAGAGGGCTTCCATGAGCTGGCGGAGCAGTTCCGCGGCGTAGCTGCCATAGAGAAGCATCATGAGGAGCGGTATCGTGCCCTGCTGAAAAATGTGGAGGCCATGGAGGTCTTTAAGAAGAGCGGCGTAACGGTCTGGGAGTGCCGCAACTGCGGCCATATCGTGATCGGGACCGAAGCACCCGAGGAGTGTCCGGTATGCAAGCATCCTCAGAGCTATTTTGAGGTCAGTGCTGAGAATTACTGATCCGGACCGATCAGGTAGAAAGAAAAGCCGCCTTTTTCCGGGCATACGGAGAAAGGCGGTTTTTGTTGTTTCAAAATAGCGGTTTCGGTGCTATAGTTAATGTATGAGAGTGATCAGTTCGAAAAAACATGCCTATACCAAAAAGATCGCTACGGTAGAGCAGTCCTTCAACGAGTGGCTGGAATTCTTTATCATCGACCATCAGATCAATACCGAAGATACGATCTTTGAAGGGATCATAGACGGGGAAATGAAGCGTATCACCTACCGTGAATTCTTCAATATGTCTGCGCCTTATCCCTATATCCTGGCACGGATCAGAAATGATTTTTCCGTGGCGGTCTATACCGGCATGCCGATCCAGGTGGCAGCCGCAAAGATCTGCGACGAAGAGCTGATCCAGACAGGGCATTTCTCAACCAAAAAGCAGGGCCCCTCCCATTTCTGGGAGGAGTGAACTCCCTTACCGTCACAGTCCTGCGCTGTCCGCTCCGTAGGCTGCTTCTTTCTCCGAAAAACCGTCATATACCAGCTGTTTGATCAGAACCTCGCGGGAAAGATCCGCATGGGAAGCATATTCCGATGCTTTTTTTGCCGCCTGCTCCTTCCAGTCGATATCGAGGCTCTCGAGGGCGCTGTCGATCTCTTCTTCGGAGAATCCTTCGAAGGAGAGCCTTGTGATCAGGCCGCTGCGGGAATAGGCAGCCAGATCCAGACAGCTGCGGGCTGCCGCAACGGCCGGGGCCTCCTCTTCGCCATCCTCGTCCCCTTCCTCTTCCGCTTCGGCGGAGGCTGCTCCCTCCGGGAAGACCTCTCCGAAGATGTCGGAGGTCAGTTCTCCGTCTTCAAAGGAAAGGAGTACGGCATCCTGATCCAGATCGTTTAAGAGCTCCGTATAAACATGGTAATCGTCAAGCCCCAGATCGAGCCGGGTGTTGTAGATATATTGGGCAAGAGAGCGGATGCTTGAGCGTGTGGTATCCCAGGATGCGGCCACCTCGGATACATCCTCGCCTTCCGCGGAGGCCTCCGCAAACTGTGCCACGATCCCGTCATACCAGACGGATACCGAGATCTTCTTGTTTTCTTCGTCCGCCACAACGCGGCATCTGCTGTCCAGGTTTTTGGCCAGGGTTGCCTCCAGTACGGCAACATATGTCTTCAGGGCGTCCGATTCGGACAGAACGACGGGCTTCTGCCCGGCAGATGCTTCCTCGGGTGCGGGCTCCGCAGCGGGAGAAGCAGCCGCAGCTCCTGTGTCAGCGGCTCCGTCCGGGACCGTATCCGGAGTGGCAGCCTGCTGCACGGCACCGGACCGGGCGATGTTTCCGGAGGCGGAAGAGAGGATTTTTTTTACCTGAATCCTTACCCCCACCAAAACGATGATCGCAATGATGATCATCAGGATCAGGGCGATGATCACTCCCTGAATGACGGAGAGAGGCTTCTTTTCCACAGGCGGCCTGCGTCTCTTTTTCGGAGCCGGTTCCTTCACGGGTTCTTCGAAGGGGTCCTGACCGGATCCGGAAAGGGGTGCCGTTTTAACCGTCCGAGTCCGGATCCCCCGGACCTGTGGCTCGATACTCTGCGGCTGTGCGGGTTCTGTCTGCGGCTGTACAGCCTGTGTCTGAATTGTCCCGGCCTGTGCGGGCTGAATATGCGCCTGAAGGTCAGGAACCTGCGCAGTCTGTGCCTGTACTGCCTGAGCCTGTGCAGTCTGTATCCGCACTCCCTGAGCCTGTGCTGCCTGAGCCTGCGCAGTCTGTATCTGTACTTCCTGCGCCTGTATTGCCTGAGCCTGCGCAGCCTGCATCTGTACTGCCTGTGCCTGCTGCAAAGGAGCCTGCTCATATACAGGCTGCTGTACGGTCTGCGCAGCGGCCTGCGGTACGGTTCCCTGGGAAACCGGCTGCGGGATCACGGCCTGATCATATCCGGGCGCGGGATCCGGCGGAAGGATGGGCCCGGAAACCGGAAGGGGCTCCGGCTGAAGTGGATCCTCCGAAACCGGAAGGGATCCTGCAGGAACAGGGCTTTCGGAAATCTGGACGGGCCCGGGCTGAAGTGCCGGCTCTGCCTGCGCTGCCTGTGCATCAGTCTTCTGCGGATCGGATATTGCCCGTGGAGCTGTCTTCTCCGGAACAGCTGCTGTCTGTGGAGCTGTCTTCTCCGGAACAGGTGCTGCCTGAGTGTCTGTCTCCTGCGGATCGGCTGCTGCCGGTATATTTGCTTCCTGCTGCTTTGAAGCCGCAGCTCTGGATTTTCTTTTTCTGCTGCTCATCTGTCTTCTCTCCCCCGTCATCCGTCCGGATGCGCCGTAACCTTTCCGGCGGATGGATCATTTCTTATTTGATATTACCATCATAGCGCAGAATCGCGGATTTGAAAACAGAAACCCGAAAATTAGAAAATTCATTGTAATGCTGCGCCGGTACAGAAATAAGCTTTTTGACTGACATGATATAATATGATGTCAGGGTCAGAACAAGCAGCGCTGATGCGCGGATTGTGAGTGCGGCATCAGTCAGGGTCGAAAGGTCATGATCCCTGCCTGCTCATCCTGACAGCGCAGTTTTGAAGGCTCCGGCGTTCCGTCAGGTTTTTTGCGATGGATGGCCGGAAAGAGCAGGAGAAAAAGAAAAGGGAACCGGACGTTTAGATGAAATGGCGTATAAATGCTGCGGCAGGTTAAGGGTATAAATATGGAACACAGAGATTTGTCTATAGCGAGAATACTCGTACTGATCCCGATTGCTGTTTTCGTGATCACGGCGGTATGCATGCTGCTTGCGGTCATACTGGAGGCACCTTCCGACAGGGGGATCGTCTATTCTGTTTTCGCATTCATAGGCATAGTAAGCATATTTCTTTCCCCTCTGCCGTGTCTGGTGATGTCCGCTGCAGGTACTGTATTTGCTCTAAAAGCGGTAAGAGCAGGGATCCTGCAGGCCCGTAAATATTTAGCGATAGGTATGATTGAAATCCTCATCCATGCAGGAGGCCTGTTTCTGGCAATTATGATGTTCATTGCGGGGCAGGGAGTGTGAAAAAACTCATATCCCGCATTTCATCAGGGAAAACCCGGAAATTGTATTTCCGCGGGAAATAAGGTATGATATGAGATAAAGCCGCAGAGGGACGGTCTGACGCGGCCGGAGCAGATACCGGCAGATGACCGGTCGGATGAGATAACGGAAAAATTTTGCGGAAACCGCTGCCATACAGCGGGGGTTCTTCGTATCAAAGTACAGAAAGGAAGACTTCGGAGCAATAAAAGGAGGTATATATAATGAGTGAAAAAAGGATCCTCTCGGAAGAGGAGTTAGGGAATGTATCAGGCGGGATCGCGGAGGTTGATGATGCCCAGGTATCGGGGCGCTGCCCGTATTGCACCACATTGCTGAAGAAAAAGGAGAACGGCTATGAATGCCCTGACTGCGGCTCGATGTTTGATGCCGGCATGAATCAGATCCAGGACGTACAGGCACCGTTCCTGACGTCCAAAGCGACAAGACCCTTCGGCCGGGGAACGATCAGAGCCTGAGGGCATCCTTTGATATAATGTTCATAAGATGAGCTGAGGCCGGGGAGTCCGGGATGTTCGGATTCTCCGGCATTGCTATGCCCTGATCCGGCGGAAATCTATGGAGCAGATATACAAATCCGATTAAATATGATATAAATAAGATACCCGTTAACGAAAACGATATCTCACGGGTATATCATTTGTTTATGCTAAAGGAGACGGACATGATGTACGAACTGCTGAATCAAAGGGAGGAGGAGCTGTTTTTCTTTCTGTTTAATCAGGAGAAGCCCCTGACAACAAAGGAAATGGGGGAAAGGCTTGACAAAAAGCACTGGAATAATGTTACCCTCTTCAGGACGGTAAAGAGTCTGGAGGAAAAGAAATATCTGACGATCACGGGCTTTGAGAGAAGCAATACGCAGTATGCGCGCCGCTTCGTGCCTGCCATGACGAGGGAGGAATATGCGGCCAGGCTGCTTGAAGCCAAGGGATACGGTCCGGGAAACGTGGCCGAGATCGAAAAGGCGATGAAGCAGCATGCCGGGTCTAAAAAGAAAACGGCTAAAAAGTAAAACAAGGTTTGAACTCCGGGGAGGATAAAACCGTAAGGGTCCTCCCTTTGTTATTTGCTCATTCCGTTTCAAGGCGCCCTTAAGCGCCTCACAAATCATCGGAGGTACAGGTATGGATTATGCGAAAGAATCCCTGCGGCTGCATGGAGAATGGAAAGGAAAGCTGGAGGTGGTATCCAGAGTTCCGGTGAAGAATAAGGACGATCTGTCCCTTGCTTACACACCGGGAGTCGCGGAACCGTGCCTTGCGATCCAGAAGGACATCGATAAGTCATACGAACTCACCAGACGCCACAACATGTGCGCTGTGATCACGGACGGATCGGCCGTGCTGGGGCTGGGAGACATAGGCCCGGAGGCCGGGATGCCCGTGATGGAGGGAAAATGCGTACTGTTTAAGGAATTCGGCGATGTGGACGCGTTTCCGCTTTGTGTGAAAACAAAGGATGTGGATGAATTCGTGAATGCCGTCAGCCTGATCTCCGGCTCCTTCGGAGGGATCAATCTGGAGGACATCTCGGCGCCGAGATGCTTTGAGATCGAGCGGAAGCTGAAGGAAAAGACGGATATCCCGATCTTTCACGATGATCAGCACGGAACTGCGGTCATTACCCTTGCGGGTCTGATCAACGCGCTAAAGGTGGTGGGTAAGAAAAAGGAAGAGGTAAAGATCGTTACCTCAGGGGCGGGAGCGGCCGCGGTGGCCATCGTAAAGCTTCTCTTATCCGCAGGCTTCGGGCAGATCACAATGTGCGACAGAAAGGGCGCGATCTACGAGGGCAGGGAAGGGCTCAACTGGATCAAGGAGGAGATGGCAAAGGTCACAAACCTTGAAAAAAAGACGGGCGGCATAGCGGATATGCTGAAGGGCGCCGATGTGTTCATCGGGGTGTCCGCTCCGGGAACCGTGACAACGGAAATGGTAAAGACCATGAACCGGGATGCCATCATTTTTGCCTGCGCAAATCCCACCCCCGAGATCTTTCCGGATGACGCAAAAGCCGGAGGAGCTGCCGTGGTAGCCACCGGACGCAGCGATTATCCGAACCAGATCAATAATGTGCTGGCCTTTCCGGGTATCTTCCGGGGAACCTTTGACGTGCGGGCAAAGGATATCAATGAAGAGATGAAGATGGCGGCGGCAAAGGCTCTGGCGGAGCTGATCCCGGAGGACAGGCTGAGCGCGGACTATATCATCCCCTATGCCTTTGACCCGGCAGTGGGGCCCGCAGTGGCGAAAGCCGTTGCAAAGGCAGCTGTGGACAGCGGTGTGGCGAGGCTATAGGTAACGGATCCGGTAATTGCCGCAGCGTGAACCGCAGATGCCTTGCTTCCGGCGTTTGCGGCTCGGAAAAGTGCAATTACTTTATCCGTTTATTAAAAATGATCCTGCCAGAAAGAAAAATGGCTCGTATCAATGAATATAACCACCCGTTACAGAATTATAGTATAATGAATTAAAGTAGCAGCGCGTCCCCGAGCCGCAGACACGGGAAGCAGGACATATGCGCCTCGGAACAGGGCAGTTACCTGATTCGTTGACTATGATCCACAAAAAAGTCGGGAGCGAGACCCGGGAAAGGACAGATACGATGGAAGAAAATAAGAGCATCCTTAACGAAGAGGAGATCAACAACGCCTCCGGCGGAATGATCGTAGACGGCAGGGGCAGACCCGGTGTGAATCCCGCTTTCCCCTGGCAGGCGATCAACAATAACAACGGGCAGGTACTCGGGACCTTCCCGACGAGAGATGCTGCCTGCCAGTTTGCAAAGAGCTTCGGAAAGGATCCCTACAATGTGACCGAGGTATCCTGGGAGCAGGCGGAATATCTGCGTCAGAATCCGAACACATTCTGATCTCCGCTATTTCGAAGATCTTGTTCATGAAGGAAAACAGGGAACAGTCAGATCACGGTCTGGCTGTTCCCTGTTTTATAAATCCCTGAAGGGGGTCATGGGGACGGAGTCGGCAGCCCGGCCGGTCCGGGCTGAATGCCTGCTTATCCGGACAGCGCAGCTCCAAAAGCTTCAGCATAGCTTGCTTGCATAATATGCTGAAAAAAGTATAATTTATACCGTATGTGTATTTTTTGTGAATCAGAGCAGAAAGGCAGAGAAAATGGCATTAAATTCGAACAACAGTCTCATATTTACAAATGATCAGTGTGTGGGATGCAATAAATGCATTCATGAGTGCAGCTGTATGGGGGCGTGTGTCTCTACGGAACCGGATGAAAACGGGCAGTGCAGGATCGAAGTGGACGGATCCCCAGGTGACCGGTGGCGATGATCCGCTTTATCATATCCATGATATCCAGGAGAGCGTAAAGAAGGATACGAAAAAGAGCGCCTGGTCCAGAGCGCTTTCGCCTGCAAAGAGGCTTGCGGCCCTGAACAGACAGTTTGCGAATCTGAACCTTGAGGATTACCTGAGGCATTATACCGACCGCTCCGCGGAATGCAGGATCCGGAAGCCGGATAAAAACGAGCTGGAGAGGATCTTCACTGAAATGAACAAGTATGATGAGGCCTCCAGAAATATCAACTGCTCCTGCTGCGGATACGCCACCTGCCATGATATGGCCGTGGCGATCCATAACGGCTTTAACCATAAGGAAAACTGCGTGCATTACCTGAAGGGCATGGTCGAGCGGGAGAAGGAGGAAGCCCAGGAGCTGGTGGAGCGTGAGCGGGAAATGATCAACGCTCAGAAAGAGGAGATCCTTCGCACGGTGAATGAG
Source organism: uncultured Lachnospiraceae bacterium (assembly GCA_902782575.1). GTDB lineage: Bacteria > Bacillota > Clostridia > Lachnospirales > Lachnospiraceae > NK4A144. Next base: position 22,049 of record CACZNS010000200.1, read on the forward strand.
ATCAACGGTCATCGTATCCGAGACCGTGGGCCATATCAAGGAACAGCTGCAGTCGCTGGTGGAAAACGAAGACGGGGTTTAATCCCTTTCCGAGAGCTTCTGAAGGGCGCGCCTTAAGAAAACCGAAAAGAGAAGAGAGAGCAGGGCACAGCCGATAAAAAGCGAAAGGCTGAAAAAGAGAACGAGCAGGCTGCCGTTGTGAAGGGAAAGATCCGCGATGCTGCCCAGGATCACCACCATAAAGACGGTGAGAGGGAGATGGCTCAGACTGATCAGAACGGAATTTTTCAGAAGCCGGGGGATGGTCTGCTCGTAGCGTGCCAGAAGCGGAAAGGCATATAACAGTGCGGATACATCCGCAAAGAGCAGAAGCCACACCGGGATCTGCAGCAGCCGGTATCTCTCCGGCAGAACAAAAAAGATGACATAGAGATCCGCGGAGAGAAACGCGGATGCAGCAAATAAGATCAGCCAGAGGATCAGCCCCTGGCTGAAATTTTTTTTGAAGGAAGAAAAGTATACCTTTGCCGTATCACCGTATTCCCCCTCCGCCATCCGGAGGGTCACGCAGCTTAAGGCGGCAAGGGCGGGCCCTGCGGTAAAGACCGGAATGCAGGTCAGAACAAAGCAGATATTCAGCAGGATCAGGTCGAAGATCCTGGAAAGAAGGATCATTACCGGGTTCTCCGGATCAAATATTTTTCCCATAGTCAAATTGTATAGTAAAAATCAAAATAAGGGAACAGAATTGTTGGTATTGGCAAAAAAGGTGAAAAGGAGAGCAATATTTGTAAAACTAAAAAGCTCTTTAAGTGTTATAAATGTTGTAATGGCCGGCATTTTAAACCGGAAAAAACATAACACGTGCGATCTATCGCGCAGAATGGAGGAATTATGAAGAGAAGAGTTATCACGGCGATCCTGTCCTGCACAATGACAGCTGCGCTTCTGGCGGGCTGTGGCGGCGGCAGTGCGGCGCCTGCTGCATCTGATGCGGCACCGGCAGAGGAATCTGCGGCCGAGGAAAGTGCAGCACCTGCAGAGGAGTCTACGGAGAGTGCAGCTCCCGCAAACGGAGGCGGAAGCGGAACGATCAATCTGTGGGCGTTTACGGATGAGGTTCCGGGAATGGTAGACAAATATGTGGAAGCACACCCGGATTTCCCGTACACGGTTAATTCTACAATAATTGCGACAACAGACGGCGCTTATCAGCCGGCACTGGATGCGGCACTTCAGGCAGGCGGAAGCGAGCAGCCGGATATGTACTGCGCAGAGGCAGCATTCATCCTGAAGTATTCCCAGGGCGATATGCAGGATTACGCAATGCCTTATAAGGATCTGGGGATCGATGTCGATGCAGCCATCAAGGATGCGAACATCGCACAGTATTCCGTGGATATCGGAACCAACACCAACGGTGATGTGGATGCTCTCGGCTATCAGGCAACCGGCGGTGCTTTCATCTATCGTCGTTCCATCGCAAAGGATGTATTCGGCACGGACGACCCGGCTGAGATCTCCAAGATCATCGGCGGCGGCAGCGGTTCCTGGGATAAGTTCTGGGAAGCAGCAAAGAAGCTGAAGGAAAAGGATTATCCGATCGTTTCCGGCGACGGCGACATCTGGCACGCAGTTGAGAACAGCTCCGACACGGGCTGGCTGGATGCTGACGGCAAGCTGCAGATCGACCCGAAGAGAGAGGCATTCCTCGACATCTCCAAGGATCTGACAGACAATGGCTGGTCAAACCTGACACAGGACTGGCAGGATGCGTGGTTTGCGGATATGAAGGGCGAGAGCGAGCATAACGCATTCGGTTTCTTCGGTCCTGCATGGCTCATCAACTACACACTGGCTCCGAACTGCGGCGGCGAGAAGGCCGGAGAAGGCACCTACGGCGACTGGGCTATCTGCGATTCTCCGATCGGATTCTTCTGGGGCGGCACATGGATCCTTGCCAACAAGAACATGGATCCGGATAAGGTTGCTGCTGTAAAGGATATCATTCAGTGGATCACTCTTGACGCTACGGAAGACGGCCTGCAGTACAAGTGGGCAAACGGCACATTGAACGGTGAAGGCGGCACGAAGGATTCCGTCGCTTCCGGTAAGGTTATGGATATGTCCGACGGCTCTCTTGATTTCCTGAGCGGCCAGAACATGTTCGAGTATTTCGTACCGGCAAACAGCTATGCAAACGGCAAGAACCTGACACAGTATGACGAGTCCATCAACCTGATCTGGAGAGACCAGGTTCGTGCATACGCGGCAGGCGAGAAAGACAGAGATGCGGCGATCGCGGACTTCAAGCAGACGGTATCCGATACGCTCGGAATCGACGCAAAATAAATCTTCCTTTGAGAAAGCGGGTATGAGGCAGATCGTCCGGAAACATAAGGGTGTCTGATCCTGATAAAGGCTTTCCGACAATCTGCGGGGCGGACATGAAAAGTCCGCCCTGCCTCATATCTGATAGTGTCTCGTATCAGGCGCCAAGCGCCTCACAAGGACCTGGGGGTATCAATGAAAAAGAAAAGCAACTTCAGTTATGCGAAATACGGTTATTTATTCAGTCTTCCGTTTCTGATCGCCTTTCTGATCTTTTCACTCTATCCGACACTGTATACCGCTGTGATCGGATTTACGGATCTGAAGGGCATCGGAAAAACAACATGGAAATTTCTGTCGGATGATCCGCTGGCTAACTTCAAGTGGGTCGTTACCAGTCCGACTTTCAAGACAGCCTTTTTGAATACGATCAAGCTGTGGATCTGCAATTTTGTTCCCCAGCTGGCTCTGGCTCTGCTCCTCGCGGCCTGGTTTACGGATCAGCGCTTCAAGATCCCGGGGGCGGGCGCTTTCAAGGTGTTGTTTTATATGCCGAATATCATCACGGCTGCAACGATCGCGATCCTGTTTAACGCCTTCTTCGGCTATCCCATGGGCCCGATCAATGATCTGATGACGCGCTTCGGCATCATGAGCGAGCCGTACAATTTCCTGGTGAAGAAAGATATCGCGCAGGATATCATCATATTCATTCAGACCTGGATGTGGTACGGCTATACGATGATCATCCTGATCTCCGGCATTCTGGGCATCAGCCCCGAGATCTTTGAAGCGGCGGAGGTCGACGGAGCCAACGGATGGCAGACCTTCTGGCTTGTAACCCTGCCCAATATCAAAACGATCCTGCTGTTCACCCTTGTGACCAGCCTGATCGGAGGTCTGAATATGTTTGATATCCCGAAGCTTTTCCTTCTGGGCGGGCCGGACAATGCCACAATGACGGTCAATGTGTTCATTTACAACCTGGC
>CACZNS010000201.1 GCA_902782575.1 uncultured Lachnospiraceae bacterium
AAATCCTTCTTTCCCACGGGCACCGCCGTGCTTTCTCAATCTCTTATCCCGCAATGGCCCCGTACGCTCCGAAGCCCAGCCTTGCCAATACATACATGATGATCCCCGCAAGCACCACCCCCGAGATCACGGCGATCACGCTTTTCTTAAATTCCATATCAAGGATCGAGGCGGCCAGCGTCCCGGTCCAGGCCCCCGTTCCCGGAAGCGGGATCCCCACGAAAAGCAAAAGGGCGATATAAAGACCGTGTCCCGCTTTTGCTTCCAGTTTCCGGCCTCCCTTTTCTCCCTTTTCCAGGCAGAATGTGAAAAATCTCCCTATCACCGGCTTATCCTTACCCCAAAGCAGCACCTTTCTGGCAAAGAAAAAAATAACCGGCACCGGGAGCATATTTCCGATCACACAGACCACAAAAGCAGGGAGGATCGGCAGCCCGAAGCCTACCGCCACCGGGATCGCACCCCTGAGCTCGACCAGCGGAACCATTGAGATAAAAAAAATGATCAGATATTTTGTTAACATAAAACTCCTTCCCGGATGTCTTAACCCCCTGTTATTTCCTCAAGGGCAGTGATCAAAGCCTTCATCTCCTCATCCGTGCCGACCGTGATCCTCAGATGATCCGATATGCGCTCCGGCTGACGGAAATAACGTACATAGATCCCGCGTTCCTTCAGCCTGGCAAAGATATCCTCTGCGGAATATCCCTCCGGCGGAGCTGCAAAGATAAAATTGGTCGATGATGGCCGCAGCCGGAATCCAAGTTTACATAATTCTTCTTCTCCCCGGATCCGGGTTCGGATCACCTTTGAGATGATCTCCCGAAAATAGGCATCATCCTCGATCGCAGCTTTTCCCGCTATCAGGGACGGTGTATTCATTGTATAGGAATTTACGGAATACTTCACATCATTCAATGCCCTGATCAGATCCGGAGCTCCGAAGGCATAACCGATCCTCATACCCGCAAGCGCGCGGCTTTTGCTCATCGTCCGGACCACGATCACGTTTTCATACCGGTCGATCAGCGGCAATGCCGTTTCTCCGCCGAAATCGATATAAGCCTCGTCCACGATCACCACACTGTCCGGATTATGCTTTACGATATCCTCGATAAAGTCGAGAGACTGCAGGATCCCTGTCGGTGCGTTCGGATTCGCGATGACCACACCGCCGTTCTCTCCGTAATAATCCGAAGCGATTATCCCGAAATCCCGATCCAGAGCTTTTTTCTCATAAGGGATCCCGTAAACCTCCGCCCACACATCATAGAAGGAATACGTGATATCCGGAAACAGGATCGGCTTCTTTCCCGCAAAAAAGGTGAGAAAACACATCGAAAGCACATCATCCGAGCCTACTCCGGCAAAGATCTGTGCCTGTTTTATCCCGTAATAGTCCGCCAATGCCGCAGTCAGCGACTCACAGGCGATCTCCGGATAGAGCCTTAAGCGCTCGTGATCCATATTCTTCAATGCCTCCACCACTTTCGGCGACGGCGGATACGGACACTCGTTTGTATTCAGCTTGATCACTTTTCCCGACGGCTGTTCTCCCGGAGTATAGGGTGTCACCCGGCGGATATTATCCAGAAATCCCTTCATTTCTTTAATCCGAACTCCTCCGCAAGCTTCTCGAAGCCCGGAAGAGAATTTACGCAGGTTTCATATGATACGCAATACGCCAGCCGCACATACCCTCCGCACATAAAGGACGTTCCCGGTACCAGCAGGATATGATGCTTCTTGGCCGCTTCCACAAATTCCTTCTCATCCTCCGCAGGAGATTTAATAAACATATAGAACGCCCCCTCCGGCCTGATGCATTCAAAGCCGTATCCGGTCAGGGCATCATAGAGCACGTCTCTGTTTCTTCCGTAATAAGAAATATCCGCCTTCTCCTCCAGGCACTCCGCCACAACCTTCTGAAAGAGCGACGGTGCATTCACGAAGCCAAGGACACGATTGGCGATGGTTACGGCCTGATACAGCCGTTCATGATCCGCCGCTTCATCCGGGATCACCAGATATCCGATCCGCTCGCCGGGCAGGCTTAAGGTTTTACTGAAGGAATATCCAACGATCGTATTCTCGTAATACTTTGTGATATACGGCACCTCTGCCCCGGTATAGACCAGCTCGCGGTAAGGCTCATCGGAAATGAGAAAGATCTCGGTATCATATTCCTGACCCTTTTCTCTGAGGATCTTCGCGATCTTTTTTATGGTCTCTTCGGAATAAATGACACCGGTCGGATTGTTCGGATTATTGATAATGACCGCCCTTGTCTCCGGTGTGATCTTCTTCTCAAAATCTGCAAGATCCGGCTGAAAGGTCTTCGTATCCGGATCGACCACCACCAGCACACCTTCGAAATTCGCGACATAGTTTTTATATTCCAGGAAAAAAGGAGCGAATGCGATCACCTCGTCACCCGGGTTGATCAGCGCCTTCAGGGCACAGTTCAGACCGCCTGCCGCTCCCACCGTCATCAGGATGTTGTCCTCATGAAAGGATGTACCGAAGCGCTTGTTCAGAGAGGCTGCGATCTTTGCACGTACCTCGGGATATCCGGCATTGCTCATATAGCCGTGGAGCGAGATCGGATCCTCTTCAAGGATCAGTCTCCCGATCGTCTCCTTTACCTTTTCGGGTGCAGGCACGTTCGGGTTGCCGAGGGAAAAGTCATAGACATTCTCCTCCCCGAATTCCTTTGCCATTTTCCGGCCTTCTTCAAACATCTGCCGGATCACGGAATTGTTATCCACCAGACTCTGCATCTTTTTAGCGATCATAAGCTCACTCCTTCATCACTCCAGCTTCTTTACCGACGGCCAGTAACGGAACATGGCTTTCCCTATCATACCGTCCCGGTACAGATATGTATTATTCCAGTAACGGGAATCGGCCGAATCATTTCTGTTATCACCCATCATAAAGTACCCGTCCTCCGGGATCTGATACGGGCCGAATTCACCCTGCGTCTCCACGTTCAGATAAGGTTCATCCAGCGGCTCGCCGTTAATAAAGACCTGACCGTGAGATACCTGCAGCTCCTCCCCGGGCAGCCCGATCAGGCGCTTGATATAAAGGATATTCTCATTATCAGGATATTTGAAAATGATGATATCGCCCCGCTCGGGCTCGTTCCTCAGATATGCCAGTCTGTTGCCGATGATCCTGTCACTGGCCATGATCGTAGTCTCCATGGATGAAGTCGGAACCGTCGCATTAACAATTAAAAAGCGGTTGATCAGAAACGATACTGCCACAGCGATCAAAATGACCGCTATCCACTCAAAAATTTCCTTAAATAGATTAGAGGTTGACATAAAACTATCCTGCTGTAAAAAAAATTCTGCCTTGCCTTATTGAAACAACGCGACTATTTTACACTACCGTAAGCCAAAAAACAAGAGATGGATCATATATGAGCCGCGAATATCTGATTTAACCGCTTTTCGATAAGGAAAGTGCTCTGTTTCCGATGCTTCACCTCTTTTTTTTGGAAAGCCGGAGTTTCTTTTCTGCTCAATTGCTTGCCTGCCGGGATAAAATCCCGTAAAATAGATTAAACAGGAAACGAATAAAGCTTCGTCAGCGACACCATTAAGATGAGGGGGATGCTTCTTTATGTCCGGGCAGGCCGATGACAATTCCTTTGTCAGTTCCATTGTTAAAAATTTCATAGGCGGGATCTGTGCTTTTGATGTGGATTCGAAAACCCGAAGTATCACCCCTGTATATATCAACGAGGGCTTTTACCGCATGATGAATGCCACTCAGGCGCAGACAGATGCCCTGCTTAAAAACCTGCGTCTGTCCGTGATCCCGGATGATCTGCCCCTTCTGGAACAGGGTATCGACGACATCCTGGCAGATAACGGCTCCGCAGAATGTGAATTCCGGATCGTTTCTCCGGACGGTAATGTGATGTGGCTCAGGCTTCGGGGCAATCTGCTGCTCCGTGACGGTTCACGCAATACCCTTAACTGCGTCATACTCGACTGCACAGAGCAGAAAATGATCGAAGAAGAGCTGAAGCGGCAGTCCGACTATATGCACCTTTTGATGGATACCGACATCACCTTCGACTTTAACTGCAGAACCGATGTCTGTGTCTATCGGATCTGCGAGACCAACGCTCTGGAGCACGATGCAGTGATAAAGGGATATCTGGAGCAGATCCCTTCCTCCGGGATCTATGAAGAAGACGAGCATGACTTTGAGGAGATGATCAAGAGCGCCATGCTGCACGCTCACAGGGACTCCCTCGAATTCCGATCCAAAGGGATCATTAATCCGACCGAGGAATTCCGGTGGTTTAAGGTGGATATCGTCAGCATTTTGGGAAAAGAAGGCTATGTATCCCACGTGATCGGGCATATCACGGATATCCACGAAGAAAAGCTCAAGCAGCTGGAGCTGAAGCTTCGCGCCGACCGTGATTCTCTGACCGGTCTGATGAACAAAGGGGCAACGGAAGAGATGATCCATAAGATCCTCCCCCAATATGCGGATTCGGAAATGATCGGCGCCCTGATGATGCTGGATACGGATGATTTCAAACATATTAATGACACCTACGGTCACGCCACGGGAGACAGGGTGTTGGAAAAGATCGGCGAGATCCTTCGGAACAATTTCAAGGGAATGGATGTGACCGGGCGGGTAGGCGGAGATGAGTTCATGGTCTTTATGCACAATATCCATTCCGGAGAGGATGCGGGGCTTCTGGCCGCAAAGATCGAGCGCCTGGTGATGCACGCCTTTGACGGCGAACCCCTCGGAAAGGATGTATCGATGTCCATCGGCATATCCCTCTGCCCCGGACACGCAACCACCTACGAAGAGCTTTATGCCAAGGCTGACAAAGCCCTTTACTTTGTGAAGGAACACGGCAAGGCCGATTACAGGATCTATTCGGAAGAACTGGAAGCCCAAAAAACGGCCGGGCTGTAAACCCGGCCGCCTTTCTTAGACATATCTTAAGGATCTACGATGGCGTCGTATCTTTCCTCGACCTTTTTCCAGTCGATCACATTCCACAATGCTTTTACATAATCCCCGCGGAGATTCTTATATTTCAGATAATAAGCATGCTCCCAGACATCGATCGTAAGGATCGGAGTAAGCTCCGTCCCGAGGCTGATCGGATTATCCTGATTCGCGCTCTGGGAGATCACCAGATTTCCGGCCCAGTCCGCAGAGAGCCACGCCCAGCCGGAGCCGAACTGTCCCATCGCAAGCTTTGTCAGCTCCGCCTTCAGATCATCCAGGCTGTCAAAGGTCGCATTGATCTTATCCAGAAGCTTTCCCTCCGGGGCAGCAGCCGCATTCGGAGACAATGTCTCAAAATACAGGTTGTGATTATAAAAGCCGCCGCCGTTGTTGCGGATCGCAGTGCGGAACTCTTCCGGTATCTGCTCCGGCTTTTCCAGGAGTTTCTCGATCGGCTGATCCGCCACGCCGGCTTTTTCAGCCGCCTCATTCAAATTTTTTGTATAAGTCGCATGATGCTTGCCGTAGTGTGTCTCCATCGTCAGCGTATCAATATGCGGCTCCAGAGCATCAAACGCGTAGGAAAGCTTTATCTGTTCATACATTACCCGATCCTCCCGTATTTACCCGCCGCCCAAGCGGCTTTCTGCTTTACACTTCCATCCGGCCCTTACTGCTCGATATACTGATTCACCAGCTTATCGAACGTACCGTCATCCTTTATCTCCTTTAATGCACCGTTGATCGCGTCAGCCAGCGCCGTATCGCCCTTCGGCATCGCGATCGCGTACTGCTCCGGCTCAAAGCCAAAGTCCGCGCCGTCCAGAGCCTTCAGCTTATCCGCAAACTTCTCCTGGAAAACAAGGGCAGGATTCTTATCGATGATGACCAGATCCAGTCTTCCGTTCACCAGATCATTGACCGCATCCACGGCCTTGTTGTACTGCTGATCCGTTGCATTCTCGATCTCTTCGGCAATGAAATCACCTGTGGTTCCGAGCTGGGTACCGATCGTCTTCCCGACCAGATCATCCGCCGAAGCGATCGCCGAATCCGACGGAACCAGCACATACTGCACCGCATCATAGTAAGGATCGGAAAAATCCACGCTCTGCTTCCGCTCATCCGTGACCGTCATGCCGGCGATCGACACATCTACCTTACTTCCGATGGAAGCGACCAGGGAATCGAACTCCATGTTCTCGATGGTTACCGTTACGCCCATCTTCTCACCGATAGCTTTGATCAGTGCCACATCAAAGCCGTCCGGCTCCCCATCGTCACCTACAAACTCAAACGGAGGGAACTCCGCGTTGGTTCCGACTGTGAGTTCTCCGTCAGCAACAGCTTCGGAAACTCCGCCGGCAGCATCTCCCTCTGAGGCTTCGGTGCTGTCACCGGCACTTTCCGCATTTTCAGCTGCCGCTGCTTCCTCACCTGCAGCCGCTTCACCCGCCGCACTTCCGGAAGCGCCTGTGGAACCGCTGCAGCCCATAAGCAGCGCACCTGTCATTGCAGCAGCCAGAATAGTTGACATAATTTTCTTTTTCATCCTATCTCCTCCTTTAACAAATCATCACTTTAACGTAGTAGATACTACCACTCGAATCCTTCTTCTTCAAGCTTTTCCTTAAGTTCTTTTGTATATTTCCGAGCCCCCTCGCGATTCAGATGATTTCCGTCTCCAAAGTAACGGTTGTCATAGACCGGGATTTCTGTTTCGAAAATGATCTCCGGATATTTTTTCATCTGTCCCTTCAGATAATCCGAATATCCGTTCAGGAGCTCCGGCGCCACCTGCTCTGCAGAGCTCTGATTGAACGGAGCCTGAAATACCCTGACCTCCACGCCGTTTTCCGTCAGGAGAGAAAGGAGCTTATCATAATAAGTAAGCACGATCTCCAGCGGATCAAAGGCTTCGCAGTGAACCTCATAGTTTTCCGCATCACTTCCCGGATCCGTTCCAAACTCGCAATATCCGCGATCCGCCCGGATGGAGTCATATTTTTTCTGATTCTCCTCTTTCAATTTGATAAAACGCCCTTCGTATTCCTGCGCCAGATATTTCGACGGCAGACGCAGCCTGTAGGACACCGCGTCCGTAAGCCAGCCCTTATAGCACACCACCTTATTCCCCGTCTTTATCGCTTCCCCCACGACCTCAGCCTGCTCTGCGGGCTTCAGGTAGTTATTGTAGATCGTCTGATTCCAGTTATCCATATTGATAAAGTGATACGGCGCAAAGATGATAAATACCCTCTTCGGTGCCCCGTTTACGGCAATGAAATTTTTTACCGCATAATACATTTCTATGGGTGTGGATCCGCCGATCCCGATATTATAGATACTGTCATGCAACTCCTCCGGGATGATCGAAGACTTAGCCCGGGAGTCCCCCACGATCAGCGTATCAAGGATCTGGGTATCGTTCTGCCATTGGTTAACATAATCTTTTTCCTCTGTCCAGAGCACATATTCCGTAGTCATATATCCCATCGGAAAAAGATAGGCAAACAGGCACATCGCAATCAAAGGCAGCGATATCAATATGAACTTTTTGATCAGCTTGATATAATCGTTTTTCATGTTCATCGCACCTTCACTTAAAAGAGTAAAGGAATCAGGTCAGCTGCTCCGCACCCTAAAAGGCAAAGTATATAAACTGCTGTGCTCCGATGGAGGTGGAGCCGAGGATCATGATCACCACCAGATAGTAGATCCCCCAGCGGACCGCTGTTTTCTGCGAAAGCAGCACGGCTGCCGCATCCTTCTTTTCATTGATCAGACTGTATATGATCATCATCACCAGACCGGCTGTCACAAACAGCAGATGAAACACGCCGAGTCCCAGGTCGAAGGGGGATGTGGTAAATATACTGTTCCATTCAAAATCGGTCCACATCTTCTTTGTTATGTAAACCCCATCAGCAACCGATGCCGCACGGAAAAACACTGCCGAGATCACGAAAAGGAAAAATGTCAGCAGGATCTGCAAAATGTGATGCAGCCTTCCGGTCAGTGCGTTATGGATGGGAAACCCTTTTACAATGCGTTCCCGTAAAGGCTTCAGAATATCCTCCATTACCTGAAAGAATCCTGCCAGCGCGCCCCAGCAGAGATAATGCAGCTCTGCCCCGTGCCAGGCGCCCGAGAGCGTAAATACGATCATGACATTCAGATACTTCCGGAACCGCCCGTGTCTGCTGCCGCCCAGCGGTATATATACATAGTCCCTGAACCACCCATTCAGAGATATATGCCATCTGCGCCACTGCTCTCCGCAGGAAACCGCCAGGAACGGCTGCCGGAAATTCTCTGTCAGCGTAAATCCCATCACCTCGGCAGCACCGATCGCGATGGAGGAATAGCTTGCAAAATCACAGTAGATCTGGATCACAAACAGGACAGACCCCAGAAACAGCTGATAGCCCGTGCATTCCGTGCTGTTGTCATAGATCAGATCCACTGCGATCGCAAGGCGCTGAGCGATCACCAGCTTCAAAAAATATCCATACGCCATACGGATCAGTCCGTGGCGGATCCTTTCATAATCAAAATGATGCACCTTGTCAAATTGCGGCAAAAGGTGGGTAGCCCGTTCGATAGGTCCGGCAAGCAGTACCGGAAAGAAGGAAACAAACAGAGCATATTTCAAAAAGTTTCTTTCGATGGGGCATTTGCCCTTATAGGTATCAAAAAGATATGTCAGGGACTGAAAGATATAAAATGAGATCCCCACAGGAAGCACGACCTTTAAGGCCGGGTCTTCCGAAAAAAGACCGGCAAGCAGATTGAAATATTTGAAGAAAAACAGGATCAGGATATTGGCGATCGTTCCTGCGGCCAGCGCCATCTTCTTTTTGCGCTTATCCGCACTCTCATTGCCCGTAACAAGCCCTGCCGCATAGGTAGTCGCGGTCACAAAAAGCAGGAGCAGAGCAAAACGGGCATCCGCACACATATAATAGAAGTAACTCGAAACAAGAAGCCAGAGATTCGACAGACCGCATCCTTTTAAAAAGGCAGGCAGGCGTCTGTTCTCCTCTGCTTCCGGGGAAACCTCCGAACCTCTCTTCCGTTCCAGAAGAAAATATATGATAACTACCGCAGGAAAGAACACTGCAAATCCGACCGAATTGAATAACATGGTTTATATACTACAATAACCTCGGTCAAATATCAAATCATTTCATTCCGATTTGTATCATCCTCTGATTTGATGTATACTTGTGATGTTTCAGTCATAAAATGTTTTTTCGGAGAAGTATCATGGCAGAGATCAGTCAGAAGTTTACGAACGCTTTCATCGCGAATGATCGCTGGAAGCTTTATTTTAAGGGACTCGGCACTACGCTGGAGATTGCCTTTTTTGCCGCGATCATCGGGGTGCTGATCGGTACCGTTGTGGCATTGATGCGGCTTTCCAGACGTTCCGGCGGAAAGCCCTCGATCCTTTCTTATATCGCGGGTATATACATCGACATCATCCGCGGAACCCCCAGTGTTCTGCAGCTTCTCATCATGTGGTTCATTATTATGGCGAATAATAAAAACGGAGTGCTCGTTGCCAGCCTGTCTTTCGGTATCAATTCCGGCGCCTATGTGGCGGAGATCGTCCGGGCCGGGATACTGGCCGTGGATCACGGACAGATGGAGGCCGGGCGTTCTCTCGGTCTTTCACAGTCTCAGACGATGATCCATATCATCCTGCCTCAGGCCTTCAAAAACATCCTTCCTCCGCTTGGAAATGAATTTATCACACTTTTAAAAGAAACCGCTATCGTCGGCTATGTAAGTCTCACGGATCTGACACGTACGGCAAATCAGATCTCCTCACGGACTTATGAACCGTTTATGCCCCTGATCGGCGCTGCCGTGATCTACTTTGTGATCATCAAGATCCTTACTCTTCTTCTTGCCATGCTGGAGAAACATCTGCGCAAGAGCGACAGACGCTGATCTCTTATTACATGAGCCCTTTCAGTTCCTGCCAGGTTCTTCCGAGGGGCAGCCCTACGATATTCGTGTAACTGCCCCTGATCGATGCAATATTTCTTGCAAAAATGCCCTGGATCCCATAAGCCCCGGCTTTGTCCATCGGCTCTCCCGTTGCGATATAGCCTCGGATCTCACTGTCGGTCATCGGATAAAAGCAGACCTCAGAGCGCTCATGAAAGGTCTTCCTCTTCATACCGCCCTTATTCCCGCATAAGATAAGCGTGACGCCAGTATCAACGAAATGGACGTTTCCCTGCAGCAGCTTCAGGAAACGAAACGCGTCCTCCTCATTTTCGGGCTTTCCCATGATCTGACCCTTCAGGCTTACCAGCGTGTCTGCTCCCAGCACGATGATCCGCTCTGACAGGCCGCGGAACGTTCTGTCCTTCAGTATCTTTTCGGCCACTGCTTCCGCCTTTCGCCCGGAGAGCTCCTCCACCACCCGGGACGGCTCTGTCATATCCGATACCGTTTCGTCACAATCCGAAGTGATCACCTCAAATTCCAGACCTATCTGCTTTAACAGTTCCTTTCGTCTCGGAGAGGAAGAGGCCAGGATTAGTTTTGTGTTATGTAAACTGCTTTCCATAATTAACTTTTATGTCCACTGTATGCTATTTGCGGTTAGTATCCCGCCCAAAAACAATCACCGTTTTTCCGATATTATGTAAATCAATTTGCATGGTTTACGATAATGGCATTATGTAAACAACATATCTTCTTTCTAAAACATATCAACGAAAAATCAACATTTTCAACATTTTTTATCCCTTATTATTACATTTCCTGTCAAAAATTGTTGATTATTAAGATACAATCCTTCCGGATCATCAGGAAACAAAATTCTGCAAGCGATTTTTATGTAGACTGTTTTCCAGTTTCCGGATCTCCTTCATCCACACTTCAGCCGAAGCGTCACTCGGCATCCGCAGATCACCTCTGGGGGACAGAGCTACCGTACCGACCTTCGGACCGTCCGGCAGACAGGACCGCTTGAACTGCTGCGCAAAAAACCTGCGCACAAATGTTTTCAGCCACTTCAGGATGATCTCGGGTTCATACTCTTCAGCAAAAGCCAGCTCCGCCAGCCTGTAGATCTTTCTGGGAGAATAATTGAAGCGCATCATATAGTACAGGAAGAAATCATGCAGCTCATACGGCCCTACCAGCTCCTCTGTTTTCTGGGAGATCACCCCGTTCTCCGGCGGCAGGAGCTCCGGACTCACCGGTGTATCCACGATATCCCGGAGTACCTTGGAGAGTTCCTGATCCTCTGCCGTATCCGCACAGTATTTTACCAGATGCCGCACCAGCGTTTTCGGTACGCCCGCATTCACACCGTACATCGACATATGATCCCCGTTATAGGTAGCCCATCCCAGAGCCAGCTCGGACATATCTCCGGTTCCGATCACCAGGCCGTTCTTCCTGTTTGCCAGATCCATCAGGACCTGGGTCCTTTCCCTTGCCTGGCAGTTTTCATAGGTTACGTCATGAACAGACTCATCCTGCCCGATATCGCTCATATGCCGGCGCACCGAATCCTTTATGTCAACCTCTATCAGGTCCACTCCCAAAGCCTTCGCCAGGGAGCAGGCATTGTCATATGTCCGATCCGTTGTACCAAAGCATGGCATTGTGACCGCATGTACCCCGTCTCTGGGCAGCTTCAGCAGATCAAAAGCCCTTACCGTGACCATCAGCGCCAGTGTGGAATCCAGACCTCCGGAAAGCCCGACGACCGCATCCTTCAGCCCGGTATGCTCATATCTCTTCTTTAATCCCATGGACTGGATCGAAAGGATCTGCTCACAGCGTTCTGCCCGGTCCGTCTGTGAGGCCGGCACAAAAGGTGTCTGCGCGAACTGTCTTTTTAAGCGGGTCTCACACTCATCCAGCAGGAACGGCACCTTCCAGTAATGATTGCTTTCCCACTGGGTAAAGGTATTCATCCTCCTTCGGTCCGCATTGAGCCGCCCGATATCAAGCTCGGCCGTTACATATCCCGGCTGGAAAAGCTTGGATTCCGCAAGGATCGTACCATTTTCGGCTATGATATCATGCCCTCCGAAAACCAGATCCTGAGAGGATTCCCCTTCCCCGGCACTGGCATACAGATAAGCACAGATCCGGGAGGCGGAAGCCTGCGAGACCAGCTGCCTCCGGTAGGAGTCTTTGCCGATCACCTCATCACTTGCGGAAAGATTGACGATCACGTTTGCCCCGGCCATGGCATGCCCGATCGACGGCGGATTCGGCGTCCAGGCATCCTCACAGATCTCTGCCGCCACGCACAGCCCCGGCAGACTCTCCCCGTTTTCAAACAGAACCTGCACCCCGAAGGGGATCTCCAGGCCGAAGAAATCCATCAGCTGCGGCTCCGCAAAGCCCGGCGAAAAATGCCGCATCTCATAAAATTCGGAATAATTCGGCAGAAATGTTTTCGGAACCATACCGATCACGATCCCCCTGTGGATGGCCGCTGCCGCATTGTACAGCTTTCCTGCATATTTTACGGGAAGACCCGCAAAGATCAGCGCATCACAGTCCGACGTTTCATCCGCGATCCGTTTCAGCTGTACCTTACAGGCTTCGATCAGACTGTCGGATAAAAACAGATCCCCGCAGGTATAGCCGGATATCGCAAGCTCGGGAAAAACCATCAGTTTAACCCCGTCGCTTGCCATTACCTCCGCCTGATCAATGATCTGATCCGCGTTATACTCCGGATCCGCGACCCGGATATGAGGTGTTGCAACCGCTGTCTTCAAAAAACCGTCTCTCATTATGTAAACTTCCTTTCCGTGAAAGCCCTGATGTCAGAGCATCGCTCACGCCTTCGCACTCTCATACAATTCCATCAGCTTCTCCACCGAAACGATATACTTCTTATTGCAGAAGCTGCATCCCATTTCGATCTCCTTCCCCTCATCGATCATCTCCTGCAGATCCTTCCTGCCCACGCTGATCAAAGCCCTCTCGATCTTTGCCGGACTGCAGTCGCAGACAAAAGCCGCTTCATATCTTTCAAGGATCTCCGGCTCCAGACCGGAAAGCAGGATCCCGATCAGATCCTCCGGTGTTTTTCCTTCGGAATAGAGTTCTGTTACGGAAGACACCTCCTTCAGATTTTGTTCCAGCCTGTCGATCACCGCATCCGACGCACCGGGCATCAGCTGCACGATAAAGCCTCCCGCCTGAGCCACCGCTTTTTCTTTTGCCACCAGCACGCCCAGTCCCACGGCCGAGGGTGTCTGTTCACTCTGCGCATAATAATAGGTAAGATCCTCTGCGATCTCCCCCGAGACCAGCTCCGTCTCACCGATATAGGGCTCCTTCATCCCCAGATCACGGATCACGCGAAGCCAGCCCTTTCCGACGGCCCCCGCCACATCCAGCTTATGATCCTTCTCACGGACCGGCAGCATTACCTGCGGATTAACCGCATACCCCTTCACATGTCCGGAGGCATCCGCCGTAACCGTAAGGCCCTGCAGCGGTCCGTCACCCTTGACCTGAAGGGTCAGCAGATCATCGCCCTTCAGCATCAGCCCCATCATGGCTCCCGCAGTCAAAAGCCTTCCCAGCGCCGCCGTCGCCACCGGTGACATATTATGATTCTGTCTGGCAGTTTCCACCGTATCCCTTGTAGTCGCCGCAAAAGCCCGAATTTGTCCGTCCGCTGCGGAAACACGCAACATATAATCCTTCATACTCATTCCTCTCCCGAAAACTTTTCATGCTCCCGCGCTTCAGCCCGTCCGCTTTTGGGTATTCACCGGAAGTCTTGCCGCATAGACCAGGCGCTCACTCTTTCCGGTGGGCCTCCTGTCCGAATAACCTCCCGTCACGGAAAGAAGCTCGAGTCCCGCACTCTTTAATTCCTTTTCTATCCATTCCCTGCTGTAGGCGCGTTCGATATGGATTTCGGTTTGTTTTATGTAAATCGGATCCCTGTCCCCGCTTCTCACAAACAGATTTATGCAATATTCGTTTATCTGTTTTCTTCTCTCATAGCGGTTTTCCCAGATGTAGGCGCAATCCTCGTCTGCCTCCGCAAAGGTCCGGGCCCCCAGGATCTTTTCATAATAATAAGGAGTGTGAAGATCAAACAGAAAAACCCCGCCAGGATCCAGATAATTGGCGGCCGTCCGGAATACCGTTTTCAGTTCTCTCTTATCTGTAATATAATTCAGCGTATCACAGACGGAAATGATCGCCCGCATCGTCCCGTAAAGCTCAAATTCCCTGATATCCTGCTGCAGATAAAGGATGTTCCGATCTCCGCGTTTTTCCATTGCCTGATCCAGCATTTCCGCTGATGCATCGATCCCTGTCATATCGAAGCCCCGGTCCGAAAGCATGGTCGTGACCGTTCCGCTCCCGCAGCCGAGGTCACAGACGAGTCCTTCCTTGATACCGTATTTCTCCAGCGTTTTTTGGATATAATCTGCCCACTCCCCATAGGGAACATCGCTCATAAACTTATCGTAAAACGCCGCCAGGGAGGTATAGATCTCACTCATTTCGTCTTTCCGCCCTCCACTCCGGTCAGATAGATCTCTGTATTATTCACCATTTTTTCCACCGCCGGCTTTGAACCGCGAAATTTCGCGCAGACCACCGTTTCCTTATCCTCTGTCTTCACATTCACGGGATACACAAACGAATATTCGCCTCCCGTGCTCTCATATCCTCCCTTGGTACCGATGGCAGTTCCGTTATTCGTATTATACGAGCTCTTGATCTCTTCAAACGTGTCATACGGCCCGGCAAGGGTCATGGTCGCCTTTCCGGAATCATCCTCATAAATATATTCATTCTTTCCTGCCGTATCGCTTTTCTCCCTCTTCACGTGACTCATGATCTGCCTGGAAAAAGTAATATTCATGATATAGTACGATCCGACCGTTTCCGTGTACTTCGACTGACTGCAGGCTGTAAGAAGCAGTACTGTAAGCACCGTCCAAATCATTGCCATCCGTTTCTTTTTCATCCCGATACTCCTATCGCTCTGCTTTTTCAAATCATACTCCCGTATGCCCTTTTTTTCAACAATCCCTGTTTTTCAAATAAGGTATTGCACCCGGAGTTAGTTGGTGCTAATATAAGTTTGTTGATACTAACTTATAGTAAGGAGGTAGCTTATGCCGTTGACAATGGGAGATGCAGGCACAGTTTATTTGATTCAGAAGGTCGGCGGAAACGATGAAGTCCGGCTTCATCTGGAGGCGATGGGTTTTGTTCAGGGTGCGGAGATCGCGCTTGTAAGCCAGACAAACGGAAATGTGATCGTAAATGTGAAGAATATCAGAGTTGCGATCAGTGAGACCCTTGCAAGAAAACTGATCGTCACCCCCCGTGGGGAAGTGGATTTTTTTAACCGGGCTGCGACCGACCAGCTGGTTGCAAGTATTTCCTGATACGTTTTATGTTAACCATTGCGGTACAGGACTTTGTAGATACGATGTCCTGTACCGGATCATGAAGGAGGAGAATATGAAAACATTACGAGATGCAAGGATCGGCGAGACCGTAACGGTCGCAAGGCTTCATGGGGAAGGAGCCGTCAAGCGCCGGATCATGGACATGGGACTGAGTAAGGGCGCCGAGGTCTATATCCGCAAGGTGGCACCTCTGGGAGATCCGGTGGAGGTCACGGTAAGAGGCTACGAGCTTTCAGTCCGAAAGTCTGACGCTGAAATGGTAGAGTTGATTTAACGAAGGGAGAGAAAATGGCACTCAGAATCGCACTTGCAGGTAATCCGAACTGCGGAAAAACAACATTATTTAATATACTGACCGGCGCAAACCAGTATGTTGGAAACTGGCCGGGCGTAACGGTGGAGAAGAAGGAAGGAAAGCTCAAGGGTGAAAAAGACGTGGTCATCACCGACCTGCCCGGTATCTATTCCCTCTCTCCCTATACCCTCGAGGAGGTTGTCGCCAGGAATTATCTTCTTTATGAAAAGCCCGACGCGATCCTGAACATCGTGGATGCCTCCAACCTGGAGCGCAACCTGTATCTGACCACCCAGCTCACGGAGCTCGGCATCCCGGTCGTGATCGCGCTGAATATGATGGATATCGTAAGAAAGAACGGCGACAGGATCGATACCGGAGCTCTTTCAAAGAGTCTCGGCTGCCGGGTCGTGGAGATCTCCGCTCTGAAGGGAGAAGGCGTTGCAGAGGTTTCAAAAAGCGCCGTCGAAGCCGCAAGCAGTAAAAAGGCCGTGAAGAAGCCTGCATTTTCAGACACTGTGGAGGCAGTGATCACGGAAATCGAGCAAACCTCCCTCTCCGGCATTCAGGAAGAACGCAGGCGATGGTATGCCGTCAAGCTTTTCGAAAAGGATTCCCGCGTCAGGGAGCAGCTTTCCTTAAGCAGTGAGATCCAAAGCAGGATCGATACTGCCGTCGAGTCCGTGGAAAAAGAGCTGGATGATGATGCCGAAAGCATCATTACCAATGAAAGATATGAATATATCACAAAAATCCTGAAAGGGATCTACCGGAAGAACAGGAGCGGAAAAATGTCTGTTTCCGACAGGATCGATTCCGTCGTAACCAACCGTTTCCTCGCGATCCCGATCTTTCTTGCAGTGATCTGGCTGGTCTATTTCCTTGCCATGCAGACTGTCGGCACCTTTGCGACAGACTGGACAAACGATGTACTCTTCGGCGAGATCGTGCCCGGCATATTCGATTCGATCCTCGGCGCCCTCGGCGTACCGGAGGGCGGTGTTCTTTACGGGCTGATCCAGGACGGCATCGTGGCAGGTGTCGGAGCCGTCATCGGCTTCGTTCCTCAGATGCTGGTTCTCTTCCTGCTGCTTGCGATCCTTGAACAGTGCGGCTACATGGCACGTATCGCTTTCATCCTTGACAGGATCTTCCGCAAATTCGGTCTTTCCGGAAAATCCTTCATACCGATGCTCGTCGGTACGGGCTGCGGCGTTCCGGGCGTTATGGCCTCCCGCACCATCGAGAATGAAAGAGACCGCAGGATGACCATCATGACAACGACCTTCATTCCCTGTGGAGCCAAGCTTCCCATCATCGCTCTGATCGCAGGCGCGGTCTTCGGAGGCTCCTCCTGGGTGGGCTTTTCCGCCTATGTACTCGGTATTGCGGCTGTCATCGTTTCCGGTATAATATTAAAGAAAACAAAAATGTTCGCTGGCGATCCGGCCCCGTTCGTGATGGAGCTTCCGGCTTACCATATGCCGAGAGTCATTGATGTGTTAAAGAGTATGTGGGAGCGGGGCTGGTCCTTTATCAAAAAGGCCGGAACGATCATTCTGCTCTCCACTATCGCAGTCTGGTTTGGCACTTATTTCGGTGTAGTTCCGGGAGAAGGATTCCGTATGCTGGATGAAACGGAGATCGACTACAGCATCCTCGCTTCGATCGGATCTGCCATCGCCTGGATCTTCATTCCTCTGGGCTGGGGTGAATGGAGGGGCGCGGTTGCGGCAGTGACCGGTCTTGTTGCGAAGGAAAACGTGGTCGGAACTTTCGGTATCCTTTTCAAATATTACGAAGAGCTCTCCGAAGAAGGGGAAGAGATCTGGCCGGCTGTTCAGGCATTCTTCGGAACCGGAGCGGCAGCATACAGCTTTCTGGCATTCAACCTGCTCTGCGCACCCTGCTTTGCGGCCATAGGAGCGATCAAACGGGAAATGAACAATGCAAAGTGGACCTGGTTCGCGATCGGTTACCAATGCCTGCTGGCATATCTGGTTTCACTTGTGATCTACCAGATCGGAAGCATCTTTGCCGGACAGCCCAGCATACCCGGCATCATCGCCGCGGTAGTGATCATAGCAGTCGGTGTCTGGCTTCTTGTCAGGCCGTATAAAGAAGCAACAACCTTTAAGAGCTCTGTTAAATTGACCTCATAAGGAGGGTTCGTATGTCCTGGATCATAGCCAATTACGGTTCTGTCCTCGTGACAGCCATATTGATCGCCGCAGTGGTACTGGCCGTCCGTTCGATCATCAATGACCGCAAAAACGGTGTGGGCAGCTGCGGGCAGCGCTGTTCCTCCTGCGGTCTCCATGCAAGCGGTACCTGTGAAGCCGAAAAGCTGGCAGAGCTGCGAAAGAAAAAAACGACATAATACAGACAACGGCCGGGTCCGAAAGAAAGGATCCGGCCGTTGTCTGTACTTCACAATTTCCCTTATGACATCAGGTATGGTATAGTTATACCGCTTATGAAAAAAGAATTAGCGCAAAACAGAACCGCAGCCTTTATTCTGACAGCATTTCTCATCATCCTGTGCATGGGAAGCCTGGCATATCTGTTCATAAGGCGCTCAGGCGGCAGCCCGGACGGACAGATCATCCGTATTTACCGGGATTCCGTTTTGATCGAGGAGATCCCCTTTGATGCGATCAAAGAGGAGCGCCGGGTCAGATACAGCACCCCGGACGGAGGCTATAATATTGTTTCCTTCAGTCCGGAGGGAGTCAGTATAACGGAAGCAAGCTGTCCGGATAAGACCTGTATCCATATCGGAAGGATCAGGGATTCCTCTCTTCCGCTCGTCTGTCTTCCGAACCGGCTTGTGATCACGATATCAGATCCCGAAGAGGACAGCACCGCTCCCGACGCAGTCAGCTATTAAACAACCTGCCGTTTCCGATCAGACATATGCAGAAAAAAAATTCAAAAAAAATAAATACCGGGCTGCTCACAGAGCTCGCCCTCCTGACAGCCCTCGCCCTTGCAGTCTATGGTGCGGAATCCGCCCTCCCGGCTCTGCTCCCGATCCCCGGCCTGCGTCTTGGGCTCTCCAACATCATTACCCTTGCCGTCCTGCGCCGAAACGGTGCCCGCAGCGCGGCTCTGGTGCTTACGGCCCGCATCCTGCTTGCAGCCCTGCTTTTCGGTCAGCCTGTAAGTCTCCTGTACTCCCTCTCCGGCGGATTTCTCTGTCTTCTCTCAGAGATCCTTATCGATCATATCCTTAGGAAAAACTACCTCTTCCTGACCAGTGCCTTCGGCGGTCTCATCCACAATCTGGGACAGCTTCTGGCCGCAAGGCTGATCATGGGAAGTCCCGCGGTCTGGCTGTATCTGCCTTATCTGATCCCTGCCGGGATCCTGACAGGTCTCTTCGTAGGACTCTGCGCGCATTTTCTGTTAAAGCTTCTGCCCTCCCGTCCGGCAGACAGCCGTCCCCAAAAAACCTTTAAAAGCTAAGACGGAAGCTCCAACTCTTGTCGTGCTTCCGCCTTAGCTATTCGATATTGCTTCTTCAGTTCCCATTGGACCGTACCTCCGAATCCGTCCCCGTACTGCTCTCATCTCGTCTATGGCCCCTCGTCCTCATCACCCCGGATAGGACATCTTATACGGAATTTTTGCCATCATTCTGCATTACGGAAAACGATTTTATGATCGTTGATCCTTGCCTTATCTTATCAATTGTCAGTTACTGCCGTCGAGTTCATCTATGATAAACTTTTCGTTTTTTCAGGATCCTATTTTTCATTTTGCTCATCCAACGCTTAACCGGTTAAAAGCATCTGAGCTATAAACTTATGTGTCCGGTGGTCCGTACCTCCTTTCATCGGATTGGCTTTATGTCTTCAGCCTTAGGTTTGAACCGCTCGTGTTTTGTTTATGATTGAATTATATATTAGCATTACTCCTTTGTCAACACATTTTACAATAAAATTTTGTTTTTATTTGAATACATTATATATTGTTAGAATATTTTGTCATTTAAGTAAATATCCAGTCATTGCGACCGCTCGTTCCCTAAAAGAGCCTGCTCTCATCTTCCCCGTACCGGATCCCTTCCGGCAGGATCCTTGTGCAGGCAACCGCCAGGGAGCCGGGGCCTATGTGGCAGGCAACGCTTAAGGAAAGAGGATCCATATAAACATGGTAGCCGGGAAAGGCTGCCTTCACTTCTTCCATAAATTCCTGTCCCGCCTCGTCATTATGGGTATGAGCCATTCCGATCCATGCATTCGGATGATCCGGATCGACCCCTCCGTAATTTTTCTCCAGATCGTCGCGGATCGATTTGATCATAACCTGCTTTGCGGCTTTCATCCCGCGGGCCTTTGCAAAAGCGTCCAGCTTCTCCCCGTAGATCCGCAGGACAGGCTTGATATTCAGAAACTCTGCGATGGCAGCTGCCGCCGGAGTTACTCTTCCGCCCTTTTTCAGATATTTCATGGTATCCACGGTGATAAAGATATTGGAATCAAATTTCGTCTTCTCCAGCTTTTCCCTGATCTGAGCCGCAGTCATCCCGTTCTTTGCCATATGCTGCGCATCCAGGCAGGAAAGCTTCTGGGTCACGGAGATCCTCTGGTTATTGACTACCTCCACCCTTCCGTCGTAGTCCTCCGCAAAAAGCTTTGCGCTTTCACAGGAGCCTGAAAGACCGCTCGACATGGGGATATGGATGATCTCGTCATGATCCTTTAAGAGCCTGTCCCAAAGCCCCATGACCTCCCCCGGCAGCGGCTGGGATGTATGTACCTCCGTATTAGGATCCGCCAGCATTTCATAAAACTGATCCTGTGTCAGATCAATATCCTCATAATAAGTCTTTCCGTTGATCTCAAACGGCATCGGCAATACATAGATCCCCAGCTCCTTTGCCTCAGACTGGGTTATTCCGCTGTTACTGTCGGTCACTATCGCAATTTCAGACATTTCTTCCCGTCAGGCGCAGGCCCGACCCTCCTCTAAAAGGGATTTTAGCACAATGGCTGACAGCATAGCAACGTAGTAGTGAAAGCCACATCTCGCGTGTTACATAACCAGAATAAAACCCGCAGCGATCTGCGGGTTGTTCTTTCAGAAATGATGTTCGGTTTTTCAGTCGACCTCCACCGCGTGTGCCTCCAGATAGTTCTTCCAGAGTTCGATGTATTTTGCGGACAGGTGTATGCCGTCGGAAGTATATTCGGAAGGCAGGTTTCCCTCCTCGTCGGTAAAGACCTCATTCAACTCAAGGAAATACACGTGCTCATTTCTGGCCACCTCCCTTATGACCTCGTTTCGGGCATTGATCCTTTCATTGTTAAAGATCGTGGAATCAGCCGCTTTCCCCTTGGTCACATGAATGACCTCCTGCACATAGATCGTTGCATCGGGCTGCAGGGCCTTAACCACATCCAGCAGATCATAGTATTCACTTCCGAACTGCTCATCGGCCATCCCCAGCTCGTTCAGTCCGAATTTCAGATAGATCTTCTTAAACTGGACCCCCGAAGCAAGCGCTTCCGGAACAGTCAGCTTTCCGACCGGAGAATCCACAATGCGGTCCTTAAAGACCCTGTAGATCTGAAATCCCGTTTTGGAATAAACCGTGGTCTCCAGACCGGAATAAAGGCCGAATCCCTGCACTCTGGAGTCCCCGATAAAGCAGGCATCCTTGAAATAGTCATCCCCCACCACCGTAAATATCGGATTCTCGGGTGTGCTCTGTGCGGTCTCCGCCTCATCCTCCTCCTCGGATTCTTCTTCCTCCTCCTCTTCATCGGATCCGGTCTCTTCTTCCTCTGACTCCGTATCCTCCTCTTCCTCCTTCTCCTCTTCGGATTCGGACGGTTCCTCCGCCCGTTCCGCTTTGGAAGGCTTCGGGACCAGCTCCGTCTCCTGCTCCGCCCCTGCCTGTTCCTGTTTGGCTCTGGCAAGCTCCAGCATTTCCGCCTTCACATCTCTTCCGTCGGAGTCCTTACTCACATAGTTTTCCGCCAGCAGCTTTACCTCATGGATCGTACTTGCTGCACCGGGCTGTCCGGAAAACAGTTCCCGGATATTGACTTCCTCTTCCCCGGAGGTATCTGATCCTTGCAGCACCCCCGTCTTCAGCAGCAGACCCGGAACGGTGATCAGCAGAGCCGTCGATATGATCAAAATAAGAAGCGGACATTTTTTCATAATAATTCTCCACGCCGAGGCGCTTTGCGGCAATATCTAAAACCTGAAATACAAAAACGGATTATAAGCCGAATCCACAAGCCTGACTACAGAAGCCCAGAAGATCACAAACAGGATCAGGATCCCCGGGATACTGGTCTTTATCCTCCGATACACTCTGGCCAAAAGCGGGGTAGACAGAACCGCCCCGGCCACAAAGAGCGTTACCGTCGTCACGGGACTGTCCATCGCGTCCAAACCCGGATTCCATGTAAACATTCGGGAAAAATACATTCCGATATACTTCAGATCCGTAAGTGCAAAAAGAACCCAGCCGCACATCACCGCCACGAGAGTATAGATCCTTGACAGGATGGGGATCCTGGCCAGAAGCTTTCCCAGAAAAAGCCTTTCCAGTGTCACAAGCACAAAATAATACAATCCCCAGAGGATAAAATTCCAGCCGGCACCATGCCAGAGGCCTGTGATAAACCAGACGATAAATAAATTGATAAATGTTCTGAATTTCCCTTTGCGATTACCGCCGAGCGGGATATAGATATACTCGCGGAACCATCCGGTAAGCGTGATATGCCAGCGCTTCCAGAAATCGGTCACGGAAACCGCGGAATAGGGATGACGGAAGTTCACCGGAAAGGAAAAGCCCAGCATCTCACCGAGTCCGATGGCCATCAGGGAATATCCGTTGAAATCAAAGTAAATCTGCAGAGTATAAGCTGCGATCCCGATCCAGGCTGTTGCAGTGGACATCACATCGTAGCCTCCGATCCCCGCAGCATCCCAGATCTGCCCGAAATTGTTGGCAAGCAGCACCTTGCTGCCCAGGCCCAGGATAAAGGTCTTCAATCCTCTCTCCAGATTTCCGGCGTTGATCTTTCTCGCCTTCAAAGAAAGGGCGACCTTGTTGTAAACGACGATCGGACCTGCGATCAGCTGGGGAAACATCATCAGGTAGGTACCCAGATCGATGATCGAGTCGTCCGCCGCACAGCTTCCGCGGTAAACGTCGATCAGATAAGACATGATCTGAAATGTGTAAAAGCTGATCCCCAGGGGCAGCGCCAGCTCCGGCACCGGCAGATTTGTCCCGAACAGAGTGTTGATGGAACTTATAAAGAAAGCCGCGTACTTAAACAGCCCAAGCATCCCCACATCGAAGACTACTCCGAGGATCAGCCAGATCTTTCCAACTCTTTTAGGTTTATGTAAACCTCCGGCGGACCCGTCTCCGATCACCGCCCCGAGCCCGCATCTGCGTCGTGCAAGGGCGATCCTCTCCGCGGCAAAATAGTTCACCACGATCGACACCAGCACCAGAACCACATATTTCGGCTCTCCCAGGGCATAGAAAACGACGCTTCCGGCAAAAAGCACCGCATTGCGCCATTTCAGAGGAACCAGATAATATA
>CACZNS010000202.1 GCA_902782575.1 uncultured Lachnospiraceae bacterium
AGCATTGGAGTTTTATGGAGATGAAGTTCCTGGCATGGGAGGGACGTGCTTTCAGAGAACAGCATTGGAGTTTTATGGAGATGAAGTTCCTGGTATGGGAGGGACCGTGCTTTCAGAGAACGGCATTGGAATTTATGGAGATGAAGTTCCTGGTATGGGAGGGACCGTGCTTTCAGAGAACGGCATTGGAGTTTTATGGAGATGAAGTTCCTGGCATGGGAGGGACGTGCTTTCAGAGAACAGAACCCCGGTCAGAGGCTTGACCGGCCGAAAGAAAGGAAGGACTTTGAGATGAGAAAGAAAATATTTTCGGCTTTGCTGGCTTTGATTTTTATGCTTTCCGCCGTATCCTGCGTACAGACGGATATAGCCGGGACACAGCCGGAGCAGGAAACCGGAGAAAACCGGGAAGCGGGGCAGGCCGAAGGAGGGGAAACCGGAGAAGACCCGAAAGCGGAGCAGGGAGAAAATGAAGCGGAAGCGGAAGCGGAAGTGGATGCGGAAGTGGAGGAGCTCCTTCAGGAGATGACGATCAGGGATAAGGTGGAGCAGATGATGCTCGTTGCATACCGCGGCCGGGATCCGCTTCCCGGTCCGTCGGAGGATCCGGAAGGGGAGATCAAGCCGGTCAACGTTACGGAACTGGATGATGAAATAAGGGCTGACCTGAAAGAGCATCATTACGGCGGGGTGATCCTGTTCGGGCAGAATTTCGTGGATGCCGGGCAGACGATCAGCCTGATCGAAGATATACAGACCGAAAACCGGAAGGGAGGCGGCATTCCCCTGCTTGTGGCAGTGGATCAGGAGGGAGGCCGCGTGTCCCGGATCAGCTTCGGGACCACGGGACCCGGCAACATGGCTCTTGCCGCCACGGGGGATGCCTCAAACGCCGGGGTCATGTCCGGCATATATGGGGAGGAACTCAGTCTTCTCGGGATCAATACGGATTTCGCGCCTGTGGTGGACATCAACAATAATCCGAACAACCCTGTCATCGGTGTCCGTTCCTTTTCCGATCGGCCGGAGACCGTATCGGAGTATGCCCTTTCGTATATAAAGGGGCTGCAGGATGAGGGGATTATTGTATCCCTGAAGCATTTTCCGGGCCACGGCAATACGGATACCGATTCCCACACGGGGTTTCCGCGGATCGACTCAACCTATGACGAGCTGAAGAGCTTCGAGCTGATCCCGTTTCAGAAGGCGATCGATGGGGGGGCCGACATGGTTATGACCGCGCATATCCAATATCCGCAGATCGAGAGTGAAACCTATACCTCCACTTCCACGGGGAAGGAGGTCTATATCCCTGCCACCATGAGCCGCAGGATCATTACGGATATCCTGAGAGGAGATATGGGCTTTGAAGGTGTGGTGGTAACGGATGCGCTTGATATGAACGCGATCGCCGGCAACTTCGCACCGGAGGATGTGGTACGGATGACGGTGAATGCCGGAGCGGATCTTATCATGCTCCCGAACGTGTTTGGTGCCGAAGATTTCAGGCGTATGAGAGATATGGCGGAAGCAGCGGTAAAGCTTGCGGAGGAGGGAACGATCGATGAAGAGACGATAAACGATTCCGTAAGGAGGATCCTGACCTTAAAGAAGAAATACGGGCTCCTTGACAGGTCTGATTTTGAAATGACGGAGAAGGACATAGAAAAAGCCCGGGACGGCGTGGGAAGCAGCGACCACAGGGATACGGCATGGGATATCGCAAAGAAGGCCCTTACCCTTGTGAAGAATGAAGGGAACGCATTTCCGATCAGACCGGAGGCGGAGGACAGAACCCTGATCCTGTTTTCAGCCAGCTGCAGCGATTGCATCGGCACGGGAAAGCTGGCCGGCAAGCTCCTCAAAGAGCAGGGAGTGATCTCAAATGATTCGCAGCTCATCCTGATGGCAAATGACCCGGAGAATGAAGAGGAGTGCATGAAGGCCGCAAAGGAAGCGGATCACTGCATCCTTGTCTACAGGACCGTAAACGCACAGAGCCTTGATCCGTCGGATCCCGAAGCGGGCTTCTCCTCCGGCGTGTTTGACCGGATCA
>CACZNS010000203.1 GCA_902782575.1 uncultured Lachnospiraceae bacterium
GGAGTCATCGAGCTCTTAAAAAGGAGCAATATCGAGATCACCGGAAAGGAGTGCGTAGTCATGGGCAGGAGCAATATCGTCGGCAAGCCGATGGCCATGCTCCTGATGCGGGAAAACGGAACCGTTACCGTGACGCATACCAAGACCAGGCGGCTGGAGGAGGTCTGCCGGAGGGCGGATATCCTTGTGGTCGCGGTGGGAAGGCCGAAGATGATCACACAGGAATATGTAAAGGACGGGGCTGTGGTGATCGATGTGGGGATCCACAGGGTGGACCCGGAGACGAACAACGGGAAAAAGCTTTGCGGCGATGTGGATTATGAGGATGTGCTCCCCCATGTGTCGGCGATCACACCGGTGCCCGGCGGAGTGGGCCCCATGACCATTGCCATGCTGATGAAGAACGTTCTGAAGGCCTGCAGGTAATTAGGAGTAGGAAGACATGCTCTGCTCAAAATGCGGAGTTGAAATTCCGGAGGGGAAGCTGCTATGCCCGGGCTGCGGCGCGGAGATTCAGATCGTTCCGGATTTTGACATAGATATTGAAGAAAAAATCGAATTATCGGAGAACGATATCGAGGGCGCCATCGAGGGAGACCCGGCCGTCCGGAATCCGGATGCCGTTCTGGCCGCAGATACCAGGGATCTGAATCCGGACGATACCAACAGTCTGGTCCGGGAGGCAGCCCCGGTAAAGGAGATGTCCCATGCCGAAAGGGCGGCTCTCAGAAGAAAGCAGAAGGCGAAGAAGCGCAGGAAGGCTGTCCTGATCATCCTTCCCATTGCCGCTGTACTTGGGATCGCGCTGCTCCTGAATCTGAAGAACACCGCTGCCGGCACCTACGAAAAGCATATGGAGCGGGCCGCCGGGTACATGGAGGAGGAAGACTACCTTTCAGCCTCCGGGGAATATCTGGAAGCCCTGGAAAAAGCGGAGGGAGACAGGGAAGCTGCCCTCGGGGCGGCGGAGGCCCTGTACCGGAGCGGAGAGGGTGAGAAGGCTCTTCAATATCTGAGACTGCTTACGGAAGCGGATCCGGAGGATGCACAGGCCTGCCGGCTTATCCTGATGATCTGCGAAGACCGCGGAAATATCGACACCTGCAAATCCCTTATGCGTTCTCTTTCTCCGGATGCGGTCCTGCAGGTGACGGGACTGGCGCCGGATCAGGAGAGTGCCGCGCGCTGGGGCGGATATCTGGTGGATCCGCCGGTGTTTTCGGAAGCGGGGGGAACCTATGAGAATGACGTGGTCCTGACCTTCAAGAAGGGAGAGGATACGGACAGGGTCTTTATCACCGTGAACGGCAGCATTCCGGATAAGAACTCGGATGAGGTGACGGGAGATGTGGTGCTCACCGAAGGGACCCATAAGATCACGGCGGTCAGTATCAGCAGGACGGGCTTTGCCAGCGAGCCGGTCACGGAGGAATTTGTGATCGATTCCGGAGCACCCGAACCCCCGGTGGTCTATCCGGAAAGCGGCACCTACGAGGAGCCGGTCAATATCACGGTATCCGCGAATGAGGGTCTGAAGATCTATTATTCATCCTACGGGAAAAAGCCGGACGAGACGAGGTATCTCTACGAGGGCGAGCTTCCGATGCGGTTCGGAAAGAGCACCTATCATTTCGTAACGGTGGATGAAAAGGGAAAAGAGAGCGAACCGGTGACGATGGAATACGATCTCAAGTTTAACGGTGCCATCGGACAGGACGAGGCGGTGGGGTTTGTGGTCGCTGCCCTGATGGAGAACGGTACCATAAAGGATCCGAAGGGAACCCTCCCGGACGGGACCCGGTACGATTTCTCCTGCAAGACCTGCTATAAGTCCGGAAGCAGATTGTATTATATCATCAGCGGGAAGCATCTGACCGGCGGGGATACCGAGGATCCCGAAGGAAATGTGATCTATGCCATGGATTATAAGACGCTGGATCTGTATAAAGGAAAGCGGAACGCGAACGGCGAACTGACCTTTGAACTGCTGTAATCCGGCAATTGCCGGATCCGTTGACTGTCATAGTAAACAATACCGCGCCCAGAGCCGCGGTGGGAGGGGGAAAGATGCAGAAATTAAAAGATAGGATACTGGCGGAAGGGATCGCGGTAAACGACGACATCCTGCGGGTGGACAGCTTTATCAACCGTCAGGTGGATCCGGTATTGATGGAGGAGATCGGGAAAGCCCTGGCATCCCATTTTTCCGGCAGAGGAGTCACCAAGGTGGTCACCATCGAGAGCTCGGGGATCTCCCCCGCGGTCTTTACGGCAAAGGAGCTGGGGGTTTCGATGGTGATCTTAAAAAAGCAGGCGGCGAAGAACCTAAACGAAGAGCTTTATCAGACCATGATCACATCCTATACCAAGGGGACGAATTACGAGCTGACCCTTTCGTCGAAATACATTAATGAAAATGATCACGTACTGATCGTGGATGACTTTCTCGCAAACGGAGAGGCAGCCACGGGAGCGATCCGGCTTCTCAGGATGGCTCATGCCACGGTGGCGGGCTGCGGCGTACTGATCGAAAAATCCTTCCAGCCGGGCCGGGAGAAGCTGGAACGGGCGGGGATTGAGGTCTATGCCCTTGTGAGGATCGCCTCTCTCGGAAAGGATAAAGTGATCTTCGCGGACGAGGACTGAAAACAAAGAAAGACCGGGAAACGGACGGGCCCCATCGGGAGAGGAGGCCCGCTTCCGGGAAACGAATAAATGCAGGCTCCAAAGAAAGGGGCCGATGGAGGAGGATTATGAAAAAAGTCGTGAAATTCGGCGGAAGCTCCCTGGCAAGCGCCGAGCAGTTTGCAAAGGTGGGGGAGATCATCCGCAGTGATCCAAGCAGGAGATACGTGGTGCCTTCCGCGCCGGGAAAGAGATTTCCGGTGGACACGAAGGTGACGGATCTGCTTTATACCTGCTACGAGCTGGCGGAGGAGGGCCAGGATTTCAGCAAGGAGCTGAAGACCATCCGGACCCGGTATCAGGAGATCATCGACGGACTGAAGCTGAAAACGGATCTTTCCGGGGAGTTTGAGAAGATCGAACAGAATTTTCATGCTCTGACAGGAGCGGATTATGCGGCCTCCCGGGGAGAATACTTAAACGGGATCATCATGTCGGATTACCTGGGGATCGAATTCATCGATGCCGCCGAGGTCATTTTCTTTGATGAGAGCGGAGCCTTTGACAACGAGAAAACCAACA
>CACZNS010000204.1 GCA_902782575.1 uncultured Lachnospiraceae bacterium
AGGGCAGTATGCCCTGATTGCAATCGGATACACGCTGGTATACGGGATCCTGCGCCTGATCAACTTCGCTCACGGCGATGTGTTCATGGTGGCGGGACTGATGGGGATCTACCTGACGGCGACCCTGCCGATCTCGGTTTCGCTGCCGCTTGTGATCCTGCTGACCGTGCTTCTGGGCTTTACGATCGAGCGTGCGGCATATAAGCCCCTTCGAAATGCCCCGAGAATGTCGGTCATGATCTCTGCGATCGGCGTGAGCTATCTGTTACAGAATACCGCAACCTATGTGACCGGCGGGCAGCCCATGACCTATCCCGTGATCCCCTTTCTTTCGGATACGGTGAATGTGGCGGGGACGCAGACGAAATGGGTGGTCATCATTACCCCGTTTCTGGTTCTGGCCCTGGTAGTGGCCCTTTCCCAGCTGATCAACAGAACAAAGGTGGGAATGGCCATGCGGGCCGTGTCCAAGGACTTTGAGACGAGCCGCCTGATGGGGATCAGGATCAACAGCGTCATTTCCGTGACGTTTATCATCGGCTCCGCTCTGGCGGCAGTCGGTTCCATCCTTTTCTTTACGAATTATCCCGCGATCACACCGATGGCGGGCGCGATGCCGGGGCTGAAAGCTTTTGTGGCCGCGGTATTCGGAGGGATCGGCTCCATTCCGGGTGCCGTGATCGGCGCTTTTCTGATCGGTATCTGCGAAACCATCATCAAAGGGCTTCCGTCCTCCTGGGACGTGTCCGTTTTTTCGGATGCCTTCACCTTTGCGCTGCTGATCGTGATCCTGGTGTTTAAGCCGCAGGGACTGTTCGGAGAGGCGGCAACGGACAAGGTCTGAAACAGGGGAAGCTTTACGCTCCGGATCACGCCTCCGCTGCTGACGGTATGGCCGTGAACGGAACGGAAGGCCGGCAAAAGGGGTATCAGTATGAATAAAAACGTTAATGAAAAACAGAATCTTCTCCCGGCCTTTGCCGGGATCGCGGTGCTGCTCCTGCTGGTGATCCTGCTGGAAAATATCAGTGATATGATCCCGGGGCTTCCGCAGGTGCTGCAGCCCACCAGTCCGCTCTTTACGGTGCTGAAAAAAGCGGCGGTCTACTCGCTTGTGGCAGTCTCCATGAATCTGCTTAACGGCTTCACGGGGCTTTTCTCTCTGGGACAGGCGGGATTTATGCTTCTCGGGGCATATGCCTATGCGATCCTCACGGTTCCCGCGGAGCAGAAGGATCAGGTCTATTACCTTTTCGGCGGCTGCGCCTTTGATTTTTCCCTGGTAGATATCTTTCAGGGGATCTTCGGGAGCAGCGGAGCGGGAGGGGCCGTCTCTCTGGTACTCGGCTGCCTCCTGGCACTGATCCTCGCAGGCTGTGTGGCGGGCTTTTTCGCCTTTCTGATCGGCTTTCCGGTGCTTCGTCTGAAAAGCGATTATCTGGCTATCGCAACCCTGGGTTTTGCGGAGATCCTTCGTGCGATCTTTCAGTGGCAGCGTCTCGGTCCGATCACGAACGGGGCGAATATGATCAAGGGATTTCCCACGTTCTCCAGCTTTAATATTACGGACGGGTCGGGAAATACGGTCTTAAGGCTTTCCACCTTCGTGCCGTTCCTTATCACTTCTCTCTGTATCGTGCTGATCGTTCTTCTGATCCACTCTTCCTACGGCCGTGCGTTCAAATCCATCCGTGATGATGAGATCGCCGCAGAGGCAATGGGAGTGGGCCTGTTTAAGCATAAGATGCTCTCCTTTGTCATTTCCAGCTTTTTTGCGGGAGTCGGAGGAGCGCTTTTTGCAATGTATGTGGCGAATGCGCAGGCAAAGGCCTTCACCTCCACGATGACCTACGAGATCCTGCTGATCGTCGTGATCGGAGGGATCGGGTCCGTGTCGGGGTCGGTGATCGCAACCTTCCTGTATGTGGCCTGCTCGGAATGGTGGCTCAGGTTCCTGGACAGTGAGATGTACATCGGGAGCTTTAAGGTCCCGCTTCTTCGGAACGGGTTCAGAATGGTGGTGTTCTCTGTCGTGATCATGGTGATCGTGCTCTTCTTTTCACAGGGGATCATGGGAAACAGGGAGCTGAATATCGGTGGCCTTTTCAAGAGAAAGGCTGAAAAAAGACAGCCGTAAACGCGGCTCATAAAAGGCAGAGTAATTCAATGGATAATAAGATCGCTCTACATCTGGAAAATGTAACCATGCAGTTCGGCGGCGTCGTGTCCGTAAACAATCTGACGCTGGACGTGCCGGAGCATAAGATCATCGCGCTGATCGGACCCAACGGAGCCGGCAAGACAACGGCTTTTAACTGTATCACGGGTGTCTATCAGCCTACGAACGGCCTGATCGAGTTTATGGGAAAGCCCATGGTCAGGAGCTATCCCCGCAGCAGGGACGCAAAGAACTACAAAGGAGAGAATGCGGGAAAATACGCCGGAGAATCCGTGCTTTCCCCGACTCCCGATGAGATCACGAAGCTGGGGATCGCACGGACCTTCCAGAATATCAGGCTCTGGAAAAGCATGACGGTATTTGAAAACGTACTGATCGCAAAGCATATGAGAGCAAAGCAGAATGTTTTCTCCGCGATCTTCCGTGGAAATCTCCAGGAGGAAAAGCGCATGAGGGAAGAGACGATGGCGCTTCTTTGCGAGCAGGGGCTGGATGCCTATAAGGACGAACCGGCCACAAGCCTTCCCTACGGACTCCAGAGAAGACTGGAGATCGCGAGAGCTCTTGCCACGGATCCCACGCTGCTGCTCCTCGATGAGCCGGCGGCCGGAATGAATCCGCAGGAGACACTGGAGCTTGCGGATTTTGTTCAGGAGATCCGGGAGCGCTACGGGCTTACGATCTTTCTGATCGAGCATCATATGGATCTGGTCATGAACATTTCCGATTATATCTATGTGATCGATTTCGGAAGTGAGATCGCCCAGGGAGTGCCGGAGGAGGTACAGTCAGACCAGCGGGTGATAGAGGCGTATCTCGGAGTCACGGAATAGGGATCGGATAGGGGACCGGTCAAAAGAGGGTTAAAGTTTGAAAGTAAACTTTCAATTTTTCATGAGTATCCGTACCGCGCATAAATGCTGCGGCACGGCAGGGGTATAAAAATGAGTGAAGCAGTCTTACAGATAAATGATCTGCAGGTGAGCTACGGAGGGATCGAGGCGGTCCGCGGCATCAGCTTTGATGTGAAGGCCGGGGAGATCGTAACGCTGATCGGTGCAAACGGAGCGGGAAAGAGCTCTACCCTGCGTTCGATCTCCGGACTCGTGAAGCCGAAGAGCGGTACGGTCATTTTTGAAGGAGAGGATATCACGGGGAAGGATCCCACGGCGATCGTCTCCAGGGGGCTGATGATGGTGCCGGAGGGGCGCAGGATCTTTCCGAACCTTACGGTTCTTGAAAATCTGAAGATCGGTGCATACCTTCGGAAAGATGATCTGGAAAAGGATATCGAGATGGTCTACGGATATTTTCCGAGACTGAAGGAGCGTTCCTGGCAGGAGGGGGGTACCCTCTCCGGAGGCGAGCAGCAGATGCTGGCCGTGGGGCGGGCTCTGATGGGCAGGCCGAAGCTTCTGATGATGGATGAGCCATCTCTGGGGCTTGCGCCTATCGTGGTACAGGGGATCTTTGAGATCATCCGTCAGATCCATGAAGCGGGGACCACAGTGCTGCTCATCGAGCAGAATGCAAATATGGCACTGCATGTGGCGGACCGGGCTTATGTGATCGAAAACGGCAGGATCGCCATGGAGGGTACCGGAAAAGAGCTGCTTGAGGATGAAAAGGTCAGGGCCGCATATCTCGGGACTGTGGAAAAGAGAATTGAGCAGGGACCGGAGGAGTGACATTCCCGTAGGACACGCACCGGATATAAGCAGATTCACGAAAAAAGCTCGACAGCACTTCAGCAGGGAGGACATTATGTTAACTGTATCGGTCATAGGAGCAGGCAGCTGGGGAACAGCACTTGCGCATCTTTTATCGGAAAACGGACATCGGGTTACGGTCTGGTCGGCCCTCGAAGATGAGATCCGGCTGCTGAAGGAGAACCATGAGCATACGGAAAAGCTTCCGGGGGTGAAGCTTCCGGACAGTATGAGCTTTACGGCGGATCTGGAAAGTGCCTGCAGGGATAAGGATCTGCTGGTGGTGGCGGTTCCGTCGCCCTTCGTAAGGTCTACGGCAAAGCGGATGAAGCCGTTCGTAAAGGAAGGACAGCGGATCGTAAGCGTAGCCAAGGGAATTGAAGAAACGACGCTTTTTACGATGACGGACATCATCGATGAAGAGATCTCTCAGGCAGAGACAGCTGCTCTGTCGGGACCGAGCCATGCGGAGGAGGTGGGGCGCGGAATGCCCACTGCTATCGTGGCCGGCTCGAAGGATCAGGCTCTTGCGGAATTCGTG
Source organism: uncultured Lachnospiraceae bacterium (assembly GCA_902782575.1). Lineage (GTDB taxonomy): Bacteria > Bacillota > Clostridia > Lachnospirales > Lachnospiraceae > NK4A144. Next base: position 4,430 of record CACZNS010000204.1, read on the forward strand.
CAGGATACCTTCATGAATGACTATTTCCGGGTCTACACCTCTGACGATCCCTACGGGATGCAGCTCGGAGGAGCGCTGAAGAATGTGATCGCGCTGGCTGCCGGCACGGCGGACGGACTCGGCTACGGCGACAATACCAAGGCTGCCCTGATCACCAGAGGGATCCATGAGATCGCCCGTCTGGGGGAAGCGGCAGGGGGAAAAAGAGAGACCTTCCAGGGCCTTACCGGTATCGGGGATCTGATCGTTACCTGCGCTTCGATGCATTCGCGCAACCGCAGGGCCGGGATCCTGATCGGACAGGGAAAGACCTATGAAGAGGCCATGAAGGAAGTGCAGCAGGTGGTGGAGGGCGTGTACAGCGCCAGGGCTGCCGTCGCTCTCGCAAAGAAATACGATGTTCAGCTGCCGATCATCACCGAAATGAACGCGGTGCTGTTTGAAAACAAAAAAGCGGACGAGGCCCTGAAGGAGCTGATGGGTCGCGCCCGCAAAAATGAAGCAAACTGATCAGCGGATCGCTTCAAATATGGTCTCCGCAAGGAACGGCTTATTCATGATATAAAGATGGATGCCGTCCACGCCATGTGAGAGAAGATCCTCTGCCTGCCGGATCGCATAGTCGATGCCGGCTTTTTTCATGTCCTCCGGATGATCCGCATATCTGGCGGCGAGATCCGAAAACTCCTTCGGAACGGAGGTGCCTGAAAGAGAGATGGTGGTGCCGAGCATCCTGGCACTGGTGATGGGCATGATCCCCGCGGAGACCGGGGTATCGATCTGCCTGGCCTTCATCCTCTCCAGAAGCCTGTAAAAAAGGGAATTATCGAGGAAAAGCTGGGAGATCAGGACCGTGCAGCCCGCCTCCACCTTTTTCTTCAGATTGTCCGCGTCTTCCTCCGGGGTTGCGGCTTCGAAATGCTTGTCGGGATAACAGGCCCCGGCGATGGTAAACTCGGGAAACTGTTCCCGGATAAACAGAGCCATATCGCTTGCGTGGATAAAATCCCTGGAAGCATACTGCTCGTCGGTCATGAGCTTCGGGCGGTCGCCGCGGAGCGCAAGCACGTTTTCGATGCCGTGCTTCCGGAATTCCTCCATCCCCTCCAGGAGCTTTTTCCGGTCAAAGCCTACGCTTGTGATATGGGAAAGCACCTCCAGGGAACAGCTGTTTTTGGCGTAGGAAGCGATCTCGACGGACTTTCCGGCATTCGAACCGCCGGCGCCGTAGGTCACGCTTAAGAAGTCAGGGGCGATCCGCCCCAGCTGGTCGAGCTTCTCGTTGATGTTTAAAAGCTCCTCCTCTTTTTTCGGTGGATAGATCTCGCAGGAAAAAACCGGCCTGCCTTTACCGTACAGATCCAAAATGCTGCTCATAGTCGCATCTCCTTTTCTATTGAAAAAAACCATTAAATACTTTATCATAAGAAATAGAAAAAGTCCAAAAAGCAATGGGGAATAGCCGTGCCGATTAATAATGCTGCGGAGGTATAAAGATGAAGAAGGTACTGCTGGTGGACGATATGCCCACGGTTCTTGATCAGGCCGGGGATATGATGAAGGACAGATATGAGCTGGTAACCTGTTCCGACACCACCGGATTGAAAGAAAAGGTCAAATCCGAGAAGCCGGATATCATCCTGCTGGATCTGTATCTGGCTGATGATGAAGCCTATGAGCTTTTGAAGGCGCTGCAGGAGGATAAGGAGACGGCAGATATCCCGGTTATCACCACGGGGGCGGATGCATCTGTTCTGGTGATCTCCAAGGCGTTTTTTCTGGGTGCGGTGGATTTTGTCCGGAAGCCCTTTATTGAACATGTTTTGTTTCAGAAGATCGATTCCAGGCTGAAGCTGGCGGAGATTGGCTACAGATTTGAAGGTTAGGAGCTTCCGGGATTCATGATGGGGACCATCAGCCGGGCTCATTCCCTGCTGATGCGGAGGTGTAGATCGGTTTATGACTTTGACGGAACGATTTTTCGGGGAGCAGATACCGCTTGAGATCAAAAGCTTCAATCTGTCTCTTCTCTTTTTTTTCCTGGCTGTCGTTGCCTTTTTGTTTGAGACGGTGGGAAAGGCTTTTCCGACCGTTTTTTATGTGGCTACGGCTTTTATCATTATTTCGGTATTGGTCTCGCACAGCTTCGCGATCCGGACGGGGCGCTACAATGTGTGTGCTTTTGCCGTTTCTCTGCTTGTCAATATGGTTATGCTGCCGCTTTCTTATTTTGTGGACGGGCGGCTCATTTCTTCCGTAGTCATCTATTTCACTGTCGGTCTTTTTTTCTGTGTCTTCAATCTGAAGGGAGTGTTAAGGAGCATTTCCATAACAGGCTTCTGTCTTTCCTTTTTCCTTTCCGTTTACGGGATGTATCTGTCCCGTTACCGCTTTAAGAATTTCGGTCTTTCCGACATCAGTATCTTCTGGGATGTGATCCTGCCGTTAGGCATTACCGCAACATACGCGGGGATCGAAACCCTCTATCAGACCCAGATCTATGAGAGGGAGATGAAAGCCGCCGAGGAGGAGAGGCTCCGGTCGGAAGCGATCAATCAGTCCAAGGATGTTTTCCTGATGAACATGTCCCATGAGATGCGTACTCCGATGAATGCCATCATCAACGCGACCGGACTGATCCTGGACAAGGATGTGAAGCCTTCCGTATCCCAGCATGTGGGGCATATCCGAAGCTCCTGCGATGCCCTGGTCTCCACCATCGATGATCTGCTGGTCTTTTCCGAGGTGGATCACAGGGAGAGGGCGGCGGCCGGAGAAGAGTACGACCTGGCAGAGCTTCTGGAGGATATTGTCAATCTGATCTCGGTGAGACTGATGGATTCGGAGCTTTCGTTTTATGTCCATATCGATCCGAACCTTCCGAAGACCCTGTACGGAGATGCCATGAAGCTTCGGCAGGTCTTTATCAATATCCTGAACAATGCGGTCAAATACACGGTGGCCGGCTATATCGAAATGAATGTTACGGCGCTGCATATCTACAGGGAGGAAGTGATCCTCCGGGCAGTGATCTCGGATACCGGGATCGGCATCAAGGAATCCGCCATCCCGAAGCTTTTCGATGCCTTTGAGCGGGTGGATGACAAGCTGCATGAAAGTATGAAGATCGAGGGTACGGGCCTCGGGCTTTCCATCTGCAAGGGCATTGTGGAGAGCATGGGAGGCAGGATCTCGGTCAGCAGCGAGTATAACAAGGGAACGGTATTCACATTTGAAGTCAGGCAGAAGCTGGTGGACGAGCAGCCGTTAGTATCAGTCAGGAACGAAGATGTCTACAGTGTGTTGATCTATGAGGATGACGAGAAAAAGGCGGATATGGTCAGCAAGGCTCTTTCAGCCTGCCGGGTGGAGCATTTCGCCGCCCGCAGCGACATCGGATTTGAAAATCTGTGCCGGAACGGCAGGTTCACCCACATTCTGGTATCTTATTCAAAATTCCTGGATTACCGGAAATATCTGGATAAGCTGAGCTGCCAGGTGGCGGTGATCTGCGATATCGACCGGACAGACGGGCTGGGGCAGGAGACGGACCGGCTGGTGCGGCCGGTTTCGTGTATGAACCTGGGCAGATATCTGAACCGGGCAACTTCCGAAAAGCCCAAGGCGGAGGAGCAGAACTTTTCCTGCCCCGATGCGAAGGTGCTTGTGGTGGATGACAACAAGACCAATCTGTTTGTGGCGCAGGGGCTTCTGACGCGCTACGGCATGACTGTTGTAACGGCTTCAAGCGGCAGAGATGCGCTGAATCTGCTGGATGAGGCCGGCTATGATATGATCTTTATCGATTATATGATGCCCGAAATGGACGGGATCGATACGCTGCGCGCGATCCGTGCATCCGGCTATGAATGGTCCGGCAAGGTTCCCTGTATCGTCCTGACGGCAGATGCCGCGGAGGGAGCCAGGCAGATGCTGCTGGGAGCAGGCTTTGACGACTACATCTCAAAGCCGATCCAGGTGGGGCTGCTTTCCGAATCCATCAGACGTTTCATGGATCCTGCGCTGATCAGAAAGGCGGCGGGATGATCGGGAAGCTGAAGGGTTATTTCCTGAATGATGAAATATCAAAGACCGGACGTGCCCTGATCATGGTCCTGAGCTACACGATCTTTATGCTCATCGTGATCTCGATCCCGGGGTTTATCTATCTGGGCTCCATCGGGGATACGATATTCATTCTGCTGGGCTCCAGTGCGGTTTTAAGCGCCATTGCCGTTATTGCGATCAAAACCGGACGCTATAACGAGGCAGCGGTTACGTCATGCTATTTTGTGAATATCATCTGCATGCCGCTGATCTTTGTGTTTGGCGGAGGGATCAAGGCGGGGCTGGAGTTTCTTTTCATCCCCGGGATCATCAATACGGTTTTGCTTTTAAAAGGCCTGAACCGGAAGATGGCTCTGCTGACCTTCGCGATCTGGTATACGATCCTTCTGACCTTTACCAGCGCTCATCCGGAGACCATACACAATGAGCCCTTCGGCCAGAAGGCCGTGAACAGCATCATCGTTAATTTTGCCGTAGGCGCCCTGATCCAGGTCATCGTCGTTCTGTTTCAGAGGTCGCTGCTGCGGGTGGAGCATGAGAAGGTGGAGGCTGCGCTCCGCTCTTCCCGGACCGGCTCCCAGACAAAAAGCCGTTTCCTTGCCAACATGTCCCATGAGCTCAGAACTCCGATGAACGCGATCATGGGAATGGCGGAGCTGATGGAAAAGGAGGATACGGAGCATGCGGTAAAGGATGAGATCGAGGTGATCCGAAGCACCGCCGAGGGTCTGCTTACCACGATCAATGCCGTACTGACTTATTCCAAGCTGGAGTCCGGAAAGCTTGAGATGATGAATGAACAGTTCGGCATGGACAAGCTGATCTGGGATATCATGACCGACACCGAACGGAAGGCGGAGGAAAAAGGTATCGTGTTCCAGGCGGACATTGCACCGGACATTCCGAATGTCTTATACGGAGATGCGTCAAAGATCACGAAGATCCTGGAAGACCTGCTGAATATCGCCGTGGATCATACGGAGAGCGGACGGGTTACCATGAGCCTTTCCGGAAAGAAGAACAGGGAAGGTACAAAGATCACGATCTTTGCCAGGATCACGGATACCGGCATCGGGATCGCCCGGGATGATCTGGAAAACATCTATGCGAGCTATGAGACCTATGATTCCCGTAAAGACAGCCGTCTGAAGCAGCTGGGACTGGAGCTTACGATCTGCCGCGGCATGCTCCGGATGATGAACGGAAATATGGAGTATGAAAGTCTGGCGGATGTGGGCAGCACTGCCAATATCAGCTTTGAATGCTTCATCGTGGAGAGGGATCAGCTCGTGGATGTTTCCGCTCTCGAAATGTCCCGGGTACTCATTGCCTGCAGCAGCGATTACCGCAGACAGATCTGGCGGAGCCGCTTAAGCGCCTTCAAAACCATCATCGACTTTGCGTCAACGATCCAGGAGTTTGGAGAAAAGATCGAAAATAACCGCTATTCCTACATTTTCCTGCAGGACACCCGGTATGAGGATCTGAAGGGGTTCCTTACCGAGGAGAGGCTGCCGTATGTCTATGTATTGACGGATTTAAACCATTCCCTGGGGGATTTCGGACGCTGCCGCATCATCCGCAGGCCTGTCAACACGCTGAATCTGGCCGATATTTTCTGCGACCGCTGGAATGCGCAGGAATATGAGCGATCCGAGCTGGGAGAGAGCTTCATCGCGCCGGAGGCTATGGTGATGGTTGTGGATGACAACATGGTAAATCTTCAGGTGGCGGGAGAACTGCTGAAAAGGTATGCGATCGATGCGGATCTGGTGCGGAACGGACATGAGGCAGTGGGGCGCTTCCGCCAGAAGGAGTACGATCTTATTCTGCTGGACAGGATAATGCCCGGAATGGATGGTGTGGCTGTGCTCCAGGAGCTCAGAAGAAGCTCGAAGGGTAAGGATCTGCCCATTGTCTGTCTCACGGCGGATTTCGGAAGCGGACTGAAGGAAAGCCTGCAGAAGATGGGATTCTCCGATTATCTGGCAAAGCCCATGAAGAACCGGTATCTGGAGGAGATCCTGCAGACCTATCTTCCAAGGAAGAAGATCCTCAGGCCGGAAGATACGGATTATCTGAAGCAGATGGGAAATGTCGCGGAGAAAAAGAAGGCGCAGAAGGAGCCGGGAGAAAGGGAGTCCGGTGAAAAACCTGTCCTGCCCGGTGTGGATATGGAGGAGGGCCTTTCCATAGTCGGCGGCGATATGACCGTCTATCATCTGATCTTGAATGTATATCATAAAGAGGGTCTGGAAAAGCTTAAGATCATTCCGGAGGCCTTTACGGCGGAGGACGGTCTGAAGCGGTTCACGGTGGAAACCCATGCGGTTAAGGGGAGCAGCGCGAATATCGGGGCAAAAGAGCTTTCCTCGCAGTTTAAGGCTCTGGAATTTGCCGGAAAGGCAGGAAACAGGGTATATATCGAGGAACATCTGGACCGGGTCATGAACACATATGCTTCATTGCTTGCGCATATCAAGGATTATCTGATCGAAAACAATGCCTATGAGACTGAATAAATACCTGTCCTCTGCGGGAGTCTGCTCCAGAAGAGAGGCGGACCGGGCAGTGGAACAAGGCCGTGTGACCGTAAACGGCAGGCGGGCGGAGAAGGGGATACAGGTTGACATAAAGTCAGACCTGGTCTGCTTTGACGGAAAGCCCGCAGAGCTGAGGACGGAGCGGGTCGTCATCGCCTATCACAAGCCTGCCGGGATCGTGTGCAGCACGAAGGATCAGGGGCGGGAACGAAACAATATCGTGGATGCCCTGGGACTTCCGTACAGGATCTATCCTGTGGGAAGGCTTGATAAGGCTTCGACGGGACTGATCCTCCTGACAAATGACGGAGAACTGACGGATCGTCTCCTGAGGGCAAGGAACGGGCATGAGAAGGTATATGAGGTAAAAACGGATCCGGAGCTTTCCGACGAGGCTCTGGATAAAATGAGAAAGGGCGGGATACCCATTGAGGAAAAGCGGAGTACGAAGCCCTGCAGGATCAGCCGGGACGGACCGGGGAGCTTAAGGATCACGCTGACGGAGGGAATGAACCGGGAGATCCGGAAGCTGGTTTCCTTTTTCGGCGCGGAGGTCATCTCCTTAAAACGGGTGAGCTTTGCCGGGATCGGACTGGGAAATCTGAAGGAGGGAGAGTACCGCTTCCTGGATGCGAAGGAGCTTTACATGCTTGATCGGGAAGGATCGGAGAAGGCGGGAGAAAAGGAAAAGCGATGAACGGAAAAGCACAGTACGATGAGCTGACAAAGCTCATCAGACATCATATGGATCTGTATTACAATGAGGATGCGCCGGAGATCACGGATGCGGAATACGACGCGCTGATGCGCAGGCTTAAGGCGATAGAAAAAGAGCATCCGGAATACCGCAGTCAGGATTCTCCGACTCAGATCGTCGGGGGTACGACGAAGCGGACCGCCGGTATCAACGTGGAGCACGATGTCCCCATGCTGTCCATAGAGGATGTGTTTACAAAAGAGGAGGTCTTAAGCTGGGTGCGTGAGGTGCAGGAGCTGCATCCGGACGCGGCCTTTGATGTGGAGCAGAAGATCGACGGTCTTTCGATGAGCATCCGTTATGAGGGAGGACAGCTCCGCCTTGCGGAGACCAGAGGAGACGGCTTTGTGGGTGAGGATGTGACCGCAAATGCCCTTGTGATCCCGGATATCGTCCGGACGCTGCCCGAGGCGGATTACCTTGAGGTAAGAGGCGAGGTCTATATGTCCCATGAGGACTTTGAAAAGACGAACGAGCTTCAGGAGCTTAAGGGGAAGAAACTATTCGCCAATCCCAGAAACTGCGCTGCGGGGACCCTGCGCCAGCTGGATCCAGAAATGGTCAGGGAGCGGGGGCTGTCGATGTTTGTCTTCAATGTACAGAAGGGAAGCGAAGCCTATACCGCCTCTCATCATGAGGGGCTGGAAAAGCTGAAGGAGATGGGGATCCAGACGGTGCCGTCCTATCTCTGCCATACCGGAGAGGAGATCCTGAAGGCGATCGACGGGATCGGAGAGAAGAGGGGAGAGCTGCCCTACGATATCGACGGTGCCGTTGTGAAGATCGATCAGACCGCGTATCGGAGCGATTTTCCCGCAGGCAGCAAATACAGTGCGGGTCATATAGCATACAAATATCCTCCGGAGGAGAAGGAGAGCGTGATCCGGGAGATCGAGCTTTCCGTGGGCATGACGGGAAGGATCAATCCGACGGCGGTCTTTGATCCGATCCGCCTTTGCGGGACGATGGTCTCCAGAGCGACACTTCATAATCAGGATTTTATCGACGAGCTCGGGATCGGGATCGGCCGGACGGTTATCGTCTATAAATCCGGGGAGATCATCCCGAAGATCAAGGGCGTGAACAAAGAAAAAAATCCGGCATCGGGCAGTGTCTATAAGCTCCCGGAGGTCTGTCCGGTCTGCGGCTCCAGGACCGAACGCGAGGAGGATACGGCGGATCTGAAATGCACCAATCCGGACTGCCCGGCAAAGCTGCTGAAAAGGATCATCAACTTTGTGGGGCGGGATGCGATGGACATCAAGGGCTTCGGGGAGGAATATATCCGAACCCTCACACAGGAAGGCTATCTGAAGGACATCGGGGATATCTACCATCTGAAGGAGCACCGGGAGGAGCTCATCGAAAAAGGCCTGATCGGCAAGGAAAAGAATACGGACAAGCTGCTCTCCGTGATAGAGGAATCAAAGAAAAATCCTCCGGAAAAGCTTCTTGCGGGGCTTGGGGTGGAAAACGTGGGCAAAACGTCTGCGCGGACGATCATGCGGCATTTTAAGGACCTGGAAAAGCTGATGGAAGCGGACGAGGCCGAGCTGCTGAAGGTGCAGGACGTGGGAGAGATCACGGCAGCATCGATCCGGTCCTATTTCCGGAAGGAAAGCACCAGGGAGCTGATAAAAAGGCTTAAGGAGGCCGGTGTCAATATGCTGTCCGGCGGGGAGACGGGGACGGATCAGAGTCTTTTAGGCCGGACCTATGTGGTCACCGGGGATGTGACGCATTTCGGAAACCGGAACGAGCTGACGGAGTTTATCGAAGCCCGGGGGGGAAAGGTTTCGGGAAGCGTATCCAAAAAGACCTTTGCGCTGATCAATAATGACGCTGCCTCCCTGTCCGGAAAAAACAGGAAAGCAAAGGAGCTCGGCATTCCGATCCTGACGGAGGAGGAATTTCTGGAGTCCCTGAAGGAAAGGGAGACCGGGCAGACGGAAGAGTAAAGTGAAACAGGAAAGGCTGATATAGATTATGAAAATAAATGTAAATATGTTCCTGCTGGACTGGATCGTTCTTCCGATCTGGATCAGTCTCTTCGGACTGGGAAACGCGACGGCAGCGGTCATCATGCTTCCGGTCACGCTGATCTTCGCCATTCTGAATTATTATTACGCAAAGAAGATGCTCCGTCTGTTTCTGGTGGATATGAACCTGATGATGGCTTCGATCCTCGGGATCATGGTAAATACGCTTCTCTTTGTGCGCTTTGTCTATGCGGACAGGTCGGCTGTGAGCCTGATGATCGTACTGATCCTTTTTACGCTTTTCTTCCTGACTGTGGTAATGATCATTTCCATGATCCTGAAAGAGAGCGGGAGGAAAAAGAGACGGCGGATCATCAACCGGCTGGTTTCGGAACCTTTGAGAGAAGAAAAGGAAGAGGATGAGGAGGACGAGGAGGAAGAGGAAGACCGGGAGTCGTTCCTGAATTCCCTTCGGCTGAAGCGGAATGAGCCGGAGGAGGCTGAAGAGGAAGAGGATGAGGATGAAAGCGAAGAGGAAGATGAGGATGAGGACGACGGACCGGATGAAACGAAGGGACCTAAGTTCAGAGTGGTCGTTAAGAAGTGAGATGATGTCTGCGGACGGTGTGCCGCAGAGAAGGAGGAGCGTAGATTGATCAGGATAATCGCAGGTCCCGCGGGGTGCGGCAAAAGCAGCCGTCTCTACGGGACCGTTTGCAAAGAGGCGGAGGAGCATCCGGAAAAAAATTATATTCTCTGTGTGCCGGAGCAGTTTTCGCTGTCGACGATGCGCCGGATCATCGATCTGAGCGGCAGAAAGGGGATCCTGAACATTGATGTCCTGAGCTTTAACCGGCTGGCGCACAGGATTTTTGAGGAAGCCGGAGGAGATGCTTCGGAGGTCATCGACGATACGGCTAAAAATCTGATCCTGCGGCGGATCGCTTCACGGAAGGAGAAGGAGCTGCCGGTGCTTTCCGGAAATCTGAAAAAGATGGGATATATCGGAAGCGTAAAGTCCGTGATCTCCGAATTCATGCAGTACGGGATCGGCCCCGGGGCGGTGGACCGGATGATAAGCGAGGCGCAGACTGTCAATCCCTACCTTTCGATGAAGCTGAAGGATATCCGTCTGATCTATGAGGAGTTTGAAGAGCAGCTGGGTCGGAAATACATCACGAGGGAGGAGCTTTTAAGCAAGGCGGCCGGTGTCGCGGACGGAGCTAAATTTCTGCACGGCGCCGAGATCTGTTTTGACGGTTTCACGGGCTTTACGCCGGTGCAGTATGTCCTGATGGAGAAGCTGTATGAGATCACCGGGAGCATAACCGTTACGGTAACGGACGACGGCTCCGGAGAGTCTCTCTTTACGCTGGGCAGCAGGACCATCTCGAAATTAAAGCAGATCGGAAATGATGATGTGCGGATCGAGAGGATGGCCGATACCGGAAAGAGAGCCTCGGAGGTTTCTCTTTTCACGGCGGAGGATGCGTCGGAGGAGACAGCCGCAGCGGTAAGGGAGATCGAACGTCTGGTAAGAGAGGAGAAATACCGGTACAGGGACATCGGCATTGTACTGGGCAGCGCGGATTACGCGGGGCTTTTGCGGGATGAGGCAGGAAGAAGAGATCTGCCGGTCTATATCGACAGGACTGTGGGGATAGCGATGAATCCCCTGGCGGAGATGATCCGTGCGGCCCTGCTTTCCGTGCGGGAGGATCTGACGTATGAGACGGTGATCCATTTCCTGAGGACGGATCTGACAGGGATAGAAAGGGAAAAGATCGATCTGGCCGAGAACTATATCCGGGCTTTTAAGATCCGGGGGATGAAGCAGTATGAAGAGCCGTGGACAAAGGTCTACCGGGGGATCAGCGAAGAGATGCTGAAGGCCGCCGAGGAGGTTCGTCTGCGGATCCTTTCCCTGCTCTCGCCGCTTTTGGCTCTTACGGGAAAAGCTCCGGCCAGGGAGCAGACCCGGGCTCTCTACGGGCTTCTGACCGCCGTTTCCGCGGAGGAGAGGATGGCGGAGCTGGCAGAGAGGTTTGAGAAGGAAGAGAGAAATGATGAAGCGATGGAATACAGACAGATCTATGCACTGGTTATGCAGCTGTTTGACAGGGTGGTGGATCTGGTCGGCGATGAAGAAACGGATATCGGAGAGTACGCTGAGCTGATCGATGCCGGGCTTTCCGAGATCCGGGTGGGCTCCCTTCCGGCAGGTCAGGACTGCGTGATCGCGGGGGATCTGATGCGAAGCCGCTTTTCAGGGATTAAGGTGCTGTTTATCCTGGGCCTGAGCGAGGGAGATATTCCCTCCGCTCCGGTAAAGGGAGGCCTGATCTCGGATCAGGAGAGAGAATTTTTAAAGGAAAGGGAGTTTGAGCTCGCTCCCACCGCTTCGGAGCAGATCACAACGGAACGGTTTTATTTTTACATGAATATCTGCAAACCCACCGATCGTCTGTATCTTTCCCATGCCTCACACGGAGCGGACGGCTCCGTCAGGAAATTATCCTGGTTCTGTCATGAAGCGGAGCGGTATTTCGGAGAGATCCGGCAGCGGGAGTCAGGAAGAGATGAACTGTATGATGAGGAAGATGCGATAAGGCGTCTCGCGGAGACCATCGGCGCCCGGACGGAAGAGGCGGCAGAGCTTTACCGGTATTTCAGCGGGGAGGAAGGGACCGCCGGCCGGCTTCTCCTGGCGGCGCAGGGAGAAAACGTCAGAAATTCCCTGAATAAAACGGCTTCGGAGGCGGTTTACGGAGGGGTGAAGCTGGAGTCCGCGACAGAGCTTGAGCGGTATGCCGCCTGTGCATACGCTCATTTCCTGCAGTATGCCCTCCACCTGAAGGAACGCTTTGATTTTGAATTTGAAATGAGAGATATCGGTACGATCCTGCACGGCGTGCTTCAGAATTATTCCGAAGAACTGCGGAAAAGCGGCCTGACCTTCCGGAATGTGGAGGATGAAAAGTCAGATGAGCTGCTGGCAGAGGCGTTAAATTCCGTGAAGGACGAAAAGCATGAGATGATGTTTGAGCAAAGCCGGAGGAACGCTTATCTGAAAAAACGGATCGCACGGATCGCGGCGAGAACGGTGGATACGATCCGTTATCAGGTAAAGAGCGGCTCCTTTACGCCGGAGGGCTTTGAAAAAAGGTTTGAGTGCGAGGGCTTAAAGGGCTATATCGACAGGGTGGACAGGAATGAAGAGGGCCGGGAGCTCTGGATCGATATCATTGATTACAAGTCGGGAAACAAGAGCTTTGACCAGGACAGGATATATTACGGCCTGGATCTTCAGCTTGTGATATATCTTTCGGCCGCTCTCGAGATCGAGATCGGAACGCGGCATGCAGACCCGACCGCGGTGCATCCTGCGGGGGTTTTTTATTACCATGTGGATGACCCGGTGGTGGATGCGGAACGGTCGGACCGGGATGAAGATGTGGCTTCCCGGATCAGAAAAAAGCTGAAGCTTCGAGGGATCGTAAATTCCGACCGGCGGGTGCTGAAATTCTTTGACAGGGAGCTTGAAAACGGCGGACGGTCGGAGATCATTCCGGCTGCGGTGAAAGTGAACGGGGACATAGACGGACGTTCCTCGGCCGCTTCCGAAGATGACCTTAAGCGGATGATGGATCATACAAGGGCACAGGCGAGGCGTCTGAAAAAGGAGATCCTGGAGGGAAACGTAAGCAGGGAGCCCTATGAGCTTGACGGGCAGACCCCCTGCGTTTACTGCGCCTACCGGAGCATCTGCGACGGAGGGGAAAAGCGGAAGCTGTCCGCAAAGATTTTCCCGGATGCATGGCGGGAGGAAGAGCCTTAAGAGGTATGGGAATGGATTTTACACCGGAACAGAAAACAGTCATAGAGAGCCGCGGAGAGGATACTCTGGTTTCGGCGGCAGCCGGCTCCGGAAAAACAGCGGTTATCGTGGAGAGGATCGTAACAAGGGTCATCCGCGAAGGAGTGGATCTTGACAGACTCCTTGTGGTGACATACACAAAGGCTGCCGCGGCGGAAATGAAGGAGCGGATCCGGGATGCCCTGCAGGCGGAGCTGAATCAGCTGCCTCCGGAAAACGAAGAGAAAAAAGAGCATCTGGAGCGTCAGCTCACGGTCATTTTCTCGGCACCGATCATGACCATCGACAGCTTCTGCCTGGAGATGATCCGAAACCACTTTAATGTATGCGGTATCGATCCCGCATTCCGGGTGGCGGATGAGGGAGAGCTGACCATGCTCAGGGCGGATGTCATGGAAAAGCTCATGGAAAGGCATTATGAGGAGGATCCTGAGCAGTCCCCCTTTTATGATTTCCTGGAGCGTTTTTCCGTCAAACGGTCGGACGGGGACGTGACCGATGCCATCGAAAAGCTGTATCGTTTTGCGGTCAGCAGGCCGGATGTGAAGGGATATCTGAGAGGGATCGCAGATGAATATCTTGTATCCTCCGAAGAGGAGCTTACGGAAAAGCTTTTCATGAAGGAATGCATGAGACTGGCAAAGGCAAGGCTCGGCAGGGCGGAGAACGCGCTGGATCAGGCCATAAGGCTTGCCCTGATGCCGGAGGGGCCGGAGATCTACCTTTCCCTGCTTAAGACGGAGCGGGAGCAGATCCGCTCCCTTCTTTCCGGCAGGACCTATAAGGAATGGAAAGCCGCTCTGGACGGTGCTTCCTTCGGAAGGCTTCCTTCCAGGAAAAACGATCCCGCCGACCCGGAACTGAAGGAGCGGGCAAAGGTGCTTCGGGAAAGCGCCAAAAAGGCGGTGGGAGATCTGAGGGAGAAATATTTTTCAAAGGAACCGGAGGAGATCATATCAGAGCTGTCGGAATGTCTGCCTTCCGTAAAAGAGCTTTCGGCTCTTACGCTGGAATATGCGGAGGATTATGCCGAAGCCAAGAGAAAACGCGGTATCGTAGATTTTTCGGACCTTGAGCATTTCGCGCTGCAGATCCTTTCGGATGAAGAGATGAGAAAACGGTACCGGGAATATTTCAGCGAAATAATCGTAGATGAGTATCAGGACAGCAACCGGGTGCAGGAGGCGATCTTTTCAAGCATATCAAACGGAAAGAATTATTTCTGCGTGGGAGATGTGAAGCAGAGCATATACAGCTTCAGAGACGCGTGTCCGGGGCTTTTTATGAATAAGTACGACCGGTACGGAAAGCCCGGCGGGGAGGCGGAGGATGACGGAGGGAAAACGAGCGGAAGACTCCTGACGCTTGCGAAGAATTTCCGGAGTCGTGAAAGCGTTCTCACTTCGGTAAATGCCGTATTCCGGCAGATCATGCACCGTGAGACGGGAGGGGTGGAATACGACAGCAGCGCATTCCTGAACTACGGCGGTCTGTACAGTACGGCCAACATGCAGGATCAGACCGAGTATCTTCTGACGGAAACGGATCCCACCGGGATCACGGATAAACGGACGACTGAGGCGCAGGCTGTCGCGCAGAGGATCATGGAGCTTGTGGGAAGCTTTTCCGTGGAGGATGTGAAGAAAAAGGAAAGCAGACCCTGCACCTACGGGGACATCGTGATCCTGCTCAGGGCCCGTTCGGGCTGGGACGAGGTCTTTCTCGATGTGCTCTCTTCGAACGGCATACCCGTTCAGACCGAGTCAAGGAGCGGATATCTTCTTTCCTTTGAGATCCGGAACATCCTGAATTTCTAAAGCGTGATCGACAATCCGAGGCAGGACATACCGCTGGCCGGGACGCTTCTGGGTGTTTTCGGCGGGATGGATGAGAGTGACCTGGCCCTGATCAGAGGCCTTGAACCGGGGAAAGAGCTGTATGATGCTCTGACCGATGCGGCGGGGAGGGAGGAATACGGGTCGGAGGAGGAAGAGCATGCCTGTGAGAAGGCCCGTGAATTTTTAAGGAACCTGAACGGATTCCGGGAGATCGCATCCTTCACCTCTATCCGGGAGCTGATCGCCGGGATCATACGGGAGTTCGGATACGATCATTATGTACGTTCCATGCCGGAGGGAAAGAGACGGCTGGCAAATCTCGAAATGCTGCTCTATCGCTCCGAACAGTTTGAGAAGACCAGCTACCGCGGGCTTTTCCGCTTCATACGATATATCGAGAATATGAAAAAATATGAGATCGACTTCGGAGAGGCCGGCATCCGGGACACGCGGGATGCCGTGACGGTCATGAGCATCCATCACTCCAAGGGACTGGAGTTTCCGGTGGTTTTTGTAAGCGGGACGGGAAAGGAATTCAATCAGACGGACCTTCGGGAGAGACTGATCGCGGATGATGAGCTGGGGGTGGGAATGGACCTTACGGATCCGGTCAGGCGCACAAGGCAGAAAACGCTGATCAAGACAGTGATCTCGGAGCGGGCGAAGTCCGAAATGCTGGGAGAAGAGCTCAGAGTATTGTATGTCGCGATGACAAGGGCAAAGGAGAAGCTGATCCTGACAGCCTGTGCGGTTTCCGAACAGTCGGAGGAGGGAACTGTCCCGCTTCCCAGGTCGGTGAAAAAAACGCCGGCCTCCGTGGCGGAGGGAGGGAGCTTTGCGGCATGGATCGACCTGGCTTTCCTGCTGGATGAAGATCTTTCCGGAAGTATCAACCGGAGAGTGGTGCCCTTTGGAGAGCTGGTCTTTCATGAGCTTGTCCGGGAGGATGAAAAAAAGCAGGACAGGGAACGTTTCCTGGAGCTGGCGGAGTCTGTATCCCGGGAAAAGCTGGAAGAGCTTAAAGGAAAGCTGATATTTGATTATCCCCACGGTGCCTCCGTGCATGTGCCGGAAAAGGTTTCGGTCTCTTTGATCAAGCATGAAGCGATGGAAGAGGCCGGTGTGCCGTTGAATGAATATATCGAAGAAAGAAAGTCAACCGTGCCGCGCTTCATTTCAGGCCTTAAACAGCAGCCGGGAGGCCCGGTGATCGGGGCTCTGCGGGGGACGGCCTATCATACGGCATTTGAAAATATGATCTTCGGCGAGCTGAACACACAGGAGGATGTAAAGAACTTTGCGGCCCGTCTTGTGCGGGAAAACAAGCTCTCCGTGGAAGCGGCGGAAATGATCGTGCCGGAGGACCTGATCCGGTTTGCAAAAAGTCCCCTTGCCGCAAGGATGGCCCGGGCGGAAAAGCAGGGAAAGCTCTGGAGAGAGCAGCCCTTTGTGATCGCGGTCTGTGCCGGAGAGCTGGGGGAGGAGTATCCCGGAGACGAGACCGTTATGGTACAGGGGATCATCGATGCCTTTTTTGAAGAGGACGGGAAGTTTGTGATCCTGGATTATAAAACCGACCGGGTCCGGGATCCCGGGGAACTGATCCCCCGCTACCGGGCGCAGCTGGATTATTACGGTAAGGCACTCAGGCAGCTTACCGGGAAAGATGTTTTTCAGGAGATCCTGTATTCCGTTCCCCACGGAGCGGAGGTTGTGATTTGATGTGACCGACAGTGTTGTGCTATAGTATAACTGTGTTTGCGGTTTTAAAACAAACCGGCGGGGAGTTTGGGATGAAAAAGAGAAAGGCCGCTTTTTTTGCGGTATTGCTGCTTGTTATATTGTTTGCGGTTCCGGTCATGGCGGATTCGATGTCGGATATCCTGCCGGGAGCGGGAGCCGCCAGAAATGTCTTTACGGAGAGGGATCTGACACAGCTGCTGGAGCTTGCGAAGCAGCAGAGCCCGGAAGTGCCTGAAGCCGGGAGTCCGGAGGAGCAGGGCACAGACGCTGCGGAGGAAGGCGGACAGCCGGAACAGGAGCAGCAGGAGACAGTCAAAGAGGAGACGGTACAGGCGGAGGAAGAGAATACACAGCAGGAGGAAACCCGGGAAGAGGAGCCTGTGACACAGGCGCAGCCGGTGACGGTCACCGGGGGGAGTCGGATCGTCTGCATCGATGCGGGACATCAGCTGCATCAGAACTCCGGCCAGGAGCCAAACGGACCGGGCTCTTCCGTTATGAAGATGAAGGTTACCAGCGGAACCCGGGGTGTGTCCAGCGGTGTACCGGAGTATCAGCTCACTCTGGATGTGGCGCTGAAGCTGCAAAGCGTTCTCCAGGCAAGGGGCTATACCGTGGTCATGTGCCGGACAACAAATGATGTGAACATAAGCAATGCGGAAAGGGCGACCATCGCAAACAATGCGGGAGCGGGTGCGTTTATCAGAATACATGCGGACGGTGCAAACAGCGCCAGCGCGGCGGGAGCGTCGACCCTGGCGCCCTCCGGGACCAATCCCTACTGTCCGCAGATCGCTTCGGCAAGCCAGTCTCTGGCACGCTGTGTGGTCAACGGTCTCTGCGCAAAGACCGGAGCAAAGAACAGAGGAGTTACGATCACGGATACCATGACCGGTCTGAACTGGTCTCAGGTGCCGGTCACGATCGTGGAAATGGGATTTATGACAAATCCCACGGAGGATATGGCAATGCAGGATCCGTCTTATCAGCAGAAGCTGGCGGAGGGCATGGCGGACGGCATAGACGCGTACTTTGGGAATTAAGGATCTGGAGCGAAAAAAATGCTGACAATAACAGGCGAGAGCATCATGAAGGGCGTTGCTTCCGGTACTCTCCGGTTTTACCGGA
Organism: uncultured Lachnospiraceae bacterium; assembly: GCA_902782575.1. Taxonomy (GTDB): domain Bacteria; phylum Bacillota; class Clostridia; order Lachnospirales; family Lachnospiraceae; genus NK4A144. Next base: position 22,363 of record CACZNS010000204.1, read on the forward strand.
AAATGGAGCGGGAGGTGCCCGGCGAGGATACACAGGATATAAAGACAGAGCTGGAGAAATTCGAGTCTGCCAGGCAGCGGCTGAAAAATGCGCAGCAGAGTCTTTATGAAAAGACAAAGGCGGAGGCAGGCGAGGAGAGTGCCGAGATCTTTCTCGCGCATATGCAGATGCTCGATGATGAAATGCTGAAAAACTCGGTCAAGGAGATCATCCGGGAGCAGAACCGCAGTGCGGCCTATGCGGTGCAGGTGGGGCTCAGCTCCATCGTCGGCAGGTTTCAGGCAATGGATGATCTCTATGTCAGCGCCAGAAGCGAGGACATAGCGGATCTCGCGAACGGACTTCTGGATGAGCTGACCGGTATGGCTTCTTCCGGGATCGAAGGACAGAAGCCGTATATCCTGGCCGCGGAACAGCTCTCTCCGTCGGAGCTTATGAAGCTTGACCGGAAGCGGCTGGCGGGGATCGTTTTATGCAGCGGGAGCAAGATCTCCCATACGTCGATCATCGCAAAAGGGATGGAGATCCCGATGCTGATCAAATGCAGCGGACTGGATGAGAGCCTTGAGGGAAAGGAAGCTGTTCTGGACGGCTACACCGGTCATCTGTTTCTGGAGCCGACGCCGGAGCAGAAAATACTGACCGAGGAGAGAAGAAGCAGGGAGCTGGACGACAAGGACAGGATCCAAAAGCTTAAGGATAAGGAGACCGTAACGGCGGACGGCAGGAAGATCCGTCTGCTGGCAAATATCGGCGATCCTTCGGATGTCGGAGCCGTGATCGCAAACGGCGCGGAAGGAGTCGGACTGTTCCGTACCGAATTTCTTTTCCTGAACAACAGTGATTTTCCGACGGAGGAGGAGCAGTTTTTCGTCTACCGGCAGGTGCTGAAGACATTGGCGCCGAAGCCGGTCATTATCCGGACCTGCGACATCGGTGCGGATAAGGCATCGGACTATATGAACTTTGAGGCGGAGGACAATCCGGCCCTGGGCTTGCGGGGGGTGCGCTTCTCCCTTGCCAGACGCGGGATCTTCAAAACCCAGCTTCGGGCCATGCTTCGGGCGTCGTCCTACGGAACCCTTGGGATCATGATCCCGATGATATCGGATGTGCAGGAGATACGGGAATGCCGGGAGCTTTTATCGGAGTGCCGGGAAGAGCTTGAGGCGCAGGGTACCGAAGTGGGAAGCTATGAATTCGGGATCACGGTGGAAACCCCGGCCGCGGTGCTGTGCGCGGAGGAGCTTGCCGGGGAGGTGGATTTCTTCTCTGTCGGATCCAACGACCTTGCACAGTATACGCTGGCTGTGGACAGGCAGAATACGAGGCTGGCCTCTTTCTTTGATCCCTGCCATCCTTCTGTGCTGCGGCTGATAAGAATGGCAGCCGAGGCCGGGCATAAGAAGGGGATCCGGGTGGGTATCTGCGGTGAGATCGGATCGGATCCCGCACTTACGGAGACTTTCCTTCAGGCGGGGATCGACGAGCTTTCGGTCAATCCGAAAAGCATTCTGCCCATCCGGGAGAGGGTAATGACGATCAGCGGTGCCCGCGCTCACTCGGATGACCGTCTGTCCGGGTCAGCCGCCCAGCATCCCGGGTGATATTTCGATGACTGCATATATATGCACGGAACAAAAACTGATGTATAATGTATATAGGAACTTGCGTTTCAACTCATTTTTATGTATGATAGGGTAGGTTGGTTTATTACGACGGATCTTGCGGTTAATCCGTATCAAAGAAAGAAAGATAAAGGAGAACGATTATGACGATTTCGAAAGAACAGCAGGGAACAACACTTACGATCAAGCTGGAGGGTAGGCTGGATACCACAACGGCGCCTCAGTTGGAGGGAGAGCTCCGGACGGCACTTGACGGTATCACAGAACTCATTTTTGAGATCGCGGATCTGGCTTATATTTCATCTGCCGGCCTGCGTGTGCTTCTTTCAGCACAGAAGGTTATGAACAAGCAGGGCAGCATGGTCGTACGCGGCGCGAATGAAGATATCATGGAGATTTTTGATGTGACCGGCTTTGTGGATATCCTGAATATCGAGTCCTGACCGGGTCTTCCGCATTTGCGGATGATAAGAAAGCGTCGGAGCCTGCTGGCCCGGCGCTTTTTTGGACTGTACCGGCAGGAGAGGCGATCAATAGGGGGCTTTTATATATTCCGCATACCTCAGGTTGTCCCTGTTCAGCGTCAGAAATGAGGAGACGGCCGGTACGGACAGGATCAGACCGGCAGCGAGTATCGTAACGATCAGATAAAGCTTCTTCTTTCTGTCCAGTGCCAGGATCCGCCGATATGCTTCGATCATGCCCACCGTGCTGTACGGGACCAGAGAGAATGCGTATGTCAGGGCATACTGGCTCTGAGCCTCCCAGAGGATATGGAAAAAGAAGCCGCCCAGAAAGTGCAGGGCGAAGAAGAGCCTGATAAAATCCGTATCGTTTCTGTGCAGGATAAAATACAGGAGTGCAAAAAGATACAGAAAGGTCTGGAGGATATTCATCGAACCTGTCACAAAGGGGATCCCCGGGAAAAAGATCTTTTTATCCAAAGCTTCGTCCCTGCCCTGCTGGGATACCCATGAATAATATGTGGGCTCATTCCACATGGATGCGGTTTTCCGGATGAAGAATCCTGCCATATATACAGGATGCTCTTTGAAATTCCGGATCGAAGCCAGAATGTCCTCTTTGGACAGTTCGGCGGTTTTAAAAGCGTCATAGCCGGTTTTTTGGTAGGTGTTTTCCGGATAATTGTCATGCCAGCCGGCTCCGCGGTGTTCGTTTTCATGCAGGCCCATGGCCATGGAAGCGATGCCCGGGATCCCGTCTGTCAGCGGATGGTCGATCTGACTCTTTACCGCCAGGTCGATGAGGGATCCGCTCAGAATAAAAAACAGGACCATGGACAGGATCAGGAGCAGCTGTACGGGCTTCAGGCTTTTGATGGTTTCCATGACAATGAGAATGACGGCCGCAAAGAGCAGTATCGTATAATTGAGCTTGAATCTGCAAGCGACAGCCATAAAGAGACCTGCAAAGACAGCCCGGATCATTTTAGGCTCCTGAAGGAAGGAAAGGGAAAAATATACTCCCCACATTCCCAGGCAGAAGCCGGGAACGATACCGTAGAGAAAGCCAGCGAATCCCCAGTAGGGTATAAAAAGAATGACCCCGAGCATGATCTCCCTGAAATACGGAGTTACCCGTTTCAGGATCAGGAACAGGGCAGCTTCCGTCAGCACGATGCAGAATAAGTTGAAATACTGAATGACGATATAGCGCTCGAATCCGGCGATCCGTATGATCATTTCATAAAACAGGATAAGAGTATTCTGGTAGGGATAGATCTCCGCGTATCCACCCGGAAGATAGTCGTCGGTGATCCCGACGGAGAGATTTCCGGCGACGGCACGTATCTCACGCTGGTCAAATCGCGGCTGCAGATTGGTGAGAGCCAGGAAGACACCGGTCAGCAGGGTCATGATCAGAAGAAAAACGACCAGTGTTCTGTCTGTTATGCGGAACCGGAACCGGGAATGCAGGAGAAGGATCAGAAGAAAAAGAACAATGCACGAAAAAGCGTGAATTAATCCGAGGTCTCCTGTATAATAAACTTCATCAAAATCGTTTACAAAGGTGGTGCTGATCAGGGAAAAAAAGGTCAGTATCCCCAGGATCAAAATGGTGATCCGGGAAACGATTTTCGAAAAAAGATCATAAAGCTTACTGTTCATGACCATAAGCTTATCATCTGGATCGATCAATTTCAATGTTTTTCCCCGGGGAGGGGCCTTGGGCGGAGGCCACACCCGTCATTGACATGAGACTGACGCCTAAAATATAATAATGTGTGGGTCAAAAGGTCTTTTGGCTCGTATTATGACCTTTGACCCGAACATTATACAACAAAACATACAGACACAACGCTGCCTGTAGGAGGAACGGTTTTTATGGGCCACAAGAAAAAGACATATCGAAGCAATGTGATCGACGTGGAAGCGGTCGATGTAACAGATTCTTATCTGGACGAGCAGGCCGAATCGTTCAAAAACATGCTGAAGCGGGCAAATGAGATGCCCGGCGGAGAGAATCAGGGTGTCGAATATGCCAAAAAAAGGCTGAAGGAAGGAGTGTCCGATATTCAGCCGCCAGAATGGAGGGAGCGGGTCAGGAAGATCCTGGAGGATTTCATACGGGAAGAGGATGGCAAAGAACATACGTCCCGTATCGCTATGACCGGGAGGCTGCCCGAACACGGCAGAGCCCCTGTCATGCCGCAGATCGTAAAAGAGAAGAAGGCGCCCGAACCGGCAAGGCCTTTTATCACAAAGGAACCGGAGCCGATGGATGATTATCCGGTATTCCAGGAGGAAGAGGAGATCGAAGAGCTTCCGGAGGAGATTCCCGACGAGCCCATTGAGGATGAGATCGAGACAGTGGAGACTGTCTTTGAAGAGCCGGAGGAGACGATCCCGGAGTATGATACGGTTTTAAGAGCTGAACGGGAAACGGTCATAGACGTGGAGGCAAAAGAGATCGGAGGATCGGGACAGGAGGATGCGGAAGCCGGTACGGCTGAGGTTGTCTACGATTACAGAACGGATACGGAGCCGGTCATGGAAGCAGAACCGGAGCCTGAACCGGAGCCTGAACCTGAACCGGAGCCTGAACCTGA
>CACZNS010000205.1 GCA_902782575.1 uncultured Lachnospiraceae bacterium
ATACCCTGAAAACTGGTCTGGAAGGCTCAGAAATCGATTTTGGATAAAAAGGTATAAATCTTCTAACAACCAGTTTTTCATTCAAGGGGATTAAAGCAAGAAAGAAAAAGAGCAAGGATTAAAGTTCAATACGAAGGAGGTACAAGAATATGAGACGATTGATCGTAATGAGCCTGCTGACCTGTATTTTGATGTCTTCTGCGGTTTACGCTGCACCGGCCTGCGGAGAAGCTTTGAAGCAGATGAACAAAGGTTACAATGCCGCAAGCAGCAACACTCCGAAAAAGGATGATGCCGGAGGTGTCCCTGCCGCGGGAAGGCGGCAGGAGAAGCAGCGGAAGACGTATAAAAGCAATGTGGATGAGTATCGTATCTCTTCATCCGGCGGAAGTCAGTCTGTCAGAGTAAGTGATACGGATGATCTTCATATCTACAATAATAACTACGGGCAGAAAAGAAGCTACGGGTCAAAGCAGTCAACGGACGAATTTCACACAGCCCCGGTGGATATTCACGCCAATGACGGATACGCGGAAAACGGATTTGATGAGCTGCATGTGAATGAAAATTACCGTCAAAATGTCTGGCAGCCGGATGAGCCGGTACAGAGGCTGAACGGTTTCGACGAATTCAGGCTTCCTTCGGATATGTAAGGGATGTTCATAAACGGTCTCGAACAAAACATGAAGGATTCAAGCTGAACAGCGACGATGTCATACTATTTATTTTTTCTATTTTACAAATAATAGTATATATGATAAATAAAAGCAGATAAGAAAAATAACAAAATGCGATTTATGTATCTGCCGGGAGGTTGAACCATGCGGGATATAGTTTTAAGCAGCAAAACCAATAAACTGGAACAGGATCCGTATATCTACCAGTTACAGGATATTGCAAAGCCTGAACTGTTCAAGGAAATGTTTCCATATACGGAAACACCGAAGATCACATTCAACTACAGACGCGTTCCGGAGAATATGCCGGAAGACATATTTATCACTGACACCACCTTCCGTGACGGCCAGCAGTCCAGGACTCCTTATACCACTGAACAGATGGTGCATATATATAAGCTTCTCAATAAGCTCGGCGGTCCCAACGGCATGATACGTCAGACCGAATTCTTTGTGTATTCCGATAAAGACCGTAAAGCTTTGGAAAAATGCATGGAACTTGGTTTCAGATTTCCGGAGATCACAACCTGGATAAGAGCCAGTAAAAAGGACTTTGAGCTGGTAAAATCTATCGGGGTTAAGGAGACCGGCATTCTTGTCAGCTGTTCCGATTATCATATCTTTCATAAAATGGGACTTACAAGAAAACAGGCACTCGATAAATATCTGGGTATCGTAAAAGACTGTATCGACGCCGGTCTGCGTCCCAGATGCCATTTTGAAGATATAACAAGGGCAGACTTTTACGGCTTTGTTGTTCCGTTCGCAAGCAGCCTTATGGAGCTTTCGCGGAACAGCAATGTTCCGATCAAGATCCGTGCCTGCGATACTATGGGTTACGGCGTACCTTATCCCGGTGCTGCCCTTCCGAGAAGTGTATCCGGTATAATTTACGGTCTACAGCACCATTCGGATGTTCCTTCCGAAATGCTGGAATGGCACGGGCATAATGATTTTTATAAAGGTGTCGTAAATGCAACGACGGCATGGATGTATGGCGCATGCGCCGTCAATTGTTCTCTTCTGGGAATAGGCGAACGCACAGGCAACGTACCGCTGGAGGCCATGGTATTTGAATATGCTTCCTTACGAGGCCACTTAAACGGTATGAACACGCAGGTGATCACCGAGATCGCGGATTATATCAGAGATGAAACGGGTTATGATATACCTCCCATGACACCGTTTGTCGGCGAAAGCTTCAATCTGACCAGAGCCGGAATACATGCAGACGGTATGATGAAGGATCCCGAGATCTATAATATCTTCGATACGGAAACCATACTCGCACGGCCGCCTAAGGTCTCGATAAACAATGCCTCGGGTCTGGCCGGAGTTGCATATTGGGTAAATGAATACAGAGCCGCGCAAGGAAAAGAGCGTCTGTCGAAGAAAGACGCTCTGATACAAAAAATGTATGATTGGATAACCTCAGAATATGAAAAGGGCAGGGTTACCGTTATAAGCGAAAGGGAGATGATCGACCTCTATACAAAATATTCCGCAGAGCAGAAATAAGTCTTTAAGAAGCTTGCCTCTCTGTATTTTGTGATACTATATATTTTATGAAGCTTGTCAGAAAATTTATACCTTATTACAAACCATATAAAAGCATTTTTATATGCGACCTTTTCTGCGCTACAGTACTGTCACTGATCGACCTTGCTTTTCCGCAGTTCCTGCGGGTGCTGAGAAGCACGCTGTTTTTGCGCTCTCCTCAGGAGATACTGTCAAAACTCGGGATCCTTGCACTGGCGCTCATTATGATGTACGTGATCAGGATGCTGTGCAGATGGTACGTCACCTATCAGGGACATATGATGGGTGCGCGGATGGAGTCGCAGATGAGGCATGACCTGTTCGAAAGGTTTGAGGCCTTCTCGTTTTCCTACTACGATACCCACAATACAGGCGAGATGATGGCAAAGCTGGTGTCCGATCTTTTTGATATATCGGAGCTTGCGCATCATGGGCCGGAGAATGTCTTCATTTCTGTGATCAAGCTTGCCGGTTCTCTCATCCTGCTCTTTTGCATCAATATACCTCTGACTGCCTGTCTGGCCATCATGGGCATTTTCATGGGGATCTTCACATTTACACAGAACAGGCGGATGCGTGCTACCTTTAATGACAACCGCATCAAGGTGGCCGGGATCAACTCATCCTTGCAGGATACTCTTTCCGGAATCAGGGTTGTGAAATCTTTCGCCGGCGAGGAGATCGAAAAGGAAAAATTTGACAAAAGCAATCTGGCTTTCCTTGATTCCAAAAAAGCAAATTACCGGCAGATGTCACTGTTCTTTTCCGGGAACAGTCTTTTTGAAGGGCTGATGTATGTGATCGTGCTGGTGGCAGGGGGATTTCTTATCGCAAAAGGTTCGCTTTCCGGCGAGGATCTGGCCATATATGCTCTCTACATCAGCATCTTCATCAATCCCATAAATGTTCTCGTGGAATTTACCGAAATGCTTCAAAAGGGACTCGCGGGCTTTCAGAGATTTAATGAAGTGATGGAGACCATGCCGGAGATCACTGACAGGCCGGATGCGGAAGAACTAAAAGGAGTGAGAGGAGTCATTGATTATACGGATGTCTGCTTTTCCTATGAAAATGATGAAAATGTGCTGCGAAACATAGATCTGCACATAGATGCCGGTAAGTCCGTTGCCATAGTCGGACCCTCGGGCGGAGGCAAGACTACCCTGTGCTCGCTGCTTCCCAGGTTTTATGACGTATCTGAAGGGAGTGTGAAGATAGATGGCGTTGATGTTCGGAATGTGACTCAAAGATCGCTGCGAACCTTTATCGGGATCGTGCAGCAGGATGTCTATCTTTTTAACGGAACCATCCGTGAGAACATAGCTTACGGCAGACCTGACGCATCTGATGAGGATATAATGAAAGCGGCCGGGGATGCCGATCTGCTGGATCTCTTGCAGGAACTTCCCGAAGGTCTTGATACACAGGTCGGAGAGCGGGGCGCCAGGCTTTCCGGAGGACAAAAACAGCGCATCGCCATAGCGAGGGTATTCCTGAAGAATCCACCCATATTGATCCTTGATGAAGCAACGAGTGCCCTCGATAATGAAAGTGAGCGTTTTATCCAGGACAGTCTCGAAAAGCTTGCAATGGGGAGAACCACGATCACCATAGCCCACAGACTGTCTACCATCCTCGGGGCCGACGAGATCATAGTCCTTGACAACGACGGGATCAAGGAACGCGGCACACACAGAGAACTGATCAAACAGGGCGGACTGTATGAAAAATACTACCGTATGCAGCTGAGCGCCATATGATATTCGGAAATCAGCCGGAGCAAGCCAGCATGAAGGAATATGGATCACAGCCGCCGTGGCTTTAGACGAAGCTCACGTATCGAAAAAGATATAAGCATTGCCCTCTTTTTTCTTTACTTTGTACATAAGGGAGTCAGCCTTTTCATACATGGAGGAGAAGCTCTCGGGTTCATTCACGATCACGGCTCCGAGGCTTATGGTTATCCTGTGTCCCTGGAGCTCCGGAATATCCATTGAGGACATATTCCCCATGAACCTGTCGAGAACTCTGCCGCCTAAAGCCGTATCCTGTATCCCTGTGGCAAAGACAACGAATTCATCTCCGCCTAGGCGGATCAGGACATCAGATGTACGGAAGGTCTTCTGCATGGTTTTTGCTATCCCTTTAAGCAGGGCATCTCCCGCGGCATGACCGAACGTATCATTAACGTACTTGAACTTGTCCACATCAAAGAGGCAGAACATTCCAAAGACCTCCCTTTTCATGTTTTCCCCTATTCTGTACTCGCCGCTGCGGCGGTTGCAGATTGATGTCAGGAAGTCTGTCTCTGAAAGTATCTGAAGGCTTTCCTCCAGCTTTTTCTGCTCTGTGATATCGGTAAGGGACAATATTATGACCCTGAGATTATTGGACAGCATCGCACCCTTGGCGTGGGTGAGGAGCACCAGTTCGGAACCGTCGCCATGTTTTAACCTTGTCTCAAAGGCTGTTTCACTGTTCACATTCCGCACCTCATCCAGATGCTCTTTTATATGCTCATTTTCTTCATCCTCAAACTTCAACCTGATATCGCTTACCTTAAGCTTATCCCGGTCTGCTCTTTCAAGGTCAAAATATGACAGAGCCATATGATTTATCATGACAATGTTCTCATCCTGACTTTCGAGCACCAAGGTTCCTACGGACTGGCTCTCCAGCATTTCGACAAATAGTTCGTACTGATTCACAAGCACAGAATGAAGCTCCCTGACCGCAGTTGCTATGGTACCGAATTCATCCTCGCGGGTACAGTATTCATCTATCAGGGGATCCTTCGTGAAATCATTCGCCTTCAGCCGCTCTATGGCAGTATTTATTGTCTTCATGGGAGCCATCTGACGATTTACGCTTGCCATGCAGACAAGCACCATCACTGCGGTGATCACAAGGCATATGATGATGAGCCAGATCCTTACGGTGTTGATGACGCCGAAGATATCATTCTTTGAATCACGTATCACAAATACCCAGTCCCTGTCTGTCATGTAATAACAGCAGATGACCTCATCCCCGGAGGAGTAGCTGAGGCTGTCATCATTCCCTCCGCTGTTTTTCAGACTTGCCGCATAATCCAAAAGGGCCGTATCGGTGCATTCACTCCCGGCAAGGGAAGGATCATCATCAAAAATGTATACTCCCGTAGCGACGTTAATAAGAGAATATCCGACACCGGCCATTTCTTTATCACTCAGGGCATTCAGCTTTTCCACCAGCATATCCGAATAAAATGCCGCTCCTGCAAAGCCTATAGGTTCGCCTGCTTTATTGTTGATCGGGGCATAGACCGGAATGACCATATTCTTGGTAACGGGAGCCAGCACTATGCCAGTACAGAAGGGCCTCCCCTCCTTACGGATCATATCTTCCAGGGCCTTTGCGGATTCCGCATCCCTGAAGGTCTGATCCACGGAATCAGGATTGGTATGTGCCAGAACATAGGTGTCCCATTGAGCTACATAAAGCCCTTCTATATCATTATAGCCTTCGCCATACAGATTCGTGTAATCCCTTGAAGCCTGTATATATGAGGGATCGTCGGGATGCTCAAGGACTTCCCTGTTTTCCGTTGCCTTGGCGTATCCGTTCAGGAAGTCTACGCAGTCGTTTATATAAGTTTCCACTATCATAGCCCTGTCCTTTGCTATGACGTTCATATCATGTATCGCTTTGGCTTCCAATATCCTTGTGAGACTTTGATTCATTACAAGAAAAAGGATCACCATTGCGATGATCTCCACAAGTCCAATGAGCAGCGCAATTTTGCCGGCAATACGTTTTTTGTTCTTCATGCCCTCTCCTTTTGAAACAATTATATGTCAGTACTACCGTAAAAATCAATTTTGCATTGCACAAAGTATCTGTCAAGCAATCGTTGGCAAATCATCCAGCAATTCAATTTTCTTGTTGAAAAGGAGGCCTTCCCTCCGCTTCGCTACGGGA
>CACZNS010000206.1 GCA_902782575.1 uncultured Lachnospiraceae bacterium
CCCAGAAAGCCTCCGGAGCCTATGGAATACAGCGCCTGCAGCGTCTGAAAGCCTTTATCGCCCGCATCACTCTCCGGATTCCGCCAGATCTTGATCCTTGCCAGCCGGTACGACAGCTCCGCCGGAAGGATATTATGCTCCACGGCATAAACCACCAGCGCCGCAAAGGCCACGATCAAAAACACTCCCAGTACATAGGGCCAGCTTCTCGGAGACGCGATAAAAAGCATGATATAAACGATGCCGAAAATAATGATCGCAGTCGACAGATTATCGGTGATCCCGTAGACGACCAGACACGGAAGAGCCGCCAGTCCAAGTGTCTGGACGATACCCCGTATTTCCGAGATCCTCTTCACATTCGCGCAGATATAAGCCGCGAAAAAAATGATCATTCCGGCCTTCGCGATCTCAGCCGGCTGGATGGACAGACTTCCGATGTAGATCCAGCGCCTTGCGCCGTTGATCGTTCTTCCAAGCGGTGTCAGCACCAGAAGCACCACAAACAGCGATCCGATATAAGCCGGCCAGGCCAGCTTCCTGTACAGGTGATAATCCAGATGAGAAATAACGATCATCCCCACAAGGCCCAGCAGAGTCGCCCGGAACTGGCTTTTCAGATAATACGCCGAATCGCTTTCCGAACGCATGGCCGCATACGAGCTTGCCGAATAAACCATGATCAGACCGAAGCAGAGCAGGAAAAGCACGATAAAGATCATGGTACGATCCATATATGTTTTTGGTTTAACTACCTGCTCCTTTGCCATTTACTGCAGCTTCCTTACTTCTTCCTTAAATACCCTGCCCCTCTCTTCATAGTTCTTAAACATCCCCCAGCTTGCGCAGGCAGGAGACAGGAGCACAGCCTCTCCGGGACTCGAAGCCTTTGCGGCTTCGCGCACGGCTTCCGCCATATCCTGCACCATAAGGATCCGGTCGAATCCGTGTCTCCTTGCGCAGTCTGCGATATCCTCCGCCGTCTGCCCCAGCAGGATCAGCAGCTTCACCTTTCCGTCAAAGCTGTCGATCCACTCGTCATATTCGGACTTTTTATCAAATCCTCCGCCGATCAGGACCGTATTCTTTCGCATTGCCCGGATGCCCTTGATGGCCGCATCCGGATTGGTCCCCTTGGAGTCGTTATAATAATCAACGCCGTTCACGGTTTCCACAAACTCGATCCGGTGCTCCACCGCCTTAAAGGAACGGATGGTTTCCGTGATCAGATCCGTCGGGACTCCGTAGCTTGCAGCCATTCCCGCGGCTGCCATCACATTTTCGTAATTATGGCTTCCGATCAGCTGCATATCGTTTACATCTATGATCTTTTCTTCATTATAATAGATCACGCTGCCGTCCAGATGCAGGATGTCACCCTTGATCTCAGCCTGCTTCCAGTCGTCCTTTACGGTAAAGTATACAACCTTTGCCTTTGTTTCCTTTCCGAACCTCCGGGTATATTCATCGTCATAATTCAAAACGATGGTATCCTCTTCCGTCTGGTTCATCGCGATCTTCTCTTTGATCGCCACATAGTTTTCCATCGTGTGATGGCGGTTTAAGTGATCCGGCGTGATATTGAGGATCGCCGAAACGCCGGGCCGGAACCTTTCGATGGTCTCCAGCTGAAAGGAGCTGATCTCTGCCACCGTTATGGAATCCTCTCCCGTTTTCAGGGCTTCCGCCGTATATGCGTCGCCGATATTTCCGACCACGAAGACCTCGCCCTTTCCGAGTTTCTTCACATAGTTTTTCATGATCTCGCCGAGCAGAGCCGTTGTCGTCGTTTTTCCGTTGGTCCCCGTGACCGCCAGCAGGCTTCCCTTTGAAAATTCGTAAGCAAGCTCCACCTCTCCCCAGATCCGGATGTGCCGCTCCCGAAAGGAATCCAGAAACGGGATATCCGTCGGGACGCCCGGGCTTAAGACCACCATGTCGATGCTCTTTTCCACATGCTCCGGAAGCTCTCCGACATAAAACGAAACCTGTTCGTGCATATCCTCAACCACAGCCTTGTCGCTCATATCAAAGAGGATGGGCTCCGCCCCCACATCGCTTAAAAGCCTGACCGCGCCTCTTCCGCTGATCCCTGCTCCGACAACCAGTACCTTAAGTCCTTTTATGTTCATGCTCATACCCCCACACAGTGCGGTTCATCCGCACTGCAGCTTTGAACGGTTACTCTTATCCGTCACGCCTGCGATGTATCAGATTCTGTCCTTAAAGTGCCGTAAATCCCAGAAGGCACAAAATAAAAGTAACCAGACAGAAGGCCGTAACAACCTTCACCTCACTCCATCCCCTCAGTTCAAGATGGTGATGGATCGGTGCCATCCTGAAAAAGCGTTTCCCGTGGGTTGCCTGAAAATACGTCACCTGAATGATGACAGAGCAGACCTCCGCCAGGTAGACAAACGCCACAATCACTATATAGATCGGCAGGTTCATCATGATCGCGGAAGAAGCCACAAAGCCACCCAGAGCAAGAGACCCGGTATCTCCCATAAAGATCTTTGCCGGATAATGATTGTAGATCAGAAAGCCCAGAAGCGCTCCGATCATGGCTGCGGCTGCCGGAGCGATCCCCGCCGCGGTCACTCCCGAGGCGGCAGCGAGAAATCCCGCGATGATGATCGTCACG
>CACZNS010000207.1 GCA_902782575.1 uncultured Lachnospiraceae bacterium
AGGCCCGCTCTCCTCATGGCTTCCCGTATGAGCAGCGCTCCCGCCACCGAGCGGATCCGGTCCGGCTCCATTTTGTATCTCAGGGCCTTCAAACGCTCCGCCTCCATAAGATACGGCAGATAGGACTCCCAGGCTCCGTCAAGATCTGTTTTCCTGTAATCGGTGATCAATATGTCCAGTTTCATTATAGCAAATGACCTTTTTCTCCCTTAAGGATGTGACACCGTGTCACGCCGCCTCCGATACGAAAAAGCCCTCCGTTGTACTAGTAACTATACAACGGCGGGCTTTTTTTGACGGATCCGGTTTTTTACCGGTTAAGCTTCAGCTTAACCACCATTTTCACTTTGTTTTTCCTTACGCCGATCTGCACATCGTCCGCGATATTGGCCACGATGGACTTCTCCAGCTCATCCCAGGCCTGAGCGGCCTGCTCGTCCGTATCCCTTGCCTCGTCCACATTTTCCCTGTAGGCCTGCAGGGACCACATCGGATACATTCCGGTCTGTGCCGCCATCTCCATCGCACCGGGAGAAAGATAAACCATGCCGCTCTGCAGCCCTTCCACCTGATTGACCACTTCAAAGCCAAGGGCGGAAAGCTCGAGCACCTCCCGGATCTTTCCCATTACGCCGACGGCCAGGATATTTTTCCCCGTGCTGGAGACCGAGAGCAGCTCCTCCCGCTGGTCCAGATTGGTCTTCGCCTCTCCTTCCAGAGTGATGGAGCATTCATCCTCCGTGTCCTCTACCCACATTTCACCGGTGAAATCCCCGGTGATCTGACGGATCATGGTGACCGTCTCCTCCGCAAGGAGACGCAGATGCAGCGCATCCTTTCCGGCCAGCCGCCGATTCTCCGCGTAGTGCTCTATCTCCGTCAGCATCCTGTCCAGATTCTCGCCGCTGTTATTTACCTTTATCCTCTCCGTCTGCATCGTTTCCGATTCCTTTCTGATCTGTTTCAAGCTCTGACCGTCTTCCGATCAGGCTCACCCGAATTATACTTCTCCGCCGCCCGTAAAGCAAGCCGCATTTGCATCCGCTCAAGGCTGATCCGAAGGTTCTTTCCTGCGGAGGGCGCCCCGTCTTTTTTCCTGCAGGGCTTTGGTATTCCTCTCCCAGAACACTCCGTCCGTATAGCCCTGGATGGAAGGATCCGACTCCGCCATCTCAAGACGCCTCTCCGCCAGGGCGCAGTACCGTCCGTTCCGCTCGATACCGAGATAATGCCTGCCGAGCTTTTTGGCCGCTACGGAGGTGGAGCCGGAGCCCAGGAAGGGATCGAACACCACCGCTCCCGGATCGGAGCTTGCAAGGATCAGCTTCGCCAGAAGCTTCTCCGGCTTCTGGGTGGGATGCGCCGTGTTTTCCGGCATCGACCAGTAGGGGATCGAAATATCGTCCCAGAAATTGGACGGGCAGGTGTTTCGGAAATTTCCCTCCTCGGTCTCGTCCCAGTCCTTCGGTCTGCCCCCGACCTTATACGGCGCGATGACCCTGCGGCGGATCATCACATCCTCCACATGAAAGACATACCGGCCGGAAACGGTGGCAAACCATATATCCTCCATTCCGTTCTTCCAGTTGTTCTTCGCGCCGCGCCCCTTTTCTCTCTGCCAGGTAATGCGGTTTCTGACATGAAAATACTTTTTAAGCACCGCACCGATCAGGAGACTCGACTGCCAGTCGCAGCAGACATAAAGGGAAGCATCCTCCTTCAGCAGCGGACGCACCGCCCTGATCCAGGATTCCGTATAGTCTGCATAAGCCTCGTCGGACTCCTTCTTAAAGCGGCTTCCGTGAAAATCCTTGTCCAGATTGTACGGAGGATCCGCGATCATAAGGTCAACGGACTTCTCCGGAAGCATCGGAAGCACCGAAAACGTATCTCCGCAGATGGTCCTGTCAAGAAGACCGGACAGCTCCCGGGCCTCGCAGGGCTTCCCGCCGCCCATCTCCTCCCGGGGCTGATCCGCCCGGATGCACCGGTTAAGATACCGGATCTCCTCCTCTGACGTCAGCTCGATGGTTTTATTCCGGGAGGACTTCCCCTCTGTGCTTTTCATTGCCCTAAACAGCCCTCACGATCTCCGTCATATTTTGGTCCGGTTACCACAAAACCCCGCAAACTTAACGTTTACGGGGTTTCCGGATAGCGCATAGCGGAATCGAACCGCTGTTTCCGCCGTGAGAGGGCGGCGTCTTAACCGCTTGACCAATGCGCCACATGCGAGTCATATATTACCAGATTATCAAAAGTTTTTCAAGTACTTTTTTTTAGCCACCGCCGGACCCCGTATTTCCTTGTATTTTACGCAATGAAACCCTATAATGATCACATGGAACGGGATATTCGGAACAAAAAAAAGAGGATCGGTCTGATGGTCGCAAATTATCATACGGATCATCCCCGCCGCCTGGTTCATAAGATCTGGGAGCTGCTCCGGAAGGAAAACACGGAGCTTCAGGTCTATCTGGGAACGGAAAGCTCCAGCTTCCTCTCGGAATTTACCATGGAGGAAAACCGGAACGATTATCAATATGCCTCTCTTTACAGCTTCAGCCAGTACAGCCGCTTTGATCTGCTGATCATCTCCATCGGCACCTTTTCCATCTATCAGAGCCGCATCTCCGTAAAGGAGCTGCTGGATCATCTGCCGAAGGTTCCCACCATCCTGATGGAAACCGATCTGGCCCCGGAAAACGGGATCTTTCTGATCACGGACAATTATCAGGGGATCGAATTTGTCCTCGACCACCTGATCTGCAAGCATAATCTGTCCCGGATCGGCTTTCTGACCGGCCCGGACTCCAACCACGATGCCGAGGAGCGCTTCCGCGCATATAGGGAAACCCTTCAGAAATACGGTATCCCGGTGCTTGAGCAGCGGATCCGCCACGGAGACTACTCCGAGCACGTGGATGCCCTGGTGGAGGATCTGCTGGATGAAAATCCGGATCTGGAAGCCATCGTTTCCTCCAACGACGAGATGGCTGTCTCTGTTTACCGTGTCTGTGAAAAACGGGGACTTGTGGTGGGCAAGGACATCGCCGTCACCGGCTTCGACGATATGGAGATGGCACAGTACATGCATCCGCCCCTTACGACGGTCTGTCAGGATTACGATCTCTGCGCCGAGAAAGCGGTGGAGAAAGCCCTTAAGATCCTTAAGGGGGAGCCGGTCAACTCGGAGAGGCTTTTCGCCCCCTTTGTCCGCAGGGTCTCCTGCGGGTGCGCCGTGCTGCCCGGCCTGAACCCGGGAGCCGCGGAGGAGGAAAGTCCCCGCAATCTGTTCCAGAGCTCAAAGAAGCTTACGGATCTGCAGCATCATACCTGGATCGGAGCCCTGATGATGAGGGAACTGCTGCTTGAAACAGCGGATACCCTGAAGTTCTTCGAACGGATGGGAATGATCCTCTCTTTCCTGCAGACAAAGAGTTCCTATATCTACCTCTTTAACACACCGAGGGTGGTGGATGAGGGGTCGATCCCGGAACTTCCCGAGACCATCCGCCTCTTTCTGGAGCAGTCCGGGCAGGAATACCGGGCCTACGACAGCGACACCGCTCCCTTTATCCGCAAAAACACCGACAGCCCTCCGGGACGCCACACCGGCGGATCTTTTTTTACGTTTCTACTGTTCTACGATAAATACCAGTACGGTACGCTGAATGTGGAGATCACACCGCCGGAAGCGGACTTTTACTATATGCTCTCGCTGGAGATCGGCTCCAGTCTCAGATATCACTTTATCTCTCTGGAGCAGAGACGGTACCGGGACGAGCTGCAGGCAGTGGCCCGCCACGACTCCCTGACCGGGCTCTACAACCGCTCCGGCTTCACACGCGCCGCCTCCGAGCTGATGTCCTCCAACGACACCGGCCGTCTGGCCATGTTTATGGGAGATCTGGATCACCTGAAGCAGATCAATGACAGCTTCGGGCATCCGGAAGGGGATGCCGCCATCATAACGGCCGCGAATATCCTGAAGGAAGCGCTGGGAGAAGACGCGGCCCTCGCCCGTACCGGAGGAGATGAATTTATGGCTGTATTCCCCATCGGTTCGGAAAAAGAGATCCGGGAAAAGACCGCACAGATCAAAGAACTTTGCGGACAATATAACGAAACCTCCGGAAAGCCCTACTATATCGGCATTTCCGTCGGTTCCGTCTCCTTCCACGGGAGCAAATATACAAATCTGAAAAATGTCATCAAGCGGGCGGACGCAAAGCTCTACGAGGCAAAGCAGTCACGCATGGAGTCCGTGATCCGGACCTCCTCAGCCCTTTAATTCCGCTTTCAGGATCTGGATCAATTCCTTGAGGGATATTTTATTCTCCGTATCAAAGGAATCATCATTCATGGTCAGGCATTGGAGCTTTCTGTCAAAAATGACCTGTGCGACATGATTGTATTCCCTGTCGAATTCCATCGGAGATCTGGAAACCACATTTCCCGTGCCCCGCGAATGAGCAAGCTGGATGTAGACGATGCCGTCGTGTTCATACACATTCAGCGTTTCGTTCAGACCCAGAAGATGCTCCAGCTCCTGGGTATCTCCGAGCTTTTCTTCAAATTTGTGTGATATGTTGGCAAGCTGCATTTCTTTCTCCTTTCCTGCCCCGCCGCCTTCCGCATGCCGGGGTCCTGACATCATGATATGGTAATCCAATATCTGCCGTTTTTCAACCGTTCAGCCGTCTGTCCCGCTGATAAAACCCTCCTCATCCACCCGGATACCGCCGGAGATCCCCTCCACATAGCTGAGGGCCGATTCGTCCGTATCCGTCAGGGCATCCGAGGCACAGGTGGGAATGATGCGGTAGCGCGGAGCCTCATTTCCGGAGATGGCCACCTCCAC
>CACZNS010000208.1 GCA_902782575.1 uncultured Lachnospiraceae bacterium
CGGTGGTTCGAATCCACCACCACCCACTTTAATTACCTGATTTGAGATGCGGTTCAGAAATTTTCCTGGATCGTAAGGATACACCGAGGAACAGAGTGTTAGTACGGCTGACTCCGGACATAACACAGGAATACAGGTGTTGACAATGTCGCGGGGTGGAGCAGTCTGGAAGCTCGTCGGGCTCATAACCCGAAGGTCATAGGTTCAAATCCTATCCCCGCTATTATGCCCTGATAGCTCAGTTGGTAGAGCAAGGGACTGAAAATCCCTGTGTCGCCGGTTCGATTCCTGCTTAGGGCACGAAAGAGAGAAATGCTTATGAATTGAGCATTTCTCTCTTTTCATTTTTATACCCCTGCCGTATCGCAGTATTTATGCGCTGCGCGGATACTCATGAAAAATTGATAGTTTACTTTCAAACTTCCATTTATCCGGTAACTGTAATGGATTCGATCAAAGGATATCTGCGGTTCCTGTTTTTCAATTCCATCCTTTTCCACATCCGCGGCTTCAGATGCACATTCTTAAGAATACATATTTCCCATTTATCCGGATATTTTGCGATGACTATACTGTGTCGGGTACCATAACTTGTATTTTTGACGGAATATTGATATGATATATCGGATTATGGACATATCATTTGAAAGAGGGCAGATATGAAAGTTTTAGTGACTGGCGGAACCGGTATGGTCGGCTCGCACTTTATGAACAGTTTTCGAAACGAGGGAGCTGAAGTATACGGAATAGCAAGAAACTCCGCTTCCAGCCGGATGGCTGCGATCCAGGACGACAGTATCATCCGCTGTGATGTCCTGGAGCGGGACGCGTTGATGAAGATCTTCAAAAGGATCGAACCGGATGTGGTCATACATATGGCGGCGCAGGCGTTTAACGGAGATTCCTGGAATCTGGAATATGTGACTCATATGACAAATTATCAGGGAACTTTAAATGTACTTTATTGTGCACATGAAACGGTACCTGAGGCAAAGATCCTGTTAGCCTGCTCTTCGGCTGAATATGGAAATATTACAGAGGCTGACTGCCCGTTAAAGGAAGACAGACTATTAACCCCTCATACGCCATACGGTGTATCTAAAGCAGGAGTAGAAAATCTGGGACGGCAATATGCTCTGAATTATAAGATGAAGGTATTTCTTCCGAGAATGTTCATTCATGTGGGAACCGGCCATCCTCCCGCTACGGCGATCCAGAATTTTGCGAGACAGCTGGCACTGATCAAAAAGGGAGTGATCAAACCGGAAATACATGTAGGAAATCTGGAATCGGCCAGAGATTTTATCGATGTCAGAGACGGGGTGAGAGCCATGCGCCTGCTGCTGGAGAAGGGTAATCCGGGGGAGCCTGTCAATATCTGTAATGGTAAGGCATATAAGATACAGGAGATCCTGGATATGCTGGTAGAGATCTCCGGGACGGATGCAAAAGTCATTTCCGATCCTGCCTTATTCAGAGTGGCCGATGAACCGCTGCTTTTGGGGGATGATTCCAGGATCAGGGCTTTGGGGTATAAGAGAGAATATACAATGTATCAGACACTGGAAGACGTATTTCATGATTGGGAGACCAGGGTTTAAGAAAAACGGTCTGAAGCCTGAAAGAGAGCAAATAACATGCGGACAGAGTATCCAAAAACAGAAAAATTCACGAATGTGACTATCCTGCTTCCGGCAATGGATGAAACCTATTCCCTGGCTGAGACGGTAGAGACGATCATCAATACCTGCTCACGGTACGATCTGGCGGAATTCATTCTGCTGCTTTGCGACCGTACCACGGCAGAATCCCGCAGGACAGCGGAGAAGCTTGTAACAATGTATGCCGGAGTGGTACCGATCTATATCCATGAACAGACACTTCCCTTTGTCGGAGGCGCCATCCGGGAAGGGATCGATCTGGCCCGGGGTTCGCATGTGGTCATGATGTCGAGCGATCTGGAAACGGATCCGAATGTGATCCAGAAATTTATCCGGGGGGCAAAAAAATATCCGGATCGTATTATTACGGCTACCAGATGGCGCAAAGGCGGCGGCTTTGAAAAATACAATAAGATCAAACTGATCTGTAATCTGATCTTTGAACGAAGCATCGGCCTGTTTTATGGAGTGGGTCTGTCGGATCTGACATATGCATACAGGATCTTTCCGACCGCGCTGATGCAGAGCATAGCCTGGGAGGAGCTGAAGCATCCGTTTTTCCTGGAAACCGCCCTAAAGCCGCTGCGGCTGGGGGTAAGGTTTGTGGAAACACCGGCGCACTGGGCAGCTCGTACGGAAGGAGAATCCCAGAACAGCTTTTTTGCAAATTTCAAATATTTCAAAACGGCATTTCATAACAGATTTCTGAAAGCGGAAGATATTCTGAAGAAAAAGGAAGCAGATGGCTGAACAGAAGAAAAAGGAGAAATCCCTGATCCCGTTTTCCACGGATATTGACAGAAGCCGGCTTCTGACACTGGTCGGCTTCGTGGTCATTTCGATCCTGCTCGGCTGGCAGTCCGATGATGCATATCATGGATATGTGATGGTCAAACATCTGGTTGAGGGAAACGGATTTGTATATAACATCGGAGAGCGGGTCTGTTCGACAACGAGCCCGCTTTATACACTGTCGGTCGTGATCCCGTATTTTTTTACGCGGGAGATGTATTTTACCTCTCTGCTTCTGAATGTGATCTATTCGGCCGCTGCTTATTATATCCTGGCCTATAAGATCTGCAGGACCAGAGAGCAGGTCCTTACAGGATTCATGGCATTGATCGGAAGCAAGGCTTTTGTCAGCTACACCACATCCGGTCTGGAAAACAGCTTGATGTTTCTGCTTTCCGCTCTGTTCCTCTGGCAGTATTTCATCAGGGATCGGTTTACGAAGAAGGAATTGCTGCAGCTTGCCCTTACATTCAGCGGGATCGCACTGGTGAGGATGGATCTGACATTGATGTTCATCCCGATGATCGTATATATTTTCCTGATGAAGAGAGAAAAGGCAAGCTTTTTGTCGGCTGTGGGCCTTACCTTCGCCGGGCTTTCGCCCTTCATTCTGTGGGAGCTGTTTTCTCTGTTCTATTATGGATTTCCCTTTCCGAACACGGCATACGTCAAGATCGGGACCGGCATTTCTCTGATCGAATATATAAAGCACGGGATCTTATATGTCTGGTATACGGGATTGTATGACATAGTGGTACTGAGCGTTCCCGCCGTTTTTATCGTGATCACCTGCCTGTTTCGAAAGGTCAAGTATCTGATGACCTCGGCAGGGATCCTGATATACGGTTTATATGTGATCCGTATCGGCGGAGATTTTATGATGGGCCGTCATTTTACGGTGATGCTCTTTGTAAGTGTGGTATCCGCGATGATGCTTTTCAATCGGGAAAAAGATTATCTTGATTCCATCAGGCGGATGCGGTATGTGTTCGGAGTGGTGGTAACGGCTTCCGCTGTCTGGGCCCTTACCTTTGGCAACTCCATCGGCTCGCAGTATCTGTACGGACATAAATTCAGTTCATCTATTTCGGATGAGCGGGAGAATTATTCCAATACGACCGGATTTTACAATAATATACGTTCCCTTTTGAAAACAGGCCGCATGTGCATAGAAGACACATGGAACAACAAAGCACCGGATGAATTCCGGGAAATGGGAGAGGCGGGCGGCATCATCGAAAATGCAGCCGGCATCCTTGTTTATTACAATTCGGATCTATACCTGAACGATACCTATTGTCTGGGCGATCCGCTGATGTCAAAGCTGCCGGCGATCTATGATCCGAACTGGAGAGTAGGCCATCTACGTCGGGCTGTACCGGAGGGATATCAGGAAAGCATCTGGGATGATGAAAATTGTATAGAAGATCCCGCTTTGCATGAGTATTATGATAAGATCCGGCTGATCACCCGCGGAGAGCTGTTTGACCGGGAACGGATGAAAGCGATCATCGAGATCAATCTGGGGAAATATGATCATCTGATCGAAGAATATGAGAGGAATCAATGAAAAAGAAACGGACTGTGATTCGCATGGCAGTACTCCTGCTTTTAATGAGCATCCTGACGGCAGCCTGCGGAAAAAACGAAAAGGATTCTATAGAGGAAACCTCTGAAGCTGCCTTTGTGGAAACAGCAGCAGTACAGGAAGAACACTCGATGAAGCCGGCAGAAGAGGTCATACTTTCCCCTGAGGAGCAGAGACTGGCCGCTCTGCAGGAAAAGGCCGATAATGTGAAGAATATCCTTATCACGATACCCTTCGGCGATAAAACGGAAGTGATAAACAGTGAAACAGTGAAGGACTGGGTCACGGTGGGAGACGATCTTTCCGTTAGTGTGGATGCGGCAGCTGTCAGGGAGTATGTAAACGGCCTGTCGCGCGCTTATGATACCTTCGGTCTTTCGAGACAGTTCAGGACTCACGACGGAGGGACTGTTACGGTATCCGGCGGAGATTACGGCTGGTGGATGGACAGACCTACTACTGCAGAGGCTTTGACGGAGAAGATCGCGAACGGAGAGAGCGGAGAGTTTACACCGGTCTATTTTGGAACGGCGGTAGCGTACGGAGACAATGACATCGGCAATACCTATGTGGAAATCGATATCGGCAGTCAGCATCTCTATGTATACAGGGATGGTCAGATGATGAAAGAATCTGATTTTGTTTCAGGCGCCCTGATGAAAGGAAACGGAACTCCCTGCGGTACATACGCGATCACGTATAAGGAACGGGATGCAACACTGGTGGGAGAGAATTACTCCTCTTCCGTAGCATACTGGATGCCCTTCAACGGAAATATCGGAATGCATGACGCAAGCTGGCGGGACAACTTCGGAGGGCATATCTATTATATGAGCGGTTCTCATGGTTGTATCAATCTGCCGACCGAAGCTGCCGCCGAGATCTTCGATATCGTGGTGAAGGGAGAGCCTGTTGTGGTATACGGCGCTATTACCAAAGAAGAAGCGGTCGAACGGATGACAGCGGAAGAAAAAGAGAAGGCGATGGAAAAGGGCTATATTCCGATGTCAGAGGAAATGAAGGAAAAGAAAGCACAGGAACAGCTGGAAAAACAGATGCAGGAAATGCTGGCCCTTCAGGCTTTACAGGCCGCTCAGGCTGCACAGGAGGCTGCATCGGAGGGTGAAGGAAACTAAAGTACATGGATCACAGGATTAAAAGGTACGGAAAGGATATTCTAAAATCCGAGAATTATCGGAAAATGAGGGATTTTATTCAGCATGGGAACGTTTCCGTGCTTCGCCACTGTGTGAGAGTTGCAAATGCCAGCCTGAAAATTGAGAGATTTCTAAAGAAGCTGCATATAAACATGGACGAAAAAGCGCTTGTCAGAGGGGCTCTGCTGCATGATTATTTTCTCTATGACTGGCACAATAAAGAAGCGCGTCCCCATGGACTGCACGGCTTCACCCATCCGAAGACGGCGCTTAAGAACGCGAGCAGAGATTATAAAGTATCCGAGCGGGAAAAAAAGATCATCCGTCAGCATATGTTTCCCCTTACGATCACCAAGATACCAACCTGCAGGGAGTCCTGGGTGGTGAGTATGGCGGATAAATGGTGTTCATTGGTCGAAACAGTCGGCATGCGGAAAAAGAAGAAATGATCCGTGAACTGAAAGAATTAAGAGACAGCGATCTTTATCCGTTTCATATGCCCGGGCATAAGCGAAATATGGCGGATGCTTTTCTGCCAGAGGCTTATGCGCTGGACATCACGGAGATCGACGGATTTGATGATCTGCAGAAGCCGGAGGGATTGATAAAGGAGATAGAGGACAGGGCCGCTGCGTATTACGGGACGGATCGGGCATTTCTGCTCGTAAACGGTTCGAGCTGCGGAAATCTGTCGGCAGTCAGTGCGCTTGTGAGGCACGGCGGCAGGCTGCTGACAGCGGGAAGCTGTCACCGGAGCGTTGATAATGCGATATTATTAAACGGGCTGGATCGTAACCATATAAAGCCGGAAAATATAGGAGATACCGGAATCCCCGGCGGGATCACCCCGGGGCAGGTCAGAGAAGCGCTTGATAAAGCGGAGGATACAGAAGCGGTGCTTTTAACATCTCCCGGCTATGAAGGTGTGATATCGGATGTGGAGAGGATCGCAGAGACAGTCCATGAGCGGAGGATCCCGCTGATCGTGGACGGAGCTCATGGAGCCCATCTGCCGGTCTGCAGGGAGGCGGATATCATAACCGTGAGTCTGCATAAGACATTGCCGGCCTTTACCTCAACATCTCTCTGCCTGGTCAACGAGGGTCTGGTCGATCCGGAACGGATCAAAAAGTATATCAATATCTTTCAGACAACCAGTCCCTCGTATCTGCTGATGGCGGGAGCCGAGCAGTGCTTTGATATCATAGAGAGACAGGGAAAGGCTCTGAAGGCCCGTCTGCTGGAAAATCTGAGGAGGCTGTATGAGGCATCCGCACGGAACAGATATTTGAAGATCACGGGAAAGGAATATACCGGACAGTACGGAGTGTTTGATTTCGATGAAACTAAGATCTGC
The DNA here is from genome assembly GCA_902782575.1 of uncultured Lachnospiraceae bacterium. Classification (GTDB taxonomy): domain Bacteria; phylum Bacillota; class Clostridia; order Lachnospirales; family Lachnospiraceae; genus NK4A144. The sequence continues at coordinate 6,556 of CACZNS010000208.1, forward strand.
CTGATGGATCTGTCCGGCCGCCGCAGCGGAAAAGAGATTTATGATACGCTTCGATCGGTGTACCGGCTTCAGCCGGAGAAGGCGGACGGCCGGATCTGTCTGTGTATGTCTTCTATAATGGATACCGATGAAGGCTTTAAGCGGCTGATCGATGCAGTCGGGAATATGGACAGGGCATGGGACTGATCTTTTATCTGATGGGGAAAAGTGCATCCGGCAAGGATACGGTTTATCGCTCCCTTTTATCCGATCCGGAGCTGAGGCTTGAAAGTATCGTGCTCTATACGACAAGACCGATCCGGACCGGTGAAAAAAACGGTGTGGATTATCATTTCGTGGATGAGAGGGAATATCTGGAGATCAGGGAGTCCGGGAAGATCGTGGAGGAGCGTCTGTATCAGTCGGCAGAGGGTCCCTGGAGGTATTTCACTGTAGACGACGGAAAGATCGGGCTCTCCGGGCAGGATTATCTTGTGATCGGGACACTGGAATCATATCTGGACATGATCGGATACTTCGGAAAAGATAAGGTCTGTCCGATCTATATGGAAGTGGAAGACGGAGAACGTCTGCAGCGGGCGCTGACAAGGGAACGGCAGGAATCGGAGCCCAAGTATGCGGAAATGTGCAGACGTTTTCTTGCGGATACAGTTGATTTTTCGGAAGACAAGCTGGAAGAGGCTGGTATTACAAGGCGTTTTGACAATCGGGATGGCGAGAGCTGTCTAAAGCTGATCCGTGCGTATGTAGCGCAGGAAAAGGGATTAAGGAGCCGGAATGGACATTAAAGTAAATAACGTCAATCAGGCTGCTCCCGCAGAGGCTGTCAGGCAGGTCCAGCAGACAGACGATACGTTTAAGTTTGCTCTGATCAGCAGTATAGAGGAAAAGGATCTTCAGGCAAAGCTGACCGGTCTGATGGAAGAGATCACGATGCAGGGAGAGCAGATAAAAAAACGCAAAGATATCAAGGACATGAAAAAATACCGCTCGCTTGTAAAGGAATTTATGAATGAGATCCTGAACCGTTCCCATAAATTTTCCCGTCAGAATTTCCTGGACAGAAAAGGCCGGCACCGGGTCTATGGTATCATCCGTCTGGTGGATCAGAATCTGGACGAGCTGGCAAACGAGCTGATGAAGGATGAATGCGACAATCTGAACGTTCTTGCAAAGATCGGTGAGATCAGGGGAATGCTGATCGATCTGCTGATGTGAAGACTCGTGCGGGATACAAAACAGAAGACAATGAAGGAAAAACAGAGTGGATTTATCGGGATTCAATGAATTTATCGGGAATGATTCCGTAAAGAGACATCTGCAGACAGCGATCCTCCATGACCGGATCAGCCATGCCTATATCATTTCCGGAGAGACCGGTATGGGAAAGCGGAGTCTGGCAAGACTGTTTGCCAGAACATTGTTCTGCGAGGAGAAAAGCGGCTCTCCCTGCGGGAAATGCCATGCCTGTAAGATGACAGCCGGAAACAATCATCCGGATCTGATCACGGTAACGCATGAGAAGCCGACGGTGCTGTCCGTTAATGAGATCCGTGAACAGCTGGTGAGTGATGTCGGGGTAAAGCCGTATTACGGAGGCAGAAAGATCTACCTGATACCGGATGCCGAAAAAATGAATGTGAATTCCCAGAATGCGATCTTAAAGACGATCGAAGAGCCGCCGGCTTATGCAATATTGATCCTGCTCACATCAAACCGGGAGGTTCTGCTTCCCACGATCACATCCCGCTGTGTGACCCTGGAGCTGAAGCCCCTTTCGGACAGTCAGCTGAAGAGATACCTGATCGCGGACAGGGATCTTTCGGAAAAGGATGCGGCTGCCTACGCGGCATTTGCTCACGGAAATATCGGAAAAGCGATACGGATCTCGGAATCGGAGGATTTTGCCGAACGGCTGGAGCGAACCCTTGATTTCCTGCGGCACGCCGGAGAGAAGAGTTCATCGGAGCTGTTTGCCTTTGCAAAAGCGGAGGCATCGGAAAAGGAGCATCTGGAGGAGATCGTGGATGTGATGCTGCTTTGGTATCGGGATGTTCTGGTGCGGAAGGTCTCCGGGAAAGCGGCTTCGTTGACATTTATCAAAGAAACAGAGTATATTGATACGAGGGCTGAGAGTACGGGTTATGAGGAGCTGGAAAGGGTTTTTCGGGAGATCGGCCTGATGAAGGAACGTTTGAGAGTAAATGCGTCGGCAGAGACCGGACTGGATATGCTTCTGCTTTCCATGCGTGACGGGGCAGTGTCAGGGAGCAGTTATTGAAGGTTATTTTACGGATCGGACCGAACGGAGAGGGATTTTTATGATAGAGGTAGTCTGTGTACGGTTTCGCAGAGCAGGAAAGGTTTACTATTTTTCCCCTGCAGGACTGGATATAAAGAAAAACGACAGTGTGATCGTGGAAACAGCCCGGGGCGTCGAATACGGAAAGGTCGTATCCGGTATCCGGGAGGTGGAGGAGAAATCCGTTGTTCAGCCCTTAAAAGCGGTGCTTCGGATAGCCACTGAGGAAGATACGAAGCGTGAGGAGAAAAACCGGGAAAAGGAAGCGGAAGCATTTGTGATCTGTCTGGAAAAGATCGCGAAGCATAAGCTTGAGATGAAGCTGGTGGACGCCGAATATACCTTTGACGGCAATAAGCTGCTGTTTTATTTCACAGCGGACGGCCGGGTGGATTTCCGGGAGCTGGTAAAGGATCTGGCCTCTGTTTTCCGCACCAGGATCGAGCTGAGACAGATCGGGGTACGGGATGAAACGAAGATCATAGGAGGAGTCGGGATCTGCGGAAGAGTGCTCTGCTGCCATTCCTATCTTTCCGACTTTGCGCCTGTTTCGATCCGCATGGCGAAGGAGCAGAATCTGTCCCTGAATCCGGCGAAGATCTCCGGCGTCTGCGGAAGACTTATGTGCTGCTTGAAAAACGAGCAGGAGACCTATGAATATCTGAACAGAAGACTGCCGGCGATCGGCGATACGGTAACAGCGGACGATGGTGCAAGGGGCACGGTCGAGAGCGTGAATGTTCTCAGGCAGCTGGTCAAGGTCATCGTGGAAGAGGGTGACGAAAAAGAGATCCGCGAATATCCGGTGGATGAGCTGCGGTTTAAGCCGAGAAAGGCAAAAGGAAAGAAATTTAACCGCTCAAAGGAGCAGGAAAATGAGGAGAAGGAACTGAAAGAGCTGGAGAGCCTTGAAAAGGAAGACAGCAGATCCAAGCTGGACGATGACTGATCTGAGGGCGGGGGAGAGAATTGACGATCTGCAGAGAAACGGTCTGAGGATCATACAGGATCCCGAGAGGTTCTGCTTCGGCATGGATGCGGTGCTGCTGTCAGGCTATGCGGCCGTACCGGCAGGCGCCGGGGTGCTGGATCTGGGAAGCGGAACGGGGATCATACCGATCCTGCTTTCGGCGAAGACAAAGGCTTCACAGCTTGTCGGACTTGAAATACAGGCGGAAAGCGCGGACATGGCCGAACGGAGTGTCCGCCTGAATCATCTGGAGGAAAGAGTCCGGATCATACAGGGAGATATCCGTGAAGCGGCAGAGCTGTTTGATGCCGCTTCTTTTGATGTGGTGACGGCCAATCCACCGTATATGCCGCAGGGACACGGGCTGGTCAATCCGGAGGATGCCAAGGCTCTGGCCCGCCACGAGATAGCCTGCTCCCTTGAAGATGTGATAAAGGCAGCCGCATACTGCCTGAAGGAGAGCGGAACCCTTGCCATGGTTCACAGGCCTTTCCGGCTGACGGATATCTTTTCTGCGATGCGGAAACACCGGCTGGAGCCGAAGAGAATGCGGCTGGTATATCCGCGGGAGGACAAGGAGCCGGCTATGGTCCTGATCGAAGGAAGAAAAGGCGGGAACCCCTGTCTGTCAGTGGAAAAACCGCTGATCATATACGGCCCGGACGGAAAGTATACGGAAGAGATCACGGAGGTTTATGGATACTGAAGCGGGAAAAACAGAGGGAATGCTTTATTTATGCGCTACACCGATCGGGAATCTGGGAGATATTACGGACCGGGTGAAGCTGACACTTTCGGAAGCGGATCTGATCGCCGCGGAGGATACCCGAAACAGCAGAAAGCTGCTGAATCATTATCAGATCAGAACACCGATGACCAGCTATCACGAGCATAATAAATATGAAAAGGCAGAGGAGCTCATCGCACAGATGAGAAACGGTAAAAATGTGGCGCTGATCACAGACGCCGGTACCCCTGCCATTTCCGACCCCGGGGAGGTTCTTGTCAGGATGTGTGCCGATGCGGGGATCCGGGTCACTTCGCTTCCGGGACCCTCCGCTGTGATCACTGCTTTGACGCTTTCCGGGCTTTCCGCCAGGCGCTTTGCCTTTGAAGGATTTCTTCCGGCGGATAAAAAGGAAAGAAGGGCTGTGCTGGAAGCCCTTCGCAGCGAAGAGAGGACGATCATTCTCTATGAGGCTCCCCATCACCTGAAGGAAACACTGAAGCAGCTGCTTTCGGTTCTCGGGAGGCGGAATATTGCCCTTTGCAGGGAGCTTACCAAGATACATGAGGAGATCCTGAGAACTGATCTGGAGTCTGCGGCTGCCCTTTATGAAGAGACAGAGCCCCGGGGAGAATACGTGCTTGTCCTGCAGGGACGTTCCGCGGAGGAAAAGCAGGCGGAGCAGCGGGCCAGATATGAGAATATGACCATCGCAGAGCATATGGCGGTCTATACGGAGAAAGGAATGGACCGGAAAGAGGCGATGAAACGCGTTGCGGCAGACCGGGGAGTACAGAAACGCGCGATATATAGCGCTCTTCTCGGGGATGATCCCAACGAAATATAATAAAATCGGTTTCCATAAGGTTTGAAAATCGTAAAAACCTTATAAAAACCGCTTTATTCCCCCGATTCTCCTTGACAATCCCCATACGGGCGGTTATAACTATTGTTAGCGGCTTCGAAGGGAAGCCGGATTCAATTCATTTCAGATTACAGGAGGAGTTCAATACTATGAACAAAACAGAATTAGTAGCAGCTATCGCTGACAAGGCAGAGATTTCTAAAAAAGATGCTGAGAAAGCTCTGAAGGCTTTTACGGACACAGTTGCGGCTCAGTTAAAGAAGGGTGACAAGATCCAGCTGGTAGGTTTCGGTACATTTGAGGTTACCAAGAGAGCTGCTCGTGAGGGAAGGAATCCTCAGACCGGCGATGTTATGAAGATCTCAGCTTCCAAGGCTCCGAAGTTCAAGGCCGGCAAGGCTCTGAAGGATCTTGTAAATAAGAAGTAAGAAATAATTCAGCTTGTATTTCCGGCAGCAGCCCGAAGGAGACCGTTTGGCTCCGGAAGGACCGGCCGGGTAAGGAAATGGCTATGACAGCGGACGCTTGGATACAGGCGTCCGTTTTTTACGGAAAGGATTGATATGCGTCTGGATAAATATCTAAAGGTATCCCGCCTGATCAAACGCCGTACCGTAGCAAACGAAGCGTGCGATGCAGGGCGTGTCACGATCAACGGAAAGACCGCGAAAGCGGGAAGTCAGGTCGCTGTGGGAGATGTGATCGAGATCAGCTTCGGCGATAAGACGGTAAAAGCGGAGGTACTGGCCGTGGCCGAGACCGTGAGGAAGGAAGAGGCTTCCGAGCTGTTTCGTTATCTGTAAATGCATGACAGACTCCGCAGGGGCCGGGAACTTGCAATTGAATTTGTTTTATGTTAACATAAAAACGTCTTTTTTCATTTGCGGGGAATCATGAAGAAGAAGAAAAAACCGAAAATAAGGGCAGCAATGTATCGCCGGCCCAAACAGAATAAATTTGCGGTTTTCAGCATCTCGTTTGTAGTTTTGATGCTGATCACCGTGATCGCGGTCGACGGCATCAGTCTCGCAAAAAAACGGGAGGCTTATGCCGCACAGGAAGAGGAGCTGCAGGAGCAGATCGATCAGGAAAAGCAGCGGACTCTGGATCTGCAGGAATTTGAGAAATATACAAAGACCAAGAAATACGCGGAGGAGATCGCAAAGGAAAAGCTGGGTCTCGTACATGAAGACGAGATCATTTTCAAGCCGAATGACAAGAAATAGCGGGGTCGACAAGACCGGTCTGATCAGTAAAACAGACCTGTTTATCAGGGAAAACAAAATGATATGCCGGGGAGATACCGTGGCTGTGGGGGTTTCAGGAGGAGCAGATTCGATGTGCCTCCTGTTTCTGTTATGTGAGCTTCGGGAGAAGTACGAAATAACATTGAAAGCCGTGCATATCCAGCATGGGATCAGGGGAACGGAGGCGGAACGGGACGCGGAATTTGTAAGGGATACCTGCAAAAAACTGCAGGTCCCCTTTCATCTTGTAGAAGAGAATGTGCCGGCTTATGCGGAAGAAAGGAAGCTAAGCCTGGAGGAAGCCGGCAGGCAGGTACGGTATGAATCATTATTGCGGGAAGCGGCAGATAAGGTAGCCGTGGCGCATCATGCAGAGGATCAGGCAGAGACCGTGCTTTTCAATCTGATCCGGGGCAGCGGACCCAGGGGACTTGCGGGGATTTCTCCCGTAAACGGAAGAGTCATACGGCCGCTTCTGTGTGCGGACAGAGGGGAGATCGAGCGGTATTTAACGGAAAGGAAGATATCGTGGCGTACAGACAGCACAAATACGGATCTCTATTATGCAAGAAACAGGATCCGGCACAGGATCCTTCCGGAAGCGGAGCAGATCAATACCGGGGCGGTAAGGCATATCTGTGAAGCGGCAGAGCAGATCCGGGAAGAAGAGCTCTATCTGGATGAAAAAGTAAAGGAGCTTTGGGGCAGGTATGTGGAAGAAACAGACGGAACGGCCCTGAAGCTTAACGGAGAAGCGTTTTCCGAAAGCCGGGTGCTTCTTACACGTCTGATCAGGAGTATGGCGGAGAGGCTGAACGGAAGCCTGAAGGATCTGACAAGAGAGCATGTACGGCAGGTCCTGGAACTCAGGGAAAAGACCAGCGGCAGACGGATCTTGCTGCCGGGGGGTCTTACGGCACAGACGGATTTTGGAGCCATAGAGCTCAGGAGGCAGGCGGACTCCACAGGAAGAGAAGCGGCGGAAAAAGAAGGAATACCGGTAGAAGTCCTGCTGGGAAAGGGTTCCGGCCTGCTTCCGGACGGAAGGATAGTCAAAGCCAGTCTCATGCCCGCGGATGCGGTGAAGATAAGAAATCTTACATATACGAAATGGTTTGATTATGATAAAATAAAATCTGCTGCCGTCTTCCGAACCCGCAGGGAAGGGGATCGGATCGCGATCCGGGGAGGGACTAAAAAGCTGAAGGATGTTTTCATAGAAGAGCGGATCCCCCGGGATAAGAGGGACGGGCTGTATCTTCTGGCAGCAGGAAAAGAGGTCCTCTGGATCCCGGGCAGCCGGTACAGCGAGAAATATAAGGTAACGGGAGAAACGAAGCGGATATTGGAGATCAAAATGGAGGAAGGGTAATGAGTGTACAGATTACTACCTACTTTTCGGAAGAAGAGGTCGATCAGAGGATCAGAGAACTGGGGAAGCAGATCAGCAGGGACTATGAGGGAAAAGAGCTTACCATCATCTGTATTTTGAAGGGGGCGGTTTTTTTTGCCTGTGAGCTTGCCAAGCGGATCACTTTGCCGATGCGGTTTGAGTTTATGCGGTGCTCCAGCTACGGGGATGAAACGGAGAGCAGCGGTGTGGTAAAGATCGCATTGGATCTGGATAAACCTATTCGGGGAGAGAATGTGCTGATCGTAGAGGATATCATCGATACGGGCCGGACGATGCAATATCTGCTGCAGATCCTTAAGCAAAGGGAGCCGGAGAGCATAAAACTCTGCGCATTGCTGGATAAGCCGGACAGAAGGGTTACGGATGTGAAGGTGGATTATATCGGGTTTAAGGTTCCGGACCGGTTTGTTGTCGGATACGGTCTGGATTATGCACAGAGATACAGAAATCTGCCGTATATCGGTATTGTTGAGACAGATGAGAAGAAAGATTGAAAGTATACTTTCCCGTACCGCGCATCAATGCTGCGGCACGGCAGGGGTATAAGAATGATTATTTTTAAGGAGGATTTATTTTGAAAGGCAGTAACCGAGGACTGGCAGCGTATATTCTGATCGTTGCCGTGATCCTGCTGTTGATCCTGTCAGTCAGCAGCAGTTTTCAGGTAAAAGATACCTATACCTATCAGCAGTTTCTGGCTGACGTGGAGGACAAGGCCGTTCATGAGGTGACGATACAGCCTTATTCCGAAACGCCTACCGGTGAAGTAGATGTTCTGCTGACAAGCGGAAGGACACGTAAGCTCTACGTATCGGATGTGGCGGCGATGGAGGCGGAGTTAAAAGAAATATATCCTTCCTATAAAAGTGAAGAGGTGGCGAGGGAAAATCCTTTGCTGGCTTACGGTCTGCCGATCCTGATCACTGTGGTGGCGGTCATGCTGATCATGGCCATGATGAATTCCCAGGCCGGGGCGGCTTCGGGCGGGAACCGGATGATGAATTTCGGTAAAAGCCGGGCCAGACTCTTTGGTGCGGGGGAAAACAAGGTTACCTTTAAGGAGGTTGCGGGTCTTCAGGAGGAAAAGGAGGATCTGGCGGAGATCGTTGATTTCCTGAAAAATCCGGCGAAGTATACGGCTGTGGGTGCCAGGATCCCGAAGGGTGTGATCCTTGTGGGCCCTCCCGGGACCGGAAAAACTCTGTTGGCAAGAGCCGTGGCAGGGGAAGCGGGCGTACCGTTTTTCTCGATCTCCGGTTCCGATTTCGTGGAAATGTTTGTCGGTGTCGGCGCTTCGCGTGTGAGGGATCTGTTCCAGGAGGCAAAGAAAAACGCACCCTGCATCGTGTTTATTGACGAGATCGACGCGGTCGCAAGAAAAAGAGGCTCCGGACTGGGCGGAGGCCATGACGAGAGAGAGCAGACCTTAAACCAGCTGCTGGTAGAGATGGACGGATTTGGCATAAATGAAGGCATTATCGTACTGGCTGCCACAAACCGAGTGGATATCCTGGATCCTGCCATCATGCGGCCGGGGAGATTTGACAGAAAGGTGGGCGTCGGCTCGCCGGATGTAAAGGGAAGAGAAGACATCCTGAAGGTTCATGCAAAGAATAAGCCTCTCGGCGACGATGTGGATCTGACACAGATCGCCCGGACGACAGCGGGCTTTACCGGGGCGGACCTGGAAAACCTGATGAACGAGGCGGCTATTGACGCCGCAAAGGAAAACCGGGCATATATCGTGCAGGAGGATATCCGAAAGGCATTCGTAAAGGTCGGGATCGGCGCGGAAAAGAAAAGCAGGATCATCACGAATGAGGAGAAGAAGATCACGGCATACCACGAGGCGGGACATGCCGTACTCTTTCATATCCTTCCGGGAGTGGGACCGGTTTATACGATCTCCATCATTCCGACAGGGATGGGGGCAGCGGGCTATACAATGCCTCTGCCGGAAAAGGACGAGATGTTCCGTACCAAAAAGAGGATGTTAAACGAGATCATTGTGGATCTCGGCGGCCGTGTGGCTGAAGAGATGTTTTTCGAGGATGTGACAACAGGGGCTTCCCACGACTTCAAGCAGGCCACCAAGCTGGCCCGTAGAATGGTCACCACCTACGGTATGAGCGATAAGATGGGCGTGGTCAGCTATGATGAGGACGACGAGGTATTTATCGGCAGGGATCTGGCGCATCCCCGTTCTCATTCCGAGGAGACAGCCGGTGAGATCGATGATGAGGTAAAGGCGATCATAGATGACTGCCATGCGAAGGCGCGGGATATGATCCGGGAGCACAAGGACATCCTTGAGCGGACCGCAAAGTTGCTGCTGGAAAAAGAGAAGATAACCCAGGAGGAATTTGAAGCGCTGTGGGAGACCGATCCCTTCAGCGAGCCTGTAGCGGAAGGATGATTGTGCAAATCGCACAAAGAATGAGGACTTTGTTTGTAAGATTTGTTGATTCCGCATCTTGTTGACAAAGGGGAAGGATGCTATATTATAGGCGTACCCCCCAATACATGATATAGTTTTTTACAAAACTATACCCCATAAGAAAAGAAATACCTTCTCCAGAAGAGCCGATCATCCGATCGGCTCTTCTACCGTTATAAAATCAAAAAAAATCGGTGCGGCTGCCAGAAAGCAGGCATAAAACCACAAGATATTGTGGGAGCGCCCTCAAAGAAGCGCATGTATCTAAAAATGTACAAAAAGAGCTGTTAACTTTCCGAAAAAATGCCGATATAATGTGTGAAGACATGAGGAAATAAATATCTGGTCAGGTTTGAGGATTCAGACAGGAGGAGTTGCCAGATGATAAGAGTCAACGGACAGACAGATTATTCCATAGCGGCACAGGCGTTAAAGCTGAATGATGCTCCCCGCAGCGAAGCAGCAGCACGTGCGGCACAGAGCAGTAAATCTCCCGAATCCATCGTAGAGAGAGCTCAGAATCTTTCTGCTCAGTATATTCCGGAAAATGGCGGTGGCGTGATCCAGACGAGAGTTGCGCCGGAGCATTCCTTCCAGAAAGCAAAGCTGGAAGGCTCCAGGAGCAATATCGAGGATATGGCCGATAAGCTTATGAATAAGCTGCCGGATATCCTTAAGGACATGAAGCGCCTGACGGACGGTACAGAGGGAGCGGCAAACAGCAGAGTCGTGGTTACCGAGAGGAACGCGGCGGCAGTGGCCGAGCGGAATGCACAGCAGGCAAACGAACCTATGATGAATTTTTCGTTATAGTTTCATATTTTTCATAACTTTCTTCTTCATTTATCGGCACAGGCCTTCAGGGCCTGTGCTTTGCTTTGACTTGAATTTTTAATATAGATGGTCTATTCTGAAAAGGATTCTAAGATGAGGAGTTATATCAGATGGAAAACAAAGGGAAATATTATCTGACAACAGCTATTGCGTATGCGTCCGGAAAACCTCATATCGGAAACACCTATGAGATCGTACTGGCGGATGCCATTGCCCGCTTCAAAAGACAGGAGGGCTATGACGTGTTCTTCCAGACCGGAACGGACGAGCATGGGCAGAAGATAGAGGAAAAGGCTGCTGCCGCCGGGATCACGCCGAAGGAATTCGTTGACCGGGCAGCCGGCGAGATCAAGCGTATCTGGGATATGATGAATACCTCCTATGATAAATTCATCCGCACCACCGACGCAGATCATGAGCTTCAGATCCAGAAGATCTTCCGCAGGCTTTACGAGCAGGGAGATATCTATAAGGGAGCATACGAAGGTATGTACTGTACACCCTGCGAATCATTCTGGACATCATCCCAGCTTGTGGACGGGAAATGCCCCGACTGCGGACGTCCGGTGAGTCCCGCAAAGGAAGAGGCATATTTCTTTAAAATGAGCAAATATGCGGACAGACTGATCGAACATATCGAATCTCATCCGGAGTTTATCCAGCCGGTGGCAAGAAAGAACGAGATGATGAATAATTTCCTGAAGCCGGGACTGCAGGATCTCTGCGTATCGCGCACTTCCTTCAAATGGGGGATCCCTGTGGATTTTGATACCAAACATGTGGTCTATGTCTGGCTGGATGCCCTTTCCAACTACGCCACCGGGATCGGCTATGATGCGGAGGGCGATTCCACAGATCAGTATAAGAAATACTGGCCGGCGGATCTGCACCTGATCGGTAAGGACATTATCCGCTTCCATACCATATATTGGCCGATCTTCCTGATGGCTCTCGGAGAGCCGCTGCCGAAGCAGGTCTTCGGTCATCCGTGGCTTTTGGTGGGCGACGGAAAGATGAGCAAATCGAAAGGAAATACGATCTACGCCGATACCCTTGTGGATTTGTTCGGGGTAGACGCGGTCCGCTATTTCATGATCCATGAGATGCCATTTGACAATGACGGTGTCTTTACCTGGGATACGATGGTAGAGCGCTACAATTCGGATCTTGCAAATACGATGGGCAATCTGGTCAAGCGGACGATCTCCATGAGCAATCAGTATTTCGGCGGCGTTATCGAAAACAAAGGAGTATCGGAGCCGGTGGATGACGATCTGTATGCGGTCGTGCTCGGCACCAGGGATAAGGTCGTAGAGCTGATGCAGACCCTTCATGCGGCGGATTGCCTGACGGAGATACTGAATCTGTTTAAGAGATGCAATAAATATATCGACGAGACCGAGCCGTGGGTGCTGGTGAAGGATGAAGCAAAGAAGGACAGGCTGGCAACCGTACTCTATAATCTTCTGGATTCGATCACCATCGGTGCGGCCCTGATCCATTCGTTCCTTCCTGAAACCTCGGAAGCCATCTTAAAGCAGCTGAATACGGAAATGCCGGAGCTCGATGCCTGCGGCAGCAGAGGAGCCTTCCGTACGGGTACAAAGGTCACGGATGATCCGGCGACCCTCTTTGAGCGAAAGAAGTTTGCCGATATCATGAAGATCGTAAACGAGATTTATCCGCAAAAAAAGGAAGAGCCGGAAGAAAAGGCATCCGGACAGCCGGAGGACGGAAAGGAAGAAGAGATCCGTCATAAAGAGGAGATCACGATCGATGATTTTGACAGGATGGAATTCAGGATCGGTGAGATCATCAAATGCGAAGCCGTGGAGAAGTCCAAGAAACTGCTCTGCATGCAGGTGAAGATCGGAAATGAGATGAGGCAGATCGTATCCGGGATCCGCAAAGTGTATACACCCGAGGAAATGGTCGGGAAAAAGGTGATGGTCGTTACAAACCTGAAGCCCGCAAAGCTGGCGGGCCTTCAGAGTGAAGGGATGATCCTCTGTGCCGACGACGGAGAAGGAAGCTTCTGCCTGATGAGACCGGAAAAAGATGTTCCGTCCGGAGTGGAAGTCTGCTGAGACTCTGAACAGGTACAGTCCTGAGATTACGGAGGAATTATGCTGGAAGAGTTTACGATAGATTCCAGAGACATGAAAACAAAGCTTCACGCATATCAGTGGACACCAAAGGGAGAAGTCAAGGCTGTACTGATCATGGTTCACGGCATGGCGGAGCATATGATGCGGTACGCGGAGTTTGCGGAATATCTGAATGCAAAGGGGATCGTTGCGGCAGGGATTGATCTGCTCGGGCACGGGAAATCCGTGCGGGATAAAGAGGATTTCGGTTATTTCTGTGAGCGGGACGCGGCGACGGTGGTGGTGCGTGACGTACACCGCTTGAAAAAGACAGTACAGGAGAAATACCCGGGAATCCCGGTATACCTGCTGGGACACTCGATGGGCTCCTTTATCGCAAGATGCTACATAGAACGGTACGGTACGGGCATCGGGGGAGTGATCCTGCTCGGAGGAAACGAGCAGCCCAGATCGGCTGCCGTATTCGGCAGGGTATGGATCAGCCTGATGGCGAAGATAAAGGGATGGAGATACCGGAGTCCGATGATCACAAAAAAAGTATTCGGTTCCTATCTGGATCGGGTCGGGAATCCTTCGAGCCGGAACGACTGGATCGTAAAACGAAGGGAAGCGATCGAAACCTATGAAAAAGATCCGTTGAGCGGATTTGTCTTCACCCTGAACGGATATGATGCATTGTTCACGCTGACGCTGAGGGCGGGGGATCCGAAGGAGACAAAAAAGATCCCGAAGGATCTGAAGATCTATATCATGTCCGGCTCCGAAGACCCGGTGGGGGAATACGGTGCAGGCGTGAAAAGGATGGCGGACCTCTACAGGGGGCTCGGGATCAGATCCGTTAAAATGGAGCTGATCGAAGGAGACCGGCATGAGCTGCATCATGAAGAAGACAGGTTTGAGACCTTTGAAAAGGTGGCAGATTTTGTAACCGGGAAAGAAAGAGAATAGACAGAGGGAGGCAAAATGAAAAAAATATCGGCATTGATCCTGACAGTTGTTTTAACTGTAATGGCAGTGATTCCTGCTTTTGCGTCCGATGCGACAACGGTGATCACCTTCGGAGGGGGAGTGAGCGGCCAGCCGTCACAGCAGGCGGCTGAACAGCCGGCCCAGAGCACCCCTGCCGCGGGAGGAAAACCGTATCTGGCGATCGGGGCGGATCTGTCACAGCAGCAGCTGATGACGGTATTGTCTCTGATGGGGCTGGCAGGCACGGATCTGAGCCAGTACAACATAGTATATGTAACCAATGCGGAAGAGCATCAGTATCTGGATTCCTACATCTCTCCTTCCGTGATCGGGACCAAATCCCTCTCTTCGGTATTGGTGAAGCCGGCGGAAAGCGGTCACGGCATTACCGTCACGGCACAGAACATCAATTACTGTACCGAAGGAATGTATCGGAACGCACTGCTGACAGCCGGTGTGGAAAACGCGGATATCATTGTGGCAGGCCCGACACCCATCTCCGGAACGGCAGCCCTGATCGGAGCCATGAAAGCATACGCGGACATGACGAATACAAAGGTCAACGAGCAGGCTCTGGATACCTCCTTAAATGAGCTGGTCACAACCGGTCAGCTGGAAGAGGCATTGAAGGGCGTCAGCAAAGAAGACGTGGAATCGATGATCGCCTTTATCAAAGCGGAGATCGCCGGAAAGAGCCTGAACACCAGAGAAGAGATCGAAGCGGCAGTCCGGCAGGCGGTGAAGGACTACGACGGCAATATGGAGCTCTCCGATGACGAGATCCGGCAGATCGTGGATCTGATGGTAAAGATCAAGGATCTGGGTCTGGATTACAATACTCTTCTCGATCAGGCGGCGGATCTGTATGCGAAGTTCGGAGACAAGCTGAGCGTGGACGATCTCTCAACTCTTGCGGCGCAGGGCGTGATGGGATCGATCAAGCAGAAGGTCTCTACCGCGGTTACCGGGTTCTTTGACGGAGTGAAAAGCTTTTTTGCGGGGTTGTTCGGCGGGAAAAAATGACAACGGGGAAATATTACATCAGAATGATCGACCGGAACGAATGGAAGGACGCGATGGCTCTGTGCTGGCGCGTCTTTCTTGAGTTTGAAGCGGATCTTTATCCTCCGGAGGGATCGCAGAACTTTCATCAGTTCGTGACCGACGATCTGCTGTATCAGGCATATTTAAACGGAGGATATCCGGTCTGTGCTGCCTTTTTGCGGCGCCCGGAGAGCGATCCGCTCCATCCCTGCGGAGACGAGATGATCGGTGTGGCGGCGATCCGCAGCGGGCCGCATCTGTCACTGCTTTTTGTGGAGGGCCTGTATCAGGGCCGGGGCGTGGGCAGGGCTCTGGTCAATTATATGAGGGAGTATCTGTTGAAGAATTATACGGGTCTCGGAGATCAGAAAATGACTGTAAACGCTTCTCCTGTGGGCCTCGGCTTTTATCGTCATCTGGGATTCAAGGATACTGGAGAGGAGCAGACAAAGGACGGGATTCTCTATACGCCGATGGAATTTTGGATGTGATTGTGGTAAAATGGTCTTCATCATGTAAAAGGGGAGTGGGTACGGCACATGATATCAAATCAGGTCATTCAGACATCGATAGAGGAACTGAAGGAGATCACCAGGATCGACTTTTGTGTTGTGGAGCTGGACGGGACACCGATCGCATCCACCTATCAGGCAGAGGATCTCAGGCCTACGGGGATCCGGTCTTTTATCGACAGCCAGGCAGACAGCCAGGTGATGCAGGACTGCCATATGTTCCGCGTCATGGATGAGGACGTAACCGTCTATGTGCTGGTGGCGAAGGGAACCGATGAAAAGACGGATCTGGTGGGGCGGATCGCGGTAAGCAATCTGCAGAACCTGATCACGGCATATAAGGAGCGGCTGGATCGAAACAGCTTTTTCCAGAACCTGATCCTGGATAATATGCTTCTGGTGGATATCTACAACAGGGCCAAAAAGCTCAGGATCCCCGTGGATGCAAAGCGTGTGGTATATGTGATAGAGCCTGTGGTACAGAAGGATTTCGGCGGCGTGGAGATGGTCCGTACCGTCTTTTCCGGCACCGGCAGCTTCGTTACGGCAGTCGATGAAAAAAGCATTATCCTGATCCGGACACTGGAGGAGGATGAGGACAGGGACAGCCTGATGCGCACGGCGGAGATGCTGGTAGATACCATGCATACGGAGGCGATGGTCAGGGTCCGGATTTCCTACGGATCGGTGGTAAGCGAGATCCGGCAGGTGTCCCAGTCTTTTAAGGAGGCGCAGATGGCGCTGGAGGTCGGGAAGATCTTTTATGAGGAGCGGGAGATCATCCCTTATGCCACGCTGGGGATCGGGCGGCTCATATATCAGCTTCAGCCTTCGCTCTGCGATCAGTTTCTCCGGGAGATCTTTGAAAACGAGATCCCGGATCATCTGGACGAGGAAACTTTGACGACTATCAATAAATTCTTTGAAAACAATCTGAACGTTTCCGAGACCTCCAGACAGCTTTTCGTACACCGCAACACCCTGGTGTACAGGATCGAAAAGCTTCAGAAGGCCACAGGGCTGGATCTCCGTAATTTCGATGATGCTCTCACCTTTAAGATCGCGCTGATGGTGGTCAATTATATGAAACATATCCGCTCGGAGGACCGTCTGTGATATTACACGGTCTGCAGTCAACGACGCTTCTGGATTACCCGGGAAGGCTGGCCTGTACAGTCTTCACGGGTAATTGTAATTTCCGATGTGTATATTGCCAGAATACCCCGCTGGTGCTCCGGCCGGAGGAAGAGCCGGAGGTGCCGGAGGAGCAGCTGTTTGCCTTGTTGAAAAAGCGCAGGGGTATTCTCCAGGGCGTCTGTATCACCGGGGGAGAGCCGACACTGCAGGAGGATCTGGAGGATTTTATCCGCAGGATCAGAGAGTACGGATATGCCGTAAAACTGGATACAAACGGATACCGGCCGGATACGGTCCGAAAGCTTCTGGAGGCAGGGCTCCTCGACTATGTCGCCATGGATATCAAAACGGATCGGGAGCGCTATCCTGCGATCACGCAGATAAAGGATCTGGAGCTTTCCCTGATCGAAGAAACCGTGAGGCTTCTGATGGATGGCGATACGGACTATGAGTTCCGCACAACGGTGGTGGCGGAATATTATGATGAAACAGCAGCGGAGCGGATCGGCAGATGGCTCTCCGGCTGCAGAAGGTATGTGCTGCAGAGCTTCCGGGATCAGGAAAGCGTACTCTGCCCCGGTCTGCACCCAAGGAGCCGTGAGGAAACAGAGCACTATGCGGAGATCCTGAGACAGACCATCGGCACGGTGGAAATAAGGGGAACAGACTGACGGAAGATGGACAAAAAAGACGAGAAATACATGAAAGCGGCGCTGAAGCAGGCGGAAAAGGCCTTCGCGCTGGGCGAGGTGCCCATCGGAGCGGTGGTGGTCTGTGAGGACCGGATCATCGGCCGCGGCTATAACAGAAGAAACACGGATAAAAATACACTGTCACACGCGGAGATCACGGCGATCCGTAAAGCTTCGGCCAAAATGGGGGATTGGAGGCTGGAGGGCTGCACCATCTATATCACGCTGGAGCCCTGCCCGATGTGCGCCGGAGCCATCGTCCAGTCCCGGATCGACCGCTGTGTATTTGCCTGCTTTTCCGATAAGGCGGGCTGCGCCGGGTCCGTACTGAATCTGCTGAACGAGCCCTCCTTCAACCATCAGGTGCAGACGGAGCAGGGGATCCTGGAAGAAGAAAGCAGGACTCTGCTTCAGAGATTCTTTAAGGAACTGAGAGAACGATCCCGCAATTGACACGGAAATCCGTGCAGAGTAAAATAGAGGAGCCGGCTGGCCGTCCGGCAGCGTGCTGACGTTCTGGTCCCGCGCAATGGAAACCTGTGAACCGTGTCAGGTCGGGAACGAAGCAGCACTAAGCGGGATCTTCCATGTGACGTGGGGGTGCCGGTTCCGAGCGTTGTCGGGCGGTATCAGCGGTTTTGCTTGAGGAAAGTATGCAGGAAAAAAAGGCGATTCAAATCGATGACCGGACCAAACGGATCGCGGTATGTGCCGTAACCATTCTTCTGGGTGTCGGCTTAAGTCTCTGGGGCGGGAGATTCAGCAAAACCCATGACCTCTTTATTCTGATGGACGGAATGGGGATTTTGTTTGTTGCCGCTCTCTGCGGCCCCTATCCGGGGGTCATTTCTGTTTTTATCACATTTATCATCCGTATTTTCTCAGATGGGCAAAATGCATATGTGATGTTTCTGTACATGATCGCAGCCTTAAATGTGGCATGGGCAGCTCATGCCGGCTGGTTCAAAAAGCTCTGGAAAACCGTTCTTCTGGGCGTGATGCTCTCACTGCTGACCGGTGTGGCAAATGTTTTTATCATCCGGCTTACAGTGGGAACGGCCTTTGACAGCGGTATGTCGGATGCCCTGTGGAGGGGCTTTAAGCAGGAGCTGGGCGAATGTATGTTTTTTGCCCTCAGCACCTACCTGATCTACCGGTTCCTGCCGGACCGATATAAGGTTATTTTCCCGAACGGGATATTTTATACAGAGGATCAGACAGCTGCAAAATTTTTCCGGAACCGGCTCAGATTTCAGGCGAAGCTTTCCAGAAAGATCGCGATCCTCACCATCACAGAAGCGGTGATCCTTACGATATTTGCAGCATATTTCGCAAATCTGCTGATCGGCTCCATCAACTTTGACATGGTTCCCGCGAGAGAAAACCGGGCCGGGCAGGAGGTGCCTCCCGGAAAGCCCGCAGACGAGCAGCGCTATGAAGAGATGATCCGTGAAGCAATGAGGGAGGGGCAGGAAAAGGCAGAGGAAGTGCAAAAGATCATCGAGGAGAGCAGCGTACCGGAAGAGGTAAAGCAGAATCTGCTGGAAAGACTGGACCAGGTCAGTGCCAATGCCCCGCTGTTTAATGATATCAAGGATATCAGACGCGCCTTTGACAATGATAATCTGGACAGGAAAACAGCCCTGGCCTTTGATATACGTCTGATCATGCTCCTTGCCACCTTCTGCGTACCCATCACGATGATCGCCAACAGCTTTGCCCAGAGCAGGATCGCTCTTCCGATCGTGAAGATGTCCCGGGCAATGGGAAATTTTGTAGCCTACAGCGATGAGGAGAAGCGCTATGAGGGAAAGCGGACGATCGAGAGGCTTAACATCAAAACAAAGGATGAGATCGAGGATCTCTATCATGCACTTGTCACTACCGTCCGAAATATCGACAGCTATCTGAACCGTCTGCGGGAGGAGGAGGAGCTGGAAAACAATCTGAAGGTCGCTCAGGCGGCAAGCGATGCCAAGACAGCCTTTCTTTCCAGCATGTCCCACGAGATCCGCACGCCGATCAACGCCGTGCTGGGCTTTGACGAAATGATCCTGATGGAAAATAAGGATCCGGAGATCGAGCGTTACGCAGAGGATATCCAGTCGGCCGGGAAGACGCTTCTGGGGCTGATCAACGATATCCTGGATTTTTCAAAGATCGAAGCGGGAAAAATGGATATCATCCCGGTGGAATACGAGATCTCCTCCACGATCAACGACCTGGTCAGCATGGCCTCGTCTCTGGCGCAGGATAAAGGCCTTTATTTTGACGTAAACGCGGACAGCAGGATGCCCCATATCCTGATCGGTGACGAGATCCGCTTAAAGCAGATCATCCTGAACATCCTGACCAATGCCGTAAAATACACCGAAAAGGGCGGAGTAACGTTTAACATTGATTTTGAGAAGATCGATGAAGAAAGTATCTATCTGATCGTCCATGTTAAGGACACGGGCATCGGAATCAAAGCAGAGGATATGGACAGGCTTTTCTCTCCCTTTGAGCGCCTGGATGAGGTAAACGAAGCGAAAAACAGAGCGGTCAAGGGAACGGGCCTCGGCATGAGCATCACGAAGCAGCTGCTCTCCAGGATGGATTCCTCTCTGGAGGTGGACAGTGTATACGGCGAGGGCTCGGACTTCCACTTCCGGGTAGTCCAGAAGGTCGCAAAGTGGGAGGAGCTGGGCAATCTGGCGGAGGCCTTCAAAAAATACCTGCCCCATGAGGCGGATAAGCATAAAAACGACAACTTCTTTGCGCCGGAAGCAAGGATCCTAGTGACGGATGATACGGAATTCAATCTGCTGGTGGTACAGAGGCTTCTGAGGCGGACAAAGATCCGGATCGATACGGCTTCGGGCGGAAAGGAAACCTTGGATCTGATCTGCAGAAACCGCTACGATATAGTTTATATCGACCATATGATGCCGGAGATGGACGGGATCGCTACGCTGAAAGCCATGCGGGGATTACCGGGCAATCTGAATGAAGACATTCCCTGGATCGTATTGACGGCAAACGCGGTCAGCGGTGCCAGGGAGACCTATCTTTCAGCCGGCTTTACGGATTATATGACAAAGCCAGTGGATTATCTCTCCCTGAAAAACTCCCTGATAAAGTATCTGCCGGAGAATAAGATCGAGATACGGGAGCCGGAAGAAGGATCCGGGGAAGCAGATCCCGAAGAGCTGTCCGCCGGCGAGACGGAGGAAACGCTGAGGAAGGCTCTTGAACATACGGAAGGGATCGACCCGGAGGAAGCGCTGAAGAACTCCGGCGGCGGCGATCTGCTTCTGGAGATCATCAAAGGTTATGCGGCAGCGATCGGGGATAAGGCAAAGCTGATCGAAGACTACGGCGCAGACGGAGATTACAAGAACTACACGATCCAGGTGCATGCATTGAAGAGCTCCTCCAGACTGATCGGGGCCATGGAGCTCTCCGCGATGGCAGCCGCCATGGAGGAGGCCGGAAACAGGGCTCAGGGAGAAGAGGGAAGGGAAGCCGCGATCGAAGAGATCAGAGAGAAGACGCCGGAGCTGCTTTCCATGTACAGAGGATTCCGGGAAAAGCTGGCTCCGATCACAGCACCGCAAGTTACCGAAGAAGAAAAGCCGGAGCTTTCGGAGGCCCAGCTGCTGGAGATCCTTGCCGGGATCCGCGAATTTGCAGAAGCCTTTGACTTCGACGACGTGGATGCGGCAATGACTCACATAGAGAAGCATACGGTGCCCGAAGCATACAGGGAAAAGCTCGGAAAACTGAAGACGATGGTGACGAATGTCGATCGGGACGGTATACTGGAACTGTTGGAGGAACAGAATGGATAAACGGATATTGCTGATCAGCGATGCTCAGAGCTTCATGGTCGATGCGATCACAAACAATCTGAAAAATGCGGATTTTGAGGTGATCTTTCAGAAGCCTGTATTGAATGAGATCAGCAGGATGGGAAACAGACCGGCATTGATCCTGATCTACCTCGGCGCCTATGTGGAGGAGATCTCCGAGGTGCTGGTATATCTTAAGGATCTGATCCTGGAGGAGGAAAAAAAGCTCTTTCTGGTGGGCTCTGAGGAGGAGATCCGTACAGTGAAGCAGTCCATACCGGAGCAGGCGATCACCGGAGTGCTGAACCGCCCGCTGAACGTGAAGGACCTGGTCGAGCGGATGAACAAGGCGATGGAGATCATCGAGAGCGAGCAGGAGAAGAAGCACATCCTTGTGGTGGATGATGATCCGGTCATGCTGCGAACGATCAAGGGGTGGCTTTCCGCCAGATATCAGGTGACGATGGTAAATTCCGGTATGAATGCCATCACCTATCTGGCCAAAAACAGGCCGGATCTGATCCTTCTCGATTATGAAATGCCGGTCTGCTCGGGCCCGCAGGCCCTGGAGATGATCCGCTCGGAAAGCGCTACAAGCTCGATCCCGGTCATGTTTCTGACGGCAAAGGGAGACAGGGAAAGCGTGACCAGCGTGCTCGCCCTGAAGCCGGAAGGGTATCTCTTAAAGACTATGGCGCCGGCGGATATCCTTGCTTCGCTGGATAAATTTTTCGCGGAACATAAGAAAAAAATAATTTGATCAATATTTAAGAAGGAGGAAGGTTTTATGGGTATCAAAGAAGAAATCATTGAGGGGAAGACGGCGCTCGGCATCGAGCTGGGCTCCACACGGATCAAGGCCGTTCTGATCGGGCAGGACTTCAAGCCTGTCGCACAGGGCAGCCACTCCTGGGAAAACCGTCTGGAGAACGGAGTCTGGACCTACAGTCTGGACGATATCTGGAATGGCCTGCAGGACTGCTATGCGGATCTGGCAAAGGACGTGAAGAAGCAGTATGATGTGACGCTCACAACGGTCGGGGCTATCGGATTTTCCGCCATGATGCACGGCTATATGGTCTTTGACAAGGATGGAAAGCTGATGGTGCCGTTTCGGACCTGGCGGAACACGATCACCGAGGAGGCCTCCGAAAAGCTCACAAAGCTGTTTGATTTCCATATCCCGCAGCGGTGGAGCGTGGCTCACCTCTATCAGTCGATCTTAAACGGTGAAGAGCATGTAAAGGACATCGAGTATCTTTCCACGCTGGCAGGCTATGTGCACTGGAAGATGACAGGAGTGAAGGCGGTAGGCGTCGGCGAAGCATCCGGTATGTTTCCCATCGATCCGGATACGCTGGACTACGATGAGGGAATGCTTAAGAAATTCGACGATGATGTGGCATCCAGGGGCTTTTCCTGGAAGCTCAGGGACATCCTGCCGAAGGTTCTGGTGGCGGGAGAGAGCGCAGGAACGCTGACGGAAGAAGGGGCGAAGCTTCTGGATCCGACCGGCAGCCTGAAGGCAGGCATCCCGCTCTGCCCGGCGGAGGGAGACGCAGGCACCGGAATGACGGCCACAAACAGTGTGGCGGCTCATACCGGAAACGTTTCCGCAGGTACCTCCTGCTTTGCGATGGTGGTTCTGGAGAAGAACTTAAGCAAGGTCTATGATGAGCTGGATATGGTCACTACGCCCAGCGGCAAGCCGGTGGCCATGGCTCACTGCAACAACTGCACCTCCGATCTGAACGCCTGGGTAGATCTGTTTAAGGAAGTGATCGCCCTCGGCGGAGGATCGATCGATACGTCGGCGCTGTATGAGAAACTCTTTGCGTCGGCTCTCACGGGCGATCCGGACTGCGGCGGACTGTTGGCCTATAACTATCTGTCCGGCGAGCACATTACCCATATGGAGGAGGGCAGGCCTCTCGTGGTCCGCACACCCGACAGTAAATTCAATCTGCCGAATTTCATGCGCGTCACGCTCTTTACGGCACTCGGCGCATTAAAGACCGGCATGAATATCCTGACCCGTAAGGAAAACGTACAGGTCGACCGGATCACGGGACACGGCGGCTGGTTTAATTCCAAGGGCAGCAGCCAGCAGATCATGGCGGCAGCGCTCGATGTACCGGTAGCGGTCATGGAAACGGCAGGAGAGGGCGGCCCCTGGGGCGAGGCGATCCTCGCGGATTACATGCTGCGAAAGGCAGACGGGGAAACCCTGGAGGACTATCTGGATACGAAAGTATTTAAGGGTGCAAAGGGATCTACAATGGATCCCGTCAAGGCGGATGTAGAGGGCTTCGATGAGTTTCTGGAGCGTTACACAAAGGGTCTTGCCATTGAAAGAGCGGCCATTGATTCCCTGAAATAAAAAAAGAACCGGTAATGGTTTCGGATACAGATACCCGTCTGCGGGTATCTGTATCTTGCATTTCGGGTATTTTTCCGGAGAAGAGCGGGAGTTCAGAAAAACGGCGGCCGGACCGATATAATTTATGGAACCCGCGGCACGGAAGCCGCGGAATGTAAGCACGGATGCTCTTATTTCCGCATGAAAGGGCATATATCCATGAAGATTGATTTTACCCAGACAGATTACACGAAAACCGAAGCGGGGATCGGAGTTGCAGGTCCCGGAGCTTCGGCGAAGTCCGTGACCGCAAAACCTTCGCAGATCAGGGCAGCGGGCGTCGTGGCGGAGTTTGGAAGCAGTGCCGTGAACGGTATGAGGGCTTATGGGAAGAAAAACCGCTCCGTGCTGGACAGCCTGAACGACGTGACCACGCAGAATGAGATGCTGAACCGCAATTATATGGCTGTCATGGCCAATACGATGTCCGGAAACGATTTTCGGGAAATGGTCGAAAACGGTTATCAGCCGGGAGAGATGCAGCCGGAGGATGCGGTCAATTCCCTGGACCGCATGAAGGTGAAGCTTGCGGAGGCCGGAGTCAATGTGGCAGGCTACACGGACACCGTATCCTCGGATAAAGCGGCAGAGATCACCGGTTCAAAGGTGCGGGCGGAAGAGATCACGGGCCGAAAGACACAGACGGCAGAGATCACCTCTGCCCCGGAGCCGGAAATCCTCCGGACGCTTCAGGGGATCGGAGAGGAGGGCCTGGTTCCTGCCGGCGCACAGATCGCGGATGGCCTGAAGGCAGTGGATCTTCCTGCCACACAGGAGAATATCCGCGGGGTAAGGGATGCATACCGGATCGCAGCCGAGCTGAAGCCGGTCTCGGATGCGGCGCGGAAATATATGATCGAAAACAGCATGGAGCCCACGATCTCAAACGTATATGAGGCGCAGTTCTCCGCGGGAGGGATATCTCCCGGCGGACAGGCGGGATATTTCAGTGCAGACGGCAGCGGATATCTGGCAGAAGCGGCAGGAGCAGCGGACTTTTCCGGAAACAAAGAGCTGCAGCATCAGATCGAAGAGGTGATCCGGGAAGCGGGGCTTGAGGTTTCGGAGGAGACCGGAAAAGACGCCGGGTGGCTTATCGAAAACGGCATCCCGCTGACACCGGATACGCTGAACAGCCTTAACGATCTGAAAGCAGCAGAGCCGAAAGCCGATTTCAGGGAGATCTCAAATGCCATCGCTTTGGGGAAGCGCCCGACAGATGCATATCTGATCCGCGATTACGGCCGGATCCGGGCGGAACGGCAGCTTAAGGAAACGGCCCTTGTCATGACGACGGAAGCAAACCGGAAGCTTATGAAGTCGGACTACAGCGTGGACACTTCTGCGCTGGAGGATGAGGTGGAAGCCTTAAAGCAGGATGAAAAACGGCTCTGGGACCTGATGGATGAGACAGCCGCAGCGGTATCCGAGGTCAGGGAGGCTCCGGCAGAGATTATAACGGAGATCGCGTTTGTGCAGAGCAGAAGCGCGGATTTCCTGGCAGAAACAGACGGCGGTACGGTGACGCTTTCCGCCCTCCGCAGCGAAGGCGCGGCGCTCCGCTTAAAATACGAGTCCGCTCAGCAGACCTACGAAGCAGTCGGCACGGAGGTCAGGAAGGATCTGGGCGACAGTATCCGAAAGGCCTTTCAGAATGTGGACGATATCCTGGAGGATCTTCGCCTTGAGCCAGATGAGGAAAACCGCCGGGCAGTCAGGATGCTAGGCTATCAGTCGATGGAGATCACCCCGGAGAATATAGAGCGGGTGCAGGAGGCGGACAGGCAGGTGAACCGGGTCCTGGACGGCCTCACTCCCCCCAATGTACTGAAGCTGATCCGTGATAACGTGAATCCTCTCACGGTAAGCATCGGGGAACTGGATGAAAAGCTTGCGGAATATGAGCAAAAAGAAGAAAAAGAAAGCGAACAGTTCGCACAGTATCTGGTAAGGCTGCAGCATGCGGGAGAGGTGACAGACGAGGAGGCAGCCTCCTATATCGGGATCTACCGGCTGGTGGATAAGATCGTAAAAAGCGACGGTGCCGCAGTCAGCGCTCTCGTAAATCAGAATGCCGAGCTTTCGATGAAAAATCTGCTCAGTGCCGTTAGGAGCAGCCGCAGGGGCAGGCTGGACGTGATGATCGACGAGCATTTCGGCGGGATCGATGCTGTGGACGACGCATCCATCCGAAAGATCGACACGGAGATTGCCACAGCCTTTTCAAGGGAGTACTATGAAAAGGAGGCAAAGCAGTTTGCGGATGCCGCAAAGGCAGAGGCGGAGCTATACCGGATGCTGGAATCGGCCGGCATGGAGACCTCCGCGAATAACGTCAATGCGGCGGCTGAGCTCTTTGCCGCTCACAGCGGATTTTTCCGGAGGTTTTATGACGGTGCCGACGACACCGGAAAGAAAAGGATCACGGATGCCTCAAAAAGAGCGGTGGACAGTATGGACGACCCGGAGGAATTTTCGGCTGCTTACGATGAAATGGTAAACGCCGAGCTGATCGCGGCGTTCGATCATAAGGATGAGCGCATAGACATCAGAGCCATGCAGCTGCAGCATAAGGTGCTCTCGGTACAGCGTTCGCTGGCCGACGCGGAAAATTATCAGGTGCCGGTGCTGCTGAACGGGGAAATAACGTCGATAAATCTTCAAATAAAGCATGGCGAAAATGCCGGAACGGTCGATATATTATTTGAGGATGCAGTGCTGGGCAGGATCTCCGCCTCGTTTTTCCTGGAAGAAAACCGTACGCAGGGTATGGTGGTCTGTAGCAGGAAAGAAGGAGCAGACTATCTCCGGGAGAAGGCAGAGGAGATCCGGCAGGCGGTTTCGCTGAATCAGAGAGAGGTCACATTGGAAGTGATCCGGGAGACGGGATCCATCGAAGCTCGTCCTATGAATGCCACGGATGGCGAACATATCAACACGGCTGTGCTGTATCAGACGGCAAAGGCATTTATAGGAGGTTTTATCTATGAAGATCAACAGTAATATCATGGCATATCTGACAAATAACGCATACACCCACAATGAAAAAAGGCTCAACCTTTCCACAGCCAGGCTTTCCAGCGGCTATAAACTGAATAAAGCAGGCGACGATCCGGCTAACTTTGCCATCGCAAAGAGGATGAAGATGCAGCTTGAGGGCATGGACAAGGTCAAGACGAATGCCACAACCGGCACCTCCGTCGTGGAAACGGCTGAATCCGCCATCACGGAGATCGGAGATATGATCCAGAGGCTGAACGAGCTGGCGATCAAGTCCGCAAACGGAACGCTTTCCGAGAGCGACCGCTCGATGATCCAGAAGGAAGTGGATGAATTAAAGAATGAGATCGACCGGATCAGCGCGACCTCCGAGTTTAACGGGATGCCGCTTTTAGACGGCGGGTTTCAGAATAAAGGCTATTGCGAAAACAGGACAGATGTGAAGGTTCATGAATATTCCGATACCACTACGGCCGGCGTATACAAGATGAAGCTGGATTATACGATGGTTCCCAATATGGAAAAATACAGTGTGGTCGGAGATACGGAAGAGATATTCGGTTCGATCGAACCGAGATTATCAAAGCTCGAAGCGGATACTTCCGGTAATTACAGCATAGCGCTTTCCTCCGTCCGGGAAGACGGCGTGGAGGTCAGATGGGAATCCACGGAGACCTTTACCGCGGATGATATCAAAACCTCTCCGGACGGTTCCAAGAAGATAAAGGGAGTAGATCAGGATGGGAAAGAGCATGAATTGACGATCCAGTTCCAGCTGGAATATCGATATACCGTAGATGAAGGAGCTGATGCGGCCGATGAGGCAAAGGGGATCAAGAAGGCAGAGGAGCTGTTGGGCAGCCTGACCGGCCCTCAGGATTACCATGCCTCCACCTATACGGTAAGAGACCCGGAGGATCCGAATAATGAGGAAAAAGGCACGGATTATGTGACCTTTACCTCCAAGAACGGAAACGAAGTGACTCTGGAGATCCGGGACAGAAAGAAATTAAAGGACGATAGTGGAGAGATCACCGTAGATCTCACCGGCGAGGGAGCGATGCGTCTGCAGGTCGGCACAGAGGAGGGCGATGTCCTGAAGCTCTCGATCCCGGAAATGAATCTTGAGAGACTGCATCTGAAGGATCTGGACATGACGACACAGAAGGATGCCAGACAGTCCATCGACAAGATCAGCTTCGCGCTGGATTACGTCAATTCGGTCCGTTCCAAGCTCGGTGCCTATCAGAACCGTCTGGAGAATACGGTGACCTACATCGATGCCTCTCACGAAGCACTGACCTCCTCTTACTCCAGGATCCGCGACACGGACATGGCGGAGGAGATGACGGAATTTACGAACCTGCAGGTTCTGACTCAGGCCGGCATGTCCATGCTTGCCCAGGCAAACGAATTTCCCCAGCAAGCGCTTCAATTATTACAGTAGAAATAAAGTGAGAGAAGCACTCGCTGACGTAAAGGAGGCCCTATGAAACCAGAGCTGAAGCAGGAATATACCCGCCGGATCTCGCAGGCAAGCCGTACCGGTATCATCGTGATCACCTATGAGATCGCTCTCGGCTATCTGCAGGATGCGCGGGGTGAAGCGGAAAAAAACGATAAAGAGGCCTGCAGGCTGGAGCTGAAGCACGCTGCGAAATGTGTGGAGCAGCTTCGCAGCGTATTAAACTGCGATTACGATATCGCCCTGAATCTGATGCGTCTTTATGACTATGTGCTGGAATGCTTCCGGCAGGCAGACTATTCGCTGGACATGAGCCATCTGGACGAGCCGGAAAAGATCCTTCGGAAGCTGCAGAGCGCATTCGCCAAAATCCAGGAGGAAGACAGCTCCGGACCGATGATGAGCGGAGCGGATGAAGTCTATGACGGCCTGACTTATAATGCAAGAGGAAAAACCAATACAAATACCATGAGGCTACGCTGAAAAACGCGGCCTTTTAAGATAATCGCCGGATCGGGCAGGGAGTGCTTTCCTGCCCGGTTTTTCATTTAAATCCGACAATGATCCGGCACTCGCGTCCGTGCATTCTGCACAAAGCCTGCTTAACTGCGAAAAACCCGTTTACATGCACTTCGATCCTGCATATAATGACAGCATCGAAAGCAGATCTTAATCATTTCAAAGCAGTATCTGTCATTACCCGCAAAGCTGTTTATGAAGCAAACCGGTCTTTCAGACGGAAAGGTCTGATCCGTAAGAGATCATTTAACACATCAATATTACCCGATTATAACCGGGCAAACAAAAAGGAGAGGATCATGGAAGCAGAGATCCTGGCGATCGCAGATGCCGACAGGGACTATCTGGAGAAATTCGTCAACTATTTTTCCGGAAAATACAACGGATTGTTTGAATGCCATGCATTCAGTGAAATAAAAAAGCTGCTGGAGTTCGGGCTGGAGAACCGGATTTCCGTGCTGCTGCTGGATGAAGCGCTGTATGAGGAGTCGATCAGGCGGATGGACGCAGGCAATGTCTTTTTACTCTCCGACGGTTCGGGAGAGGAAGCGGAGGGCGGGATCTGCAGGATCGACCGGTATCGCCCGGTAGACGGGATCATCCGGGAGGTTTTGAAAACAAAGGCCGAAAGTACGGAGGAAACGGGAGGTTCGCTGACGGTAGCGCAGGGAAGGGTTTTCACCGTTTTTTCTCCCGTCTCCCGCGTCTTAAAAACGACATTTGCGGTAGCGATGGGACAGATCTTAAGCGACAGAGGAAGGACGCTGTATCTGAATCTGGAGCCCTATGCGGGATTTCATCAGATCTTTATGCAGAAGTATGATGCCGACCTGTCGGATCTGCTCTTTTATCTGAAGGGAAACAACAGCCGGTTCCGCTATAAGCTACAAAGCATGGTACTTACCTCCCAGGGTCTTGATTATGTGCCGCCGGCCATGTCACCGGAGGATCTGCTTGCGGCGGGAGAAGAGGAATGGCTTTCCCTGCTTGAGGCAGCCGGGCAGACAGGCTACGACTATATCATACTGGATCCGGGCCTGAGCCTCCACGGTATGACGGCGATCCTGAAAAAAAGTGAAAGGATCTATATGCCGGTCAGGCAGGACAGCCAGTCCAAAGCAAAGCTTGCCCAGCTGGATGCTCTTTTCCGGATCAGCGGAAACACGGAGATCATGGAAAAGACGGAACGTCTGCAGTTTCCCTATTTCGAAGACATTGTTTCGGTGGCTGGCAATCTCCGCAGCGGAAGCCTCGGATCCTTTATCCGGGAAAGGGTACTCAGATCATGAAGACGGAAGCGGAACGGTTTCAGATCCTGAAAAGCGAGATCATTTCAAAGATCGACCTTTCAAGGGACGTGGACGATGACGAGATCCGGGATATCATAGCATCCACGATCACCCGGCTGAAGCGGGAAGACTTTTTGCCGCTGAAAGAAAGAGAAGAGCTTCAGAAACAGCTGTTTTACGAGGTCCGCAGACTGGGGATCCTGGAAGAGCTGATCTCGGACAACTCGGTGACGGAGATCATGGTAAACGGGACGGATGCGGTATTTGTCGAGAAGGAGGGGAAGCTGTTTCAGTGGAACAGGAGCTTTGAAACAGTCGAAAAGCTTTCGGACGTGATCCAGCAGATCGTGGCAAAGAGCAACCGGGTGGTGAACGAGGCCTCGCCGATCGTGGATGCAAGGCTGGAAAACGGCTCCCGCGTAAATGTTGTGATGAATCCGATCGCGCTGAACGGACCGATCCTGACGATCCGGCGGTTTCCTGACGATCCGATCCGGATGACGGATCTGATCAATTTTCATTCGATCACCGAAGAAGCCGCGGAATTTCTGAAAAGACTCGTGATCGCCGGCTACAATATCTTTGTCTCCGGAGGCACCGGCTCCGGAAAGACCACTTTTCTGAACGCACTGTCTGCTTTTATCCCGTCCGATGAACGGATCATTACGATCGAAGACTCTGCCGAGCTCCAGATCAAGGGGATCAGCAACCTGGTACGCCTTGAGACCCGGAATGCGAATGTGGAAGGGGCATCGGAGATCACCATAAGGGATCTGATCAAATCCTCACTGAGAATGAGGCCGGACAGGATCATCGTGGGAGAGATCCGGGACGGGGCGGCACTGGATTTCTTAAGTGCGGCCAACACCGGTCATGACGGGTCGATATCGACCGGCCACGCGAATTCCGCGGCCGATATGCTCTCCAGGCTTGAAACAATGGTTTTAATGGCCGGCATGGATCTCCCGCTGGATGCGATCCGGAGGCAGATCGCCTCTGCGGTGGATATTATCATCCATCTGGGCCGGCTTCGGGATAAGACCAGGAAGGTCCTGGAGATCACAGAGGTCATAGATTACAAAAACGGAGAGATCGTATTAAAGCCTCTTTTCCGGTTTATCGAAACCGGGCAAAAGGGCAGGCCAAAGGTGGAGGGTACCCTTGAAAAAAAGAATGAACTCACACACACGGAAAAGCTCCGGAAAAGCGGATTATAAGGAGCAGATAACGATCCTGGCGGAGTTCCTCGCGATCGACGCACTGATCTCATTTATCTTTTACCGGAGCATCATACCCTTTTTTCTGATACTTCCTGCATATATACAGTACCGGAAGATGCGGAAGGAGGATTTTGCGGAGAAGAGGAGGAGGGAGCTTTCCGGGCAGTTCAGGGAAAGCATCCTGGCCGTCAGCACGGCGCTCAACGCAGGCTATTCGGTGGAAAACGCCTTTATAGAAGCCTACGGGGATATGAAGCAGATGTACGGGGAAGAGATGCTCATCGTAAAGGAATACCGGAGGATCGCGGAGCGTCTGAAAAACAATGAAGCGATCGAAATGATCCTGTCGGACTTTGCCGCCCGCAGCAGGGTGGAGGATATCAGGGATTTTGCGGATGTGTTTTCCACGGCAAAGAGAAGCGGCGGTGATATGAACAAGATCATCAAACGGGCCGCGGGAAATATCGGTGACAAGATCGACGTGAAACGGGAGATCGACACGATGATCAGCTCCAAGAGATATGAGCAGCGGATCATGGATATCGTACCCTTCGGGATCATCGCATATCTGACCATCGTATCTCCGGGATTCCTGGATGTGCTCTACCACAATGTGAAGGGGATCGCCATCATGACAGCATGTCTTCTCATCTATCTGGCCGGCTTTTATCTTTCGGAAAAGATCGTAAAGATCAAAATCTGATCGGGGACTTCAGCATGAATATCAAAAAACCGTTTTATTTTGCGGCCCGTAAGCTTCTGCAGTGGAAGCCGCCCTCGGATCTGGACGCGATCCGCGAAAAAAAGATGCTTCTCGAGCCCGGACGCAGCGGGAAGGAGCTGACAGATGAGTATTTTACGGAAAAAACAGCAACCGCGCTGATGATCCTGACTGCAGGCGCGGTCCTGGCGGTGATCCTCTGGATCTCAGACCTCGATAAGGCAGCGTTTATCTCCGGAAATGTACTGGAGAGAAACGGCTACGGAGAGGGAAACAGAGAGGTGGAGGTGGATCTTTATACGGACGATGAGCTTTATGAAAAAAAGCACATCCTTACCGTATCGGAGCGCCGGTACACGGAAGAGGAGATCCGTGAGATCTTCGATGAGATCGGAGAGAGCTTAAGCCGGCATATCCTGGGAGAGAATAAAACGCCCGACCATGTGGACAGGGACCTGAATCTGATGACGGTCATGGAGGGTTACCCTGTCGGGATAGAATGGATGATCGATAATTACACGGCGATCGACGGGGACGGCCGGATCCGGGACGACTACAGGGACGAGGAGGGCGTACCGGTGAAGCTTACCGCGATCCTCACCTACGGGAAGGAACGAGCGGACTATGAATTCTATGTTCACATTTTTCCGAAGGCAAGGACTGAGGAAGAGGAGTTTGCACAGCTGCTGGAAGAGCGGATCGCGGAATACGACGAGAAAACAGTTTCGTATAACCGGCAGCTGCTGCCGGATACCGCAGCCGGAAAAGCCATCAGCTACCGGATCAGCATGCCGAAGAACTGGCTGTATGTGCTTCTCATGGCGATCCTTGCCGCGGCAGTGATCTACATCGGGAAGGATAAGGATCTGGACAAGGAGGTTCAGAAACGGGAGCGGGAGATGATGCTCACCTATCCCGAGATCGTCAGCAAGCTGACACTCCTGCTCGGGGCAGGGATGACGGTGCGGGCCGCATTTGAAAAAACCGTTTATGACCGCAGGAAGAATACCGCAGGACGTATGGAATTTGCCTACGAAGAAATGCTGATCACGGTAAACCGCATGAAAAGCGGTGTGTCGGAGTATGAGGCCTATCTGGAATTCGGCAAGCGATGTGCGGAGAAGCGCTTCATTAAGCTGGGAGCTCTGCTGGCGCAGGATATAAGAAAGGGTAATCAGGCGCTGCTTTCCGAGCTGGAAGCGGAGGCAAAGGAAGCCTTTGAGGACAGAAAAGCCATCGCAAGGAAAATGGGAGAGGAAGCGGGGACCAGGCTGCTGATGCCGATGGCCATGATGCTGCTGGTGGTGATGATCGTGGTGATCGTACCCGCGTTTCTGTCCTTCGGATGAAATAGCAAGCGGATCCGGTACCCGATGCCGGAGCCGTAAACTATAAATACAAAAAGAAAGGAGAAAGAAAATGAATCTGATCTATTGGAAAAACCTGATGAGGCTGATGTTTCCGTTTTCATCAGACGGAGAAGAGGATAACCGCGGGATCGGCACGGTAGAGCTCATCCTCATCCTGGTGGGAATCTGTATAGCCGATAAAAGCCGCATTTTATGTGGAAATTTTAGATGTATATGAGAAAAGTATTATGTAATGATA
>CACZNS010000209.1 GCA_902782575.1 uncultured Lachnospiraceae bacterium
GACAGTATGGGGCGGCTCTGTACCCTCGGCATGAGCCAGGACGTAACGGATCTGGTACGGGTCAGACGCGAAAACGACATGACCCGGGAGGCCTACGAAAAGGCCCGCGGCAACAGCATGGTCTATACCCGGATCGCCAAGACCCTGGCCAGAAGCTACGAGGATTTGTTTTATGTAAACCTCGAGACCGAGGAGTATGTGGAATATCTTACGGATGACGACGGCAGCATGCTCAACGAGGAAAGACGGGGGGCGGATTTCTTTACTCAATGCAGTGCGGATATCAAAAAGTGGATCCATCCGAATGACAGGGATACTGTACTGAAAGCTCTTGAAAAGAAAAACCTCATAAAGACTCTGGAGCATAACAAGTCCCTGATCATCACCTACCGTCTCCATCACGAGAAGGAGGATGAGAAATTCGGCTACGTCAGTATGAAGGTATCCCGGGTAGAGGATGATAACAGATTCATCATCATAGGGGTCTCCGACGTGGACGAGCAGTTCAGGCAGCGCCGGGCTGCAGAGAGGATCAAGGAGGAGCATATCGCATACGGCCGGCTGAACGCTCTGGCCGGGGATTATCTCTGTGTATACGTGGTCGTCCCGGAAACGGGAGTCTACCGTGAATACAGTGCATCGGAGGGGTACGATCTCCTGACGATCCCGAAGGCCGGCGAGGATTTCTTCGGGACCTCCCGCAGGCTGGGAAAGCGGGTGGTGTATGAAGAGGATCTTCCCGAATTTCTCTCTCTCTTTACCAAAGAAGGGGTTCTGTCCGAGATCGAAAAAACCGGCAGGTTCATCATAAGCTACCGTCTGGTGATAAAAGGAAAGCCCACCTATGTGCGGCTGAAGGCTGTACTGGTTGAGGAAAAGGAGGGTCTGCGGCTGATCGTCGGGATCAATGACATCGATGAATATGTAAAGCAGGAGATAGAATACGCAAACAGGCTTGCAGAGGCCCAGAGCGAAGCAGACATCGATGCCCTGACGGGGATCCGGAACAAGCATGCCTATCTTAAGGTGGAGGATGAGCTGGACCGGATGATAAACGAACAGACGGAGCCTGAGTTTGCGATAGCCGTACTGGATGTAAACGATCTGAAAAAGGTAAACGATCTCATGGGACATCAGGCCGGGGATCAGTACCTCAGGGATGCCTGCGCCATCATCTGCGACATTTTCAAGCGCAGTCCGGTATTCCGGGTGGGAGGCGATGAGTTTGCCGTGGTCATCCGCGGCAGGGACTATGCTTCTCTGGCGGAGCTCATCGGGATCCTGGAAGCGCATAACCGGGAAGCCTCTGAAACAGGCGGGATCGTCATCGCCTGCGGTATGTCGGAGTTTGATCAGGATGAAAGCGTAGCTTCCGTATACGAGCGTGCCGACCGGAACATGTATGAGAATAAGCGTCGTCTGAAGGGCGGTTCATCTTCATTCGTCTAAAAAGCGGAGTTTGGGAATACAAATGGAACGTAACGATTTTATCATCCGTAAAAAGATCTATAAATATATGCTCACGGGAGTGCTGACAACCATCGCACTGCAGCTGGGAAACGTGGTGGACGCCATGATCGTCGGCCATCTCCTGGGGAGCCTCGGAAACGGCGCGGTGTCGGCATCCACTCCGTATATTTATACCCTTCAGGCCGCTGCCATCCTCCTGGGCTCCGGAGGAGCCGTAAGCCTGGCGGTGCTGCTGGGCCGGAGGGAGCTTCGCAGGGCGGGGACCGTTATGGGATTCTGTATGCTCTTCAGCATCCTTTATCCCCTGATCTTCACTCTTCTTTCTCCCGTGCTTGTCCCCTCCTTTGCCGATCTGGTGGGAGCCACCGGACAGCTCAGGGAAATGATCCTCGACATAACGGCAGTCTATTCTCTGGGAATGCCCGTTCTGTCCTTTGCCCTGGTGATGGCATACCTTATGAACGTGGATAATCATCCCGCCATGACCGCCCGGATGCATATCGTTGCGAATCTGACAAATCTGATCCTTGATTATATCCTGGTCAGATTTACCCCTCTCGGCATTAAGGGGGCGGCCTTATCCACGATCCTCGGATACCTGGTGGCGGGGCTGATCTTCATTCCTCTCTATTTCAAAAGCAGAAACCGGATGGTCACTCCCGCTTTCAAAGGGCTGTTTAAGGACTCTGAGCTGATCCGCGGGATCCTCAAAAACGGATTTCCCAATCTGGCCACACTGTTCCTCACGGTCATCAGCGTATCCCTGATCAACGCGGCTGTGGTCAGAGCTCTGGGCAATGCGTATTTCTCCGCCTACGCGGTGGGCAACAACACCCAGCTTATCGTTCAGATGTTCTTAAACGGGGTGTCTTCGGTGATCGCTTCCGTGGCCGGGGTGCTTTACGGGGAGAAGGATTATTATGGGATGAGACGGGTCCTTTCAAGAGTGGTGCGCACGGGACTCCTGATCGGTGTCGTGATCATGGTCATCTTCCTGATCGTGCCCCAGGGGATAACCGCTCTGTACGGATATGATAATCCGGAGATCGAGCCTCAGCTTTTAGAGGGCCTAAGGATCTTTTCCCTCAGCTTTATCTTCTTCGTACTGAATGCCATTTCACAGAATTACTACCGGACCATCGGACAGACATTTCTTTCTACGTTGAGCAGTGCCATGGAGCTTGTCATTCTGAAGGTGCCCCTGATGCTGCTCGGAATGAAGCTTTTCGGATTCCGGGGATTGTTTGCGGCTATCATAATAAGCGAGCTGCTTGCGTTCCTGATCCTGCATCTCATCCGTTGGGTCCTGCAGCTTGCGGGCAGGGTGCCTCAGAAGGGCTTTATGGCTATCCCCGAGCGAAACAATGATGAGCTCTGCAGCTTCACCATCAGCGGAAGTGACGACCGGGCCGTTAAGGTATCGGAGCAGATCATTGATTTTTGTACCGGGCAGGGCGCGGATCCGGGGAAGGCCACAGCCATGGGGATCGCGACGGAGGAGCTGATCTCCAATATCGGACGGTACGGCTACAGAGATTCGGATAAGAAATACATTGATGTGTGCTTATCCAAAACCGGCCGGAGCTTCATCTTAAGGCTCAGGGATGACGGACTTCCCTTCGACCCCGTCTCATTTGAGGTTCCGGAGCATGAGGAGTATAATATCACAGGACTGGAACTGATAACAAAGCTTGCAGTAAAGATCACATATATGAGAGTCATCAGCCTGAACAATACCATCATTGAGATTATGGATTCAAAGGAGGGAAAGGAAATTGAATGAATTTCTGACACTGATTCTTGAAGCTCCGGAAAAATATTCCGGTCAGACGGCACTGGTGGATCATAAGGGAGAACGGGCCGCCGATTATCGGACCTTCGGTGATCTCATGCTTCGCGTGGCCTCCTACGTTAACGCCCGGCATCTGAGTGAGAGATCCTTTATCCCGGTGCGGCTTGAAGCCTCCATGGAATATGCGGCCTGTGTATGCGGAGTGTGGCTTGCGGGACATGCGGCTGTGCCTATGGGAATGTCGTTTCCGGAGGAAAGGGTAAAATATATCTGCATGAACTGTGAAGCGCCCTTTGTCCTGGATGAGAATGCCCTGGAGGATATCCAAAGGACCGAGACCGCGGATCCCTCTTCCCTCCATGATTCTTCCGATGAGGATGTGGCCCTGCTTTTATATACCTCGGGATCCACCGGCATGCCGAAGGGCATCCTCCATACCTTCGCCGGACTGCTGG
The DNA here is from genome assembly GCA_902782575.1 of uncultured Lachnospiraceae bacterium. Classification (GTDB taxonomy): domain Bacteria; phylum Bacillota; class Clostridia; order Lachnospirales; family Lachnospiraceae; genus NK4A144. Next base: position 3,718 of record CACZNS010000209.1, read on the forward strand.
CAAATCAGAAGATGGGAAAAAGAGAAATCTATTCCGCGCCCCAGAGGTGGGCCATGGGCGCGCCGTTTTACTTTGTGGCTTCCATACTGGTCTATAAGATCCTTACCTGCGGAGGCTGCATCCACCTTCTGGATGAAGAAACGATGCGGGATGTAAAGAAGCTTGAGAATTATTATGCCGATAATCAGATCACTGCCTCATTTATCAGCCCCTCTGTTTTATCGAATTTCCACAACAGGGCAGAGTCTCTGAAGCTTGTCATGACGGGAAGCGAGAGGCTTACGGGGCAGTGCAGCAGGGACGGCTACAAGCTTTTCAATAACTACGGTATGAGCGAGACCATGGGAACGGTATGCTCGTTCTTAGTGGATAAGCCTTACGATACCACTCCCGTGGGAATCCCTCCCGAAGGATCGGTATGGGCACTTCTGGACGATGACATGAATCCGGTCCCCGACGGAGAAGAGGGAGAATACTGCACCAAGGGTCCTTATACCATCGGATACTTCAAGGATCCGGAGGCCACAGAGAAGCTCTTCCGGGGCGGATGGCTCCATACAGGCGATATCCTGAAAAAGCTCCCGGACGGCAACCTTGTCTATATCAACCGCAAGGACTGGATGGTAAAGATAAACGGCCAGCGCGTGGAGCCGGGAGAGATCGAAAATGTATTTAGGAACATCGAGGGTGTGGACAAATGCGTGGTAAAGGCCGTCAAAGGAAACGGCGATCAGATCGTGCTGTGCGCTTATTATACCGGTGAGAAGCTCTCCGAGGACGTGATCCGTGAGAAGCTCTCCGAGAAGGTCGCTCCCTACATGATCCCGGGATTCTATCTGTATATGGATAAGTTTCCGATCAATCCCAACGGAAAGATCGACAGAAAGAATCTGCCCGAGCCCGACCTGAACACAAAAAAAGCGGAATATGCCGCTCCGGAAAACGACACCCAGGCGATACTCTGCCGGGGCTTTGAGGAAGCTCTGGGCGTGGAGCAGATCGGCATCGACGACGACTTCCTCGCCATGGGCGGCGACAGCATCCGGGTCATGAAGCTTGCTTCCCTCTGCCCGGAGCTTTCCCTTACCAGCAAGATGATCTATTCCCTGAAAACACCCCGTAAGATCGCGGAAGAATGTGAAAAAACCGGTGCTGCCAGGGTCCGGGAGAAAAAGGACAGCTATCCCCTCTCCTCTTCCCAGCTGGGGATCTATATCGAGTCCATGAACAGGGACGGCGAAGCGGTCTACAACAATCCGATCCTCCTTCGGATCGGAGACGGTATCGATATGGAAAAGCTTCGTACAGCCTGCGAGGCGGTGGTTGCAGCCCATCCCTTTATCAAGCTTAAGCTCAAAGCAGACGAGAACGGAGATCCCGTCCAGCTCCGGAATGAGTCCGCGGGATACAGCCAGACCGTGGAGAAGCTTTCGGAGGAAGAATTCAAAAAGATCATACCGACCCTGATGCAGCCCTTCCGGCTTCTTTCGGATGATCTTTTCCGTATCCGTCTGTTTGAAACGGATCAGGGCAAATATTTCTTTGCCGACCTGCATCATATCATATTTGACGGCACCTCCATGCTTGTGCTGATGAAGGACCTGGAGAGAGCCTACGGAGGCGGCATTCTTGAGACAGAGGTCTACAGCGGCTTCGAGATCGCGGAGGACGAGCAGGCAAAACGGGCAGAAGGATATGAGGAGGCCAAAAAGTGGTACCTTGACACCTTCGGAGGGATCGAAGCGGACAGTCTTCCCATCCCGGACCGGAAAGAGGAAACGCCCTCCTTCGGAGTCTTCAGCCTGGACATGGCTCTTGAAGCCTCCGAGGTGGATGCGCTCTGCAGGAAATACGGGATCACGGAAAATATCTTTGCGACAGCCGCCTTCGGTCTTTGCGCGGGGCTTTTCGCGGGAATGAACGAGGCTCTGTTCACCACGATATACAACGGCCGGGAATCCTTACGGACGGCGCGTACCATCGCCATGCTGGTCAAAACCCTTCCGGTATATTCCCGTTTTGAAAAGGATGAGACCGTCCGCGACTATCTTACGCGCGCGAAGGAGCAGATGATCGGTACCATGAATAACGACATCTATCCCTTCTCCGATCTTGCGGCCGAGACAGGCATCAGCAGCAGCCTTATGTTTGCCTATCAGGGTGATGTGCTGAATGTGGGTGGATTTGCCGGGGAGGACATCGAACGTATCCCCCTCATGGATAATGCGACAGCGGAAACCCTCGCGATCCAGATGTTCAAGCAGGACGGCCTGTACAATGCCCGGGCGGAATACCGAAGCGACCTGTATTCACAGGAGCTGATCCGGATCTTCCTCCGAAGCTTTGAAAATGTGCTGAAAAAGCTTCTTACCGCGGAAACGGTCGGGGAAGTGAGCCTTCCGGGCTACGAGGAGCTCGAGGCCCAGAAAAAATGGAACGAAACCGAGGTTCCCTATGATAAGAGCGCAACCGTGGTCTCTCTCTTCCGCGGGGCTGTGGAAAAATATCCGGATAATATCGCCGTCATATATGAAACGGAGAAGCTTACCTATAAAGAGGTGGACGAGAAGTCGGACCGGATCGCCGCATACATAAAGGGGCTCGGTCTCGGCAGAGGAGACGTGGTCTCCATTCTGATCCCGAGAAGCACCTGGATGGTCACCGCTTCACTGGGTGCCCTCAAAGCAGGCTGCGCCTATCAGCCTCTGGATTCCACCTATCCCACCGAGCGGCTGAATTTTATGGTGAAGGATGCGGCTGCCGGTCTTTTGTTCACGGATAAAGAGCTTGGAAAGCTGATCACGGATTATGATGGAGAAAGACTGTACATTGAGGATACGGATAAGCTTCCCGAAAAAGAGGTGTCCGTCGAGTGTGAGCCGGATGATCTCTTCATTCTCCTCTATACCTCGGGAAGTACCGGAGTACCGAAGGGCGTAAGGCTGACTCACGGCAATCTGGTCTGTGTGATCGACTGGGCCCGGAAGTTCTACGGCATCACTTCATCGGACTGCGCCGGGCAGTACGCCTCCTACGGCTTTGATGCCTGTATGATGGATCTCTATCCTTCTCTTGCAAGCGGTGCCGCGGTCTGCATCGTTCCGGAGCAGATGAGACTCGATCTCAATTCCATGAATGATTATTTCATAAAGAATAAGGTGACCATATCTATCATGACCACCCAGGTGGGACGTCAGTTTGCCGCGGAGATGGAAAATCCCTATCTGAAGGCACTGACTGTGGGCGGCGAAAAGCTTGCCTCCATGGAGCCGCCCAGAGGCTTTGCCTTCTACAATGCCTACGGCCCTACGGAAGGTACGATTCTGTCTACGATCTATCAGGTCACGGAGCTGGAAGACAATATCCCCATAGGACGTCCCCTGGACAATCTGAAATGCTATGTGGTGGACATCTTCGGACATCTGCTGCCTCCCGGAGCTTTGGGAGAGCTCCTGATCGCGGGACCGCATGTGGCTGCGGGGTATCTGAACAGACCGGAAAAAACGGCAGAGGTCTTCATCGACAATCCCTTCGATGACGGGGAGTACCGCAATGCCTATCGCACAGGTGATATCGTGCGTTACAAGGTCGACGGCGAGATCGAGTTTGTCGGCCGCCGTGACGGACAGGTAAAGATCCACGGCTTCCGTATCGAGCTCAGTGAGGTGGAGGCCGTGATCCGGTCATTCGAAGGCATAAGGGATGCCTGCGTGGTAGCCCGCGATCTCGGAGCGGACGGAAAGGCAGTTGCGGCTTATTTTGTAAGTGATAAAAAGATCGGTCCCGAGGAGATCGCGGAATTCATCCGTGAGCGTAAGCCGCCGTACATGGTGCCCTCTTCCATCATGCAGCTGGATGTGATCCCCCTGAACCAGAACGGAAAGGTCAATAAGAAAGCCCTGCCCGAGCCTGAAGTCAGGATGGAGGAGGCTGATGAGAAGCATACAGACAATGCTCTGGAAAAAGAACTGAAAAAGATCATCGGAGAGGCCCTGAACATGCAGCAGCCTCCCCTGAATACGCCCCTGCAGTATCTGGGCTTTACCAGTATCAGCGTGATCCGGCTTTCCACAAAGCTCATGAAGCGCTTTGATGTGAATATCCCTGTCAAGGATATGAAGGATCTCACCATTGCAAAGATCGAGGATATGATCCTTCAGAACTGGCTTGACGGTGCAAAGACCGCAAGGGATGAAAACGGGGCAGGGGCTGCGGAAGGCGCCGCCGGCAGCAGTGAGGTCTTAAGTGCGGCCCAGACAGGTATCTATATTGACTGCATGCGCAATACGGACAGTACCTCCTACAACATCCCCTCGGTCATCACGCTGGATAAGGAAACGGATCCAAAGAAGCTGGAATCCGCCATAGGCAGGGTATTGAAAGCCCATCCTTCCGTATTCGTCCACTTTGAGATCGGCGAAAACCAGGTCATGGCTGTCAGGGACGAGGTAACTCTCCCGGAGATCCCCGTTCTGGAAATGAGCTCTGAAGAATGCGAAGCCTACGGCGAATCATTTGTCCAGGCCTTCCATCTGAACCGGGGACCCCTGTTCCGGTTCGGGATCGTGCGTACCGGGGATGCGGTAAAGCTCTTTACGGACTTCCATCATCTCGTATTTGACGGATTCTCGATGGATCTCTTCCTGAAGGAGTTCGGAAATGCCCTGAGGGATGAGGATACGGATCCGGATACGGAAGGAGCCTCCTACTTTACCTATGTCAGGGAGCAGAAGGATCTTCTGGCCGGGGAAATGGCCGCGGAATATGATACCTATTTTGAAGATCTTTTAAGCGATTATGAGTCTCCCACCGAGATAACGGGCAATGTGAACGGCAATGCCGAAGCGGGCAAAAAGGCCTTCGTATATCAGAGCTTTGACGACGGGAAGATAAAGGAGGCCTGCGATAAAATGCATTTGCGCGAGGCCGGCTTCTTCCTTGCGGCTCTGGATTATACCCTTGCCAGGCTTACGGCCTCCGAAAACATCTATATCGCCACCATATCCAGCGGCAGATCGGATATACGCTTCGCGGAGACCTTCGGTATGTTTGTAAACACCCTTCCTCTTGCGGCACGGCTTACGGACGGAAGCGTCAGTGATTTTATAAAGGAAGTGGATGCGGGGCTTGAAGCCGCCCTGAAGCATGAAAACTATCCCTTCGCGGATGTCGCCGGAAAGTGGGGCTATGCCGCCAGGGTCATGTACGAGTATCAGAGGGGTGTGGTACAGAAGCCCGATATACCCGGCATGGAGGGCATCCGCGGTCTCGAGTCCGGACAGGCGAAGTTCCCCATAACCGTAAGGATCACCGACAGAAACGGAAAGGGCTGCATCGAGGTGGAATACAATGATGAGCTCTATACCGAAAAATTCATCGGGGAGTTCGCAAAGTCACTGGAGATCGTTGCCGGGAAATTTGCCCTCCACAGCCGCAGCAGGGTCAGGAGCGTTTCTCTTCTGGATCAGGAAAGAGAGGAGGTGCTTGAGGGGTATCATGCAAGAAAGGTCAGCAGGGAGCTGCCTTCCGATATCCTCTTCCATTCCGGCATCGAAAAGCACGCCAAGGAAAAGCCGGATCATCTTGCGATCACCGCTGCCGACGGGGATTATTCTTACCGGGAGCTTGATGAAAACGCAAACCGGGTGGCAAATGCACTGATCTCTCTGGGGGTCGGAAAGGGTGACCGTGTCATCCTGCTGCTGCCCAGGATCGCCCGGATGTTCTTCGCTCTCTACGGCGTGCTGAAAACGGGAGCCGCCTATATCCCCTGCGACCCCGGATATCCCGTGGAGCGGATCCGGCAGATCATAGAGGATTCGGATGCGAAGATCATCATCACCACCGAAGACAGACTTTCAAAGTTTAAGGACAATAAGGCGGTGGATATCGAAGAGCTGCTGAAGGAGGAGCGCACCGGCAAGCCGGCTGTGGAGATCTCCCAGGAGGATCCCGCCTATCTGATCTATACCTCAGGCTCCACAGGAAAGCCGAAGGGTGTTGTGCTGAGACACAGAGGCATCGTCAATTATGTCACGGACACCGAAGAGAATATCCTTATGCATGCCATGGCAGAGCGGGGACATGTGCTCACGGCAGTGACCACCTTCTCCTTCGATTTTTCCATCAAAGAGTGGGGTGCGCCGCTTTTCCTCGGCCTTACCCTGTCCGTTGCGGCGGATGATGAATGCAATGATGCCGTAAAGCTTGCAAAGAGAATGAAAGAAACCGGCACGGATGTCTTCGGCTCCACTCCTTCAAGGCTCATGACATTGATGGAGTCCGGCGAATTCAGGGAGGCGGCGGACAACTGCCGCATCCTGATCAACGGCGGAGAGAAATATCCGGATAAGCTGCTCAAAGCCTTAAAGGAGAAAAAGGACAGGCTGATCTTCAACACCTACGGACCTACAGAGACTACGGTATCCTCAAATACTCAGGAGCTCTCGTCCTATGATACCGTCAATGTGGGCCGCCCTCTTCCGGGTGTGAGGGAATACATTGTGGACCTGGACGGCAACGAGGTTCCGGAGGGAGTGGTCGGCGAGCTGTATATCGGAGGGATCGGTGTGGCTCTGGGCTATCATAACCTTCCGGAGATGACAGAGGAGCGGTTCATCTCCTACAACGGCGAACGCGTATACCGGTCCGGCGATTTTGCGAGATGGACAGAGGGCGGAAATGTAGAGATCCTCGGCAGAAGGGACAACCAGATCAAGCTCAGGGGACTCCGGATCGAGCTGGACGAGGTGGATGCCGTTCTCTCTTCGGTAAAGGGCATAGAAAGAAGTGCCGTCAAGATCGAAAAGATCAACGGGATCGAGCATCTGTGCGCCTGGTTTACGGCGGATCATCCCGTGGACATCGGAGAGCTGAAATATGAGCTGAGCCGGACCCTCACAAATTATATGGTTCCCACGGCCTATATGCAGCTCGAAGAAATGCCCTTCACTCCAAACGGAAAGCTGGATCTGAAAAACCTGCCGATCCCCGGGCTTTACCGTTCGGGCAACAGCGAAAAGGCCGAAACTCCGGCGGAAAAAGCCTTCAGTGAGATCTTCGGCAAGCTCCTCCATGTGGAGGATGTGGGAGCGGATGAGAGCTTCTTTGAACTGGGAGGCACCTCTCTCCTCGTGACCAATGTGGTCATCGAGGCCGGGAAGCTCGGCTATCAGATCTCCTTTGCGGATGTATTTGATAATCCCACCCCCAGGGCTCTTGCGGAGCTTGCCGGCGAAAGCAGAGACGCTTCTTCCGGGACCGGAGACGGTGATCCCGAAATACTGGATTACGATTACTCCGCCATAGACTCCCTGCTTCACAGGAACACCCTGGAAAGCTTCCGCGGAAGTGAAACCACTGCGATCGGAAACGTTCTTCTTACTGGCGCAGCGGGCTATCTTGGCATACATGTGCTTCATGAGCTGATCAAGAATGAGGAGGATGTGGGAAAGATCTACTGCCTGCTCAGATCCAAGGCGGATGACTCCGCGGAGGACAGACTTACGAAGCTTTATTTCTACTACTTTGAGGCGCCGCTTTCGTCTCTTTACGCAGACAGGCTCAGCATCATCGAGGGAGACGTGACGGATCCCGGCGTCCTCCATACGCTGGAGGATCGCGGCATCGACACCGTCATCAACTGCGCGGCCATCGTAAAGCATTTCTCGAGCGGCACGGAGATCGAGGATGTGAACGTGGGCGGTGCGGTAAATCTTGTGGATTTCTGCCTGAAAACAGGGGCAAGGATGATACAGACCTCCACCATGAGTGTGGTCACCTCCGCATACAGGGATAAGATCAGCGATGGCTTCCTCCCCGCGGAGCAGACGCTTTTCTGCGATCAGCTTCTGGAAAATAAATATGTCCGCTCCAAATTCCTGGCAGAACGGGCTGTTCTTTCCGCGGTGGCCGAAAAGGGTCTGAAGGGAAAGGTGATGAGATTCGGAAACCTGGCCGCCAGGTATTCCGACGGTGAATTCCAGATCAATTTCACCACCAACTCCGCCATGGGGCGTCTGAAGGCATATGCCATGCTGAAATGCGCGGCTTACGATCAGCTTGATGCCACCATGGAGTTCTCTCCCATCGATGCCGTGGCGGAAGCGGTTGTAAAGCTTTCCCGGACGCCGGATGACTGTACCCTGTTCCATGTGTTCAATAACCAGAACATCTCCATGGAAAGCATCTTCCATGAGCTGAACGATCTGGGCTACGGGATCGATTATGTGGAACGGGAGGACTTTATCAAAGCCTTCCGCGAAGCGCAGTCCGACCCCGTAAAGGCCGAGACTCTTACCAGCATGATGGCCTACATGCAGGTGCCGGGCGGAAGGGAAACGGTACGCTTTACCAGGCAGTGCGAATATACCCTGCAGGTGCTGTACAGACTGGGCTTTGCATGGCCGGTCACTACCTGGGATTATATCGAGCGCTTTGTGTCCGCACTCAGCGGGCTTGGCTATTTTGAAGAAAACGGAGGAATGATATGAAGATCACAAAAACAATGAACGGAAACGAAGCAACGATCGCCCTGGAGGGATGGCTCGACACTCAGGCCGCGCCGGAGCTTCATGCTGAACTGGAGAGCCTGGAAGACGACGTCTCGGAGCTGGTTTTCGATTTCGGGGCACTGGAATATATCTCTTCCTCAGGCGTCCGGGAGGTAGTGAGCGCCTATAAGAAGATGAACGGAGCTTTCACGGTAAAGAATGTTTCCACCGGTATCATGAACATTTTTAAGGCAACTGGGATCGATAAGAAGATCCGGTTTGAATGAATAAGAAAAAAATAAAATTATCCATACTGCTGCAGATCGTACTGCTGGTCTTTGGGGCGGTCGTCGCATCGAATTTTCTGACCTCCGGCCTCATAGACCGGATCATCATGGAGTATGCCGCCAAACAGGGGGCAAGTCTGGCAGAGACTGCAGCCGCAGCCGTAAAGACCATCCTCTCTACGACGAAGGGATACGACGCCCTTACGGAGGATGCGGCCTATCGGGATAGTATTCATAATGTCTGCAAAGACATCTGCAAATCCTGCGGGCTTCAGAATCTGTATATCTACACCATCGATGAGAATGAGAAGAAGCATAGTCTTATCGTCGCCTCCCGCGATGACGAAAACGACCGGGAGATGAATGAGCAGTATGGCTACGGTTCCGAATCTGCCCAGCCGCTTTATCAGGCCGAAAAAGACTTCTTAAGCGGGAAAAAGGTCGATACCGAGGGCAGCAGCTATGAACTCATTCAGAATGAGTACGGAAAGGTATTCATGTATGTGATACCTGTCAGGAATGCGGACGGCGGGATACTCTTCTTTATCGGTGTGGATTTCAGTGTAAGAAGGATCACCGACATTGCCAACAGTGATATCAGAATGCTCTATATCATCAGGATCGTTTTTGCACTCTCCATTTTTTCGATCCTGCTGATCCTGATGAGGCGGATGATGATCGTACCCATACAGAATCTGTCAAGGGAAATGAGAGACTATGTAAAGCACAGGCATGGTTCTCATCAAAGACAGAAGCGCCTCACCCTTTTTGAGGATGAGATCACCGATATCGAGCACTCCTTCGATAAGATGGCAGCCGACATCTCAGGTTATCTGGGAGACATTGAGGATCTGACCAAGGATAAGATCCATACGCAGACGCAGTTTGAGATCGCAA
>CACZNS010000210.1 GCA_902782575.1 uncultured Lachnospiraceae bacterium
CGGCAGCGGCTACAGCGGTCTGGGAAGGATCGGGGGAGGAGAGGGCTACGGAGAAACAAGGGAGGAGCTTTCCGTCACCGGCAGATGGCAGGGGATGCTTTATCTTACGGGAGTGAGCTACAGGGAATATAAGGACGGGGGCTTTACAGAGAGGGAGACCTCAGAGCTTCCCTATAACGGCTGGTTTCTCTCATATCTGAACACGCTCCTTCGGAACGGGATCTCGAAGGAGGAGGCCGGGACCTTTTCCGAGATTGTTACAGAAAATATAGAATACAAATATCTGAGAACGGCAGACCTGCTGCATCCGGATACGATCCTGGAGCTTGATGAGCGGATCCGGGGGCTCATGACGGAGGATACCGGAAGCTTCCGGTTTGAAAAGCCCATGGGAAAGGGCACCTCCTACCGGATCAGCTGGCTCAATATCGACTACGCGAATCCGTATCTGACGGAGCTTCTGAGGAGCGTGAGCGGGGAGAATAAAGGGGAGGAGACTTCCTTCGCATCCTATGAAGAGCTTGACGGCTATTGCAGGGAGCTTTATTCCCTGCCTCTTTCCGGCTTCCTTACCGAAGAGGATTATGAAGCATACCGGAAAGGGATCGGAGAGGAGGAAAAAGCCCTTCGGCAGCTGAAAGCCCTTCAGGCATCGGAGAGGATGAAGGAGCTTGCGGAGCGGATCACCGCGGGGCTTGAAAATGATTATGATAAGGCCCGGGCCATCGAGGCTTATCTGAGACAATATCCATATAACAGAAAGGCGGATGCCTCCGGAAAGGGGGATCCGGTGGATACGTTTCTCTTTGAAACCAAAGAGGGCTACTGCGTGCATTATGCCTCCGCCATGACGGAGCTTTTGAAGCTCTGCGGGATCCCCGCCCGCTACTGTGAGGGATATTCCCGGTTCTTCGACGCACCCCCGGGGCAGGGAACCGTTACCGTCGAGGGAAGCAGGGCCCATGCCTGGCCGGAGGCCCTGATGGGAGGTTACGGCTGGGTGAGGTTTGAGCCCACCGCCATCTGCCCCGGGGCGGAGAAGTACGGCTGGAACAGGAGAGTGAAGGATAAGGGAGCGGAGAGCAGCCCTGTATTATCCTATGCGCCTCCGGTGCCGACGGTGAGCATGCCGGAAATAACAGAGGCAGAGGAAGGGGAGGAGGATGAGGGAGCCCGGTACGGCTTACCCCTTTATACGGCCCTGACCGTGACCCTTCTGCTGATCATCTATTTCCTCCTCTATCTACTTTTGCGGCGGATCCTTAAGCGCACAGCCTATGCAAAGAAGAGTGAAGCGGAGAAGCTCCTTCGGAACGTGCAGGGGATCCGCTGGCTTACGGAGGAGACCTTAAGCGGGGATTTCCGCAATGCTCCCTTAAGAGATTATGAGGAAGCCTTACGTCTTTCTCCCGCGTTTCGGGAGGATGTGGCAGAGGACGGAGCGTTCGGGGAGCTTATGGACGGGGTCTTTACGGCTTATTACAGGGTCAGATTTTCCGGAGAGGAAAGAGCCGGAGATCAGGCGGAGTCATCCCGGGGAAGCAAAGGAATTCCGGCTCCGGACTTAAGGGAGGAGCGGATCCGGTCCGAGAAGCTTTTGTCTCTGCTTTATGAAGAATATCTGAAGCACGGAAGGCGCAGACGCTTCCGGCGGATCTTCGCGCTGCTCTTTATGCCTTAGTGCGGCGCTTTTCATCCACTGCATCATTCAAATACGCTCCACTAGTATAACGGTTCTTAAATACCTGGACCAATTGCTTGCCTGCTTATCCCGATAGCACGCATCTGAAAGCCTCGACGTAGCCAGCTCCGGACCCGGATGCGCGGCTTTGAGTCATCCATGAGTCCGGGGGAAAATAACAGATACAGTTCGTGGCACTGAGATCGAAAATAGTGTAGAATATCTGCATGCGGAAAAACGGAAACGAAATCGATATGCTTCACGGCTCCCTTGCCGATAAGATCCTGCTGTTTGCCCTGCCCCTCATGGCAACGAGCATCCTGCAGCAGCTCTTCAACGCGGCGGATATCGCCGTGGTGGGAAGATTTGCAAGCCCCCAGGCCATGGCGGCGGTGGGAAGCAACGCCTCCGTCATCAACCTGCTGATCAGCCTCTTTATCGGGCTTTCGGTGGGGGCGAATGTGGTGATCGCAAATCTCATCGGCGCGGGGAAGAGGGAGAGGATCAATGAAGCGGTGCATACGGTCATCGCCGTGGCTCTTGCCGCGGGCTTTCTCATGATCTTCGGAGGGATCCTGGCCGCCCGGCCGATCCTTACCATGATGGGGGCTCCGGAGGACGTGATGGCCCTTGCCCTGCTCTATCTCAGGATCTACTGCCTTGCCATGCCCTTTATCATGCTCTATAACTTCGGCTCCGCCATTCTGCGGAGCAAGGGAGACAGCAGGAGGCCTCTGATCAGCCTGATCTTTTCCGGGATCGTAAACGTGATCCTGAACCTGATCCTGGTGGTCATCTTTCATCTGCACGTGATCGGCGTGGCGGCGGCCACGGTGGTCTCCAACATGATCAGCGCGGGGCTTGTGATCTATTTCCTGATGAATGAGGAGGAGACCTTCCGGCTCTCCCTGAAGCGCCTGTCTCTGAGGAAGCGGTATCTGGTCCAGATCGTCAGGATCGGCCTTCCCGCCGGAGTGCAGGGAATGGTTTTTTCGATCTCAAACGTTGTGATCCAGAGCTCGGTAAACAGCTTCGGGGCGGATGCCATCGCGGGCTCCACCGCGGCGCAGAACCTGGAATTTATCTCCTATTGTACGGTGAACGCCTTCGTGCAGACGGCAGTCACCTTCACAAGCCAGAATTACGGAGCCGGGGATACGGAGCGCTGCAGGAGGGTCTACCGGATCTCCATACTCTTAAGCGCGGGGATCGATATGGCCGTTGTGGCATGCTTTGTGCTCTTCAGGCATCAGTTCCTTTCAATCTTTACCACGGATGAGGCGGTGCTTGAATATGCGCTGATCCGCGTGACGCACGCGGGCTGCTTTCATGTGCTGATCACCACCTATGAGATCAGCGGAGGAGCCTTAAGGGGAATGAACCTCTCCC
>CACZNS010000211.1 GCA_902782575.1 uncultured Lachnospiraceae bacterium
AAAGGCCATGGCGTTTTAGGTTTATACACGGCATTATTTGAATTCGGGATAATAGATAGGACTACGATCAATACGTTTATGCAGGATGGTTCTGATCTGATAGCACACCCGGTTATGAAATCCGAAATCGGCATAGAAGCTTCTTCGGGAAGTTTGGGGCAAGGCGTATCGATGGCGGTTGGTTTGGCTCTTGCCGCTAGGAAAAAGGGATATTCCTATAGAACATATGTGATATGTGGAAATGGCGAATGCAACGAGGGATCTGTGTGGGAGGCCTGTATGTCTGCTGTAAGTTTTGGATTGGATAATTTCACGCTTTACATAGATAATAATCATATGCAGAGTGATGGTAACAGTTCGCAGATTCTTGATGTTTCAGAAAAATACGGCGGCATGCTCAAGGCTCTGGGGTTTAAGACACTAAGCGTGGATGGTAATGATATCGAACAACTATATGAGGCATTCGTTGAACCACACGATCCAGGTATTCCTAAAGCAATAATAGGAAATTCTGTTAAAGGGAAAGGAATCAGCTTTATGGAGAACAATAATGAATGGCACCATAACAGGCTGACGAAGGAGCAGTACGATAGTGCTATCGCTGAATTAGGAAAAATAATATGATCGAGATTAAAAGGTCAAAGATAAAACTGTGGGCCAGATTGGGGGCACGGGCTACATTTGGGCAGGCCATTTTGGAAATGGCAAAACAAAGGGATGATTTTTATGTGGTTTCCGCCGATCTTTGTCAATCCTCCGGACTTGTCAGATTCAGGGATGAGTTTCCTGAAAGGTTTATTAATACGGGTATAGCGGAACAGAATATGATCGGTGTTGCTGCTGGTTTGGCAAAAGATGGGACAAATATATTTGCCACATCTTTTTCTCCGTTTGTTACAATGAGGGCTTGCGAACAGGTTCGCATGGATATGGGCTATATGCAGCTGAACATTAAGACTGTTGGTTTGGGTAGCGGTCTTGCTATGGCTCATCTTGGGAATTCTCATTATGGTCTGGAGGATGCTTCCGTAATGAGAGCCATTCCGGGAATGACAGTTATAGAACCTGCGGATGGAGTCGGAATCATCAAGACGGTTGAAGCATTATGTGATTATGATAAACCGGTCTACTTAAGACTTACAGGTGGAAGTGATCTTCCTATTGTATATGAGGATGATATTGATTTTGTTATAGGTAAGGCTATTAGAGTCCGGGATGGTAAAGATATATGCATTATTGCAACCGGTACGATGGTATATTATGCAAAAAAAGCGGCGGAGTTGTTGTTTGAACAAGAGAATATAGAGGCTGCTGTGCTGGATATGCATACGATTAAACCGATAGATACAGAGAGCATAGATGAGTATTTGGATAGTAGAATGCTTGTGACGGTGGAGGAGTCAACTGTGATAGGAGGTTTGGGGAGTGCCGTTGCAGAATATCTTGCTGCAAAGAAAACAAAGCCTCCACAGCTTATTATAGGTATTGAGGATTTGTTTCCACATGCGGGGAGTTATGAGTATTTACTTAAGCAATGCGGATTGGATGAACAATCTATTTTTAAGAGGATTAGTGATTGTTTGAAATAATGTACAATAAACGGATTACCATATTTGTTGGAGGGAGTATTGTGGATATTATAAGCAGAAATGGTGTTTAAGAAATGAGTATAGAAGAGTATAGATCATAATTACCGACAGATAGTAGAAAACAGTGTGAATAATCGGCCTGATGATCTGGGAAAGGAAAGAAGGTAATTATGGATAACGAAAGGTAGGGCATCGCTGTGTGGGATTTACGTGATTATGATAGTAATCTGGCACTTGTTGATGAAGATGGAAGGGTCTTAAGTTATTCTTTTTTTTATGAAGAAACAAATAGACTTGCAAAGGCAGTTGGCGACAGGTGCCTTGTTTTTTGTATGTGCCAGAATTCCATCGGCTCAGTTTTAGGGTATGTTTCTTGCTTGAATCATGGAATAGTTCCTGTGATGCTTTCTGCTTTTCTTGAAAGAGAACTGCTGGATAATCTGTTGCAGGCTTATAAGCCTTCTTTCATTTGGCTGCCGGAAGAGCAGAAAGAAACTTTTGATGGTTTTGAAGCGATATATGAGGCATATGGTTATACTTTGCTTAAAACGGGATATTCAATACAGTATCCTATGCACGATGATCTTGCTCTGCTGCTGACAACCTCTGGTTCCACTGGGTCTCCCAAGTTTGTACGTCAGAGCTATGACAATATCCTTGCCAATACAAAGTCTATAGTAGAATATCTTAAACTCAATGAAACAGAGCGTCCCATCACTACGCTTCCGATGAATTATACCTATGGTCTTTCGATCATAAATACCCATCTCTATGTCGGTGCAACGATCCTTCTGACAGATAAGACACTGATGCAGAAGGAATTCTGGCAGTTTTTCAAAGAACAAAAAGCTACTTCATTCGGTGGAGTGCCCTATACCTATGAAATGCTTGACAGGCTTCGCTTCTACAGGATGGATCTGCCATCTCTGAGGACTATGACGCAGGCGGGAGGAAAGCTTACGCCGGAACTTCACGAAAAGTTTGCTGAATATGCGGGAGAGAACGGAAAGAACTTTGTTGTCATGTACGGTCAGTGCGAGGCCACAGCCAGGATGGGATACCTGCCGGCCGGGAAGGCTGTTGAAAAGAAGGGCTCCATGGGGATAGCCATACCCGGAGGAAAATTCAAACTAATCGATGTTGACGGGGAGGATATCACGGAACCGTTTGTGACAGGAGAACTTGTCTATGAGGGCGCAAATGTGACCATGGGGTATGCCGAATGTGGGGATGATCTTATCAAGGGAGATGAGAGAAACGGAGTCCTTGTCACCGGAGATATGGCACAGTTTGATGAGGATGGTTTTTATTATATAACAGGCAGAAAAAAGAGATTTTTGAAGATCTATGGAAACCGGGTGAATCTTGATGAGGTAGACCGCTTGATAAAGGGTAAGTTTGAGATTGAGGCGGCCTGCGCAGGAATTGATGATCATATGTATATATTCCTGAAGGATGAGTCATTGGCAGACTCTGTAAAGGACTATGTTGTATCAGTTACAAAGCTCAATCCCGTGGCATTTAAGACAGTTATCATAGACAGTATCCCTATGAATGATTCAGGGAAGATTCAGTATAAGGAATTGGAGAAATATTATAAATAATGGGATTTGAAGATTTTACCGACATAGGACCTTACAGCTTTTCAGTAGAAGAAAAGAACAGAATACTGACAAAGAGGCTTTGTGAACTTACAAAGCTACACAGGGAAAGATGTCCCGAATATTCAAAGATGCTTGAAACTGTCGGATATGAGGAGACTGATGATCTGACCGGGATCCCATTTCTTCCGGTCAGGCTTTTTAAAGAGATGAGTCTGAAATCCGTACCGGATAGTGAAGTGGTAAAAACCATGACTTCTTCCGGGACTACGGGTCAGTCGGTGAGCAGGATCTATCTTGACCGTGTGACAAGCGCAAACCAGCAGAAGGCTATGGTAAAGATCGTATCCGAATTTACGGGAAAGAGCCGTATGCCGATGATCATCATAGACTGTCCCTCTGTGATAAAGGACAGGGCGAAGTTTTCGGCAAGAGGTGCCGGTATCCTCGGATTTTCCATGTTTGGGACAAAGAAGATATATGCTCTGAATGATGATATGCAGCTTGATGTCGAGGGCCTGTCGGCGTTTCTTTCTGACCACAAAGATGAAAACATACTGCTGTTTGGATTCACTTTCATGATATGGCAACACTTTTATAAAGAACTGGTCAGGCTTAAAGAGCAGGGGATAACATTTAATCTGTCAAACGGCATTCTCATCCATGGTGGTGGATGGAAGAAACTGATCTCGGAAGCGGTGAGCAGGGACGAATTTCACAGGAGTCTCAATGATGTCTGTGGCTTGAAACGGATCCATGATTATTACGGTATGGTTGAACAGACCGGTTGTATTTATATGGAGTGTGAATGTGCACACCTGCATGCCAGCGTCTTTTCCGATGTTATCACCCGCAGACTGATAGACTTCAAGCCCTGTGAGGTGGGTGAAAAGGGGATCATACAAGTCGTTTCTGCCATACCTGAGTCATACCCGGGACATTCTCTTCTGACTGAGGATGAGGGTGTGATAGAAGGGATTGATGACTGCCCCTGCGGAAGGAAGGGTAAATACTTCAGCATAATCGGAAGATTAAAAAATGCGGAGATCAGAGGCTGCAGTGATACATATGCTGCAGGGATGACCGTTGTTGAAAAGAATTCGGGTGATGGGGATGTTTACGGCAGGATCAGTTTCCTGACAGGGGACAGGAATTTGCTTGAGGATATGATCCGGGTGCGTCCTAAACAGCCCTTTTCGGATGATATTATTGAATTCCTGACAGCTTTATCGAAGATACTCATGGAAAACAGGGATGCAAAGGCATTTCCGGATGTAGTGACGCTGGGGTTCTGGCTCAGGAAGGCCTCCTTGATGCAGCTTAAAAGGCAGCACTTTGATCCGAAGAATGCTTCCTTAGTCGGTCGTGGTATGGCTTTTCACATCGCTCCTTCAAATGTACCGGTTAATTTTGCTTATTCGCTCTTTACGGGTCTGATCTGTGGAAATGCGAATGTGGTGCGTGCGCCGTCAAAGGATTTTCCACAGGTCGGTATCATAAATACCGCGATCAGAGAGGCTTTGGAAATACACCCGGAGATGAAGCCATACATATGTCTGGTCAGATATGAAAGGGATAAAGAGATAAATGATCTTCTTTCAGGTATGAGCGATGTCAGGATCATCTGGGGCGGAGATGCCACGATAGAGGAGATCCGCAGATCACCCTTAAAGCCCAGGGCAAAGGAGATCACTTTTGCCGACAGATATTCCCTTGCCGTGATAGATTCCGGTAAATATCTGTCAATTGAAGATAAAGACAGGGTGGCTTCGGATTTCTACAATGATACTTACCTGTCTGACCAGAATGCCTGTACAAGCCCGAGAGCAGTGGTATGGACAGGCTCGAAAAAGGAGGAGGCAAAGTCTTTATTCTGGGAAGTTGCTCATAAACTTGCGCTAAAGAAATATACTTTTCAGCCTGTTCAGGGCGTGGATAAGCTCACCAATACATATCTGGCCGGTGTGGCATATAAGGGAGCATCTTTGGTTAAGGGTGAAGACAACGTATTGGTAAGGGTCAAAGTACCAAAACTTGATCCGGAATTGATGGATTATAGGGGAAATTCAGGGTTCTTTTACGAATATGACTGTAATGATATAACGGATATCAGGGATTTTTGCGATGATACCCACTGTCAGACCATCGGATACATAGGAGATCCTCAGATGTTTGATCCTTTGCCGGCTTCCGGCATCAAGGGTGTGGACAGGATCGTGCCCGTGGGACACACCATGGATTTTGATCTTGTGTGGGATGGATATGATCTGGTGGGTGAGTTGACGAGGAAGGTACAGGTTAACTAAGTCCTCTTATAAGATTGGCGCGATTCAAACGTAATATTTGGGGATATTATCGCATAGGATTAATAGGTACTGGAAATAGAGGATTAGCAAAATGAGTGATAGAGAAAGATCAACGATAGCATTGATTATTTCTGCGCTTTCTTTAATGCTATCAGCATATTTAGGACTACGTGATTTCAAGGAAAAAGCAGAAATTGTTGTAAATGATATAGAGGTTGTGGCTATTGATTTAGAAGGTGGCAAATACATAGATTTTTCCACAGAGGTTTTAGTTGCAAATATATCTAAAACTACGATGTCATTCATTAAAGCTTATGCCTATGTTGGGAGAGATGAATGCGAACTTATAAATTCAACTGAATTACCGATATCTTTACCGCAAGGATATGCAGAAAAAAATCAATGTTAGATTCAGATATCAATTAAGCACGGAGCAGGTGGAGGATCTTATTAGTGGAAATGAAATAGATGATGTTTTGAATCATAAAACAATTTCAATACGCCTACAATCAGCAACCAATAAATATTTTATGGGAAGAGGGATTCACATGAGTGGTGTACGATGATATTTTATTAGACACAACAATTTGATTTTTTAGGTATGCACCTTGTCAATTTCATACAGTCTATAGTTGCTGAAATACCTGAAAAGCACTGAATTTCAG
>CACZNS010000212.1 GCA_902782575.1 uncultured Lachnospiraceae bacterium
CTCAGTCGTATATACGGAATACATCATACTGCCGTCAAACCAGAGTATATTATTTAAGGTTTCCGCGAAGTACTGACGGATCTGCGCTTCGGCCCCGTTTATTTCATCAACGCTTTCCGCATCCCATTCATCATAGAAAAGACCTGAGATATCTTCAAAATCCGCTGTCGGCTTCATCCTCGCAGAGTACCTTTTATCATCGAACGTAAAGTTCATTTCGGCAAGTTTACCGGACTCCATTATTCCGTATGCAACGTCTGAAGCACCTTCCGGTACCGTAAATTCCCTTCCCGTCAGATTTTTTATATCCTCTGCCGATACATCGAATATCCATGGATTGGGAATCGCGGTAGTCTGTTCTTCTGCGAACCGCGTTTCTGAAGTCTGCTGATCTGAGGTTTTTGCAGCAGTTCCATTACAGCCGGATAATCCTGCCAGCGTGACAATACAGATTATCAGAATTCCATATCTTCTCATTGTGTATCCCCCTGTTCTTCTATTTCAAAATACCTTGGTTTTCATATCCCACTTGCGATTTCGCAAGTGGTTACCTGCGGTTTTCTCTAATGACTACCTGCGGTTTTCTCTAGTGACTGTTCTGAATAGTTGCTCAATATGCTCTATTTTTTTGTCTTTGAATGAATATGCGACAGTCACTTATTTGTAAGCTGATCGTGATTTACCGGCAATAAGCCAGATTTTTGTCATATGCAAAGTCTGTTTCCGCTCCATTATGTAAGTACTTCATTACGTAATGCCAGCCCCAGGTTTCGTTATAATATTCAAGCACTTTCAGGATCCTTACCCGGTATCCGCTTTTTAGACATATTGCGATATCCCCTGCCTTAAACTTGGGTGCGGGAATTCCGCTGTCTGCTCCGCCTGCTGCCTTTGCCATCATCTCATCGTTTAGTTCCATATTCCTGTTATCTGCCATTGTCTTATCCTCCTTATCAGAGCTGTGTTTTCTTGCTTCTGCCTGATTATACGTGGGTAAGATCCGCACGGACAACGATTTTGCGGATTCGGTCGTTTTTGATGTCCATCCAGTAATGATTGTTACAGCTGTTGCGGATGTGATATACTGATCTTTATGGATATCGGAAAAGAACTCAGAAGAAATCAGCATACTCTGGTCTGTACCGGTGCGGGGATCAATGCCTTTGCCATCTGGAGTATGGTCAAGACCTGTATGCTCTTATTCCTGCAGGAAAGAGAAAAGGTCGTGGAAAAAGCAGCCGACCTGGCGGAAAAATACCCGTGGTTCATCTGGATGGTCTTTGGTCTGGTCTCCCTGATCTTTCTCCCTCTCCTTCTGATCCACCTCTATGTGGGACTGTCAGCCAGAGCGGAAGGCTACGGCCGCAGAAGAGGCTTGGTCTATATCGTAGTTGCCGCCATCATGGATATCCTGTATGTAGTCAGCATTTACAGTTCTGTATTGGATCTGAGCGGCAAGGATCCGGACGGAATGGATATGCCTCTTACGGAAACCCTGGTATCCATTACCATCGATATCACCACCGTCTTTATCCTGACAAAGCTGGTGATCAGCGCGATCCGGGTAAAGCGGATCCTGGCGGCCATGGCAGGAGCAAAAAAAGAAGAATGAATATCGATTTTCATTATTACGCAACCTACTGCGCCGCCCTGCTTGCGGGATACACTCCCGAAGAAAGCCTCGACATCTGCTACAGCGCCCAGCTGGTGGATCTCTGCTCCCGTACCTTTCTGGGGAAGCTCAAGGCTCCCCTCTCGGCGGCGACTACCCAGCTGCAGCTGGAGCTTATGGAATGCCGGACGGATATGACCGGCTTGCAGGATATCACGAGGATCTGGGCTTCCTTTCACTTTCTGCCCGCGGATCTTTACGCCGTAAAGGAGCACTGCTCCAAACGTTATCTGAACAAGTACCGCCTGATCTGCGGACCCAACGGGGATCTGCTCGCAGACACCGTAAACCTTGCAAAGAACAAGGGGCTTCAGGCTGCGGGAATCGCCATGCACATTCTGGCAGACACCTGGGCTCACCGCTACTTTGCGGGAACCCCTTCCCTCGTCATCAATAATACGGATTATCATTTTTTCGAGCTCATCACAGAGGACGGCGTCGTACAGGAAAGACCTGTCAGCTTCCGCCACAATCCCTCTGCCGCGGACGATCCGAAGAAGGGCATCTATATCAACAGCGTATCCCAGAACAGTGAAAACTCCATCATGAACCTGGGGCACGGCAGAGCCGGGCATCTTCCGGACTACAGCTTTATCCGATACAAATACCTGCCCGCCTGGGGAGATTTCGACGAGATCCTGAAGGACAATCCGTCGGACTTCCGCCACGCCTTCTGTCAGATGATCTATGCCCTGAAATATCTCCGCGGGGAGTATGAGCTCTTTGAAAAGGACCGCTATGACGAGGAGGCTGTCTCCTCCTTTTCGGATGAGCTTCACCGGATCCTGAACAAACGCCAGACGGATGCCTGCGAGGACTGGAAGGCTCTGGCCCTTCACCTTGACGGCCATGAGCCGGAGCCCTTTGACCTCACCCGGTATGAGGAGGAATACTTGAGCGCCGAGCCGGAGAAGAAGGGAAGCACCTTTCTGGGCCGGTTTTTCCAGGCTGCGATGGCACAGAAAAGCATGGTGACAAACAAGATCTTCCACTCCGGAAACCTTCTTGCCGGCTTCTCCGTGGATTTCGACCGGAAGGGCTTCCGGGGGATCGAGGATTTCAAGCAGCTGATACAGTACATCAAAGATTAAAGTATATGCCGCACACGGCAGAGGGAAAGCATGAATAAATTTCAGCGTATCCGGGAAGTCATAATCGCCTTCCTCATCATCCTGTTCAGTATCATACTCATTGCCAATCCGGACGACGGGCATGTAACCATTGCGGCGGTCTTAAGCACTACCATGATCCTCGCAGGGCTTCGCCAGCTTTTCTACTATTTCACGATGGCCCGTCACATGGTGGGCGGCATGCGGATCCTCTTCCGTGCCCTTATCACCCTGGATTTCGGCCTGCTCACCTTTACGGTGGTGGATATCCCCAGGTTCTATGTCCTCCTGTATCTGCTGGTGGTCCACGCCTTTTCCGGCTTTATTGGGATCCTCCGGGGGCTGGAGGCAAAGCGCTTCGGCTCTCCCTCCTGGCGGCTGATCGTCCTGTACGGAGCAACGGTTATCATTCTCACGATCTTCTGTCTGATCTATGTGAAATCAGCCAATATGCTGGTCTATTATTACTGCGCAAGCCTCATCTCCTCTGCTCTGGTGAGGCTTCGTACCGCCTTCCGCAAGAGCGCCATTGTATATATCCAATGAGAGGCGCGGTGCGGGCTCATTTGGGATGTGGTGCGGGCTTATTTTGAGATGTGGTAAGGGCTGCGGCATGGACCGCATTGTCAGGCACGGTGGGGGCTGCGGCCGGTGGAATTTCTTCTGCCATACCTTCCGTCTGATTCGTATAAAAACATGTAGGGAAATCTCCTGTCCGGAACCGGACGGGTGCGCGGATCGTTTATACTGCCGCAGAAGCGCGGCAGAATTGCCGCCGCAAAAGCGGGGCCTCAATAACGGCTCACAGATTAAAAGGGGAAAAGCATGAAACCTGTTTCAACGAACACACTTACAGATGAAGAGCTGGACAAGGTCTCCGGCGGAGTAAAGCAGGAAACGGGCAAAGGCCGCACCGGTGCCTCCCGGATCACCTGTCCCTTCTGTCAGGACACGACAGGACCCTTCCGGCTCACCGGAGTCAACAGCAGCGAGGGGATCAAAACCTACCACTGCAGCCATTGCAAAACGGATTTCGGCATGGATAGCGACGGCTGCTATTACAATGTGGACGGCCCGGTACCGGAATTCATGTGGTAAGAAACTGTTATGAATTAATCCACATATCCTGCCGGTCTTTATCTCCGATCTCACAGGGATCCTGCAGATAGGGGAGCATCAGATATGCTCCCCTTTTTTTAATTCAGACATCAGGATCAGAAGCATCCCGCTTTCCACAGAGATCTCCGCTTCCTCTCCGGCCCAGGTATTGCTTACCCCCAGGGGAAAGGAGCTGGTCATCTCGATCCCTTCGCATTCGTATTTGGTTCCCCGGATGGTGACTCCCCTGCAGACCTCGGAGAGGGCAAGCACGGACAGGGAACGGCCCTGCTTTTCGGGGATCACGATCCTCTCCCCACCGCTTAAAAGCTCCCCCCGGGTACCCGCTCCCAGAAGCGTGGTCCGTATCCCTCTTCGGGCAAGATAAACCCCCGTCTGAATATTTGCCAGAGCATGATCCAGCCTCCCTCCGAAGGCACAGCAGATCACCACTCTCTTATAGCCCTTCCCGCAGGCATATCTCGCCGCGTACATGGTATCGGTATCGTCTTTTTCCACAGGCAGGCGGCAGAGCGCGACCCCCTCCGGCGGAGGATCCGAGGAATCAAAATCCCCCACCACCAGATCCGGAGTCAATCCGAGCCTTTCGGCATATACCCATCCCCGGTCGCAGGCAATGATATGCTCTGCAGGCAGGATGTCCTCCTCCGGAGCACAGTAATCGCCTCCCGCGATGATCAGACAATCAGAATTTGAATGTGAAGATCCCATACAGATAGATGAAAATGATGGCGGCCGGCACCACATAGCAGAACAGCGGCTTCATCCAGCCCATGACCCGCATGCCCTTCCCGGCATTTACTTCTTCCAAAAATTTATCCCAGCCCCAGCCAAACTTATAACAGCAAAAGACTGTCAGCACCAGGGAGCCGAGAGGCAGCACATTGGTGGATACGATAAAATCCCAGAGATCAAGCCAGGCCGTACCCTCTCCGAAGGGTTCGAAATGAAGCACGCTGTAGCCCAGGGCCGTGGTCAGTCCCAGCAGGAAGATCACAAGACCGCAGACGATGCTTCCCTTCGGCCTGCTCCAGCCCGTAAGCTCCCTGACCATGGCAAGGATCGTCTCGCATACTCCAAGCACCGTCGACAGCGCGGCAAAGATCATGAAAAGGAAAAACAGGGTTCCCCACCAGCGTCCGCCCTGCATATCGCCGAACACCACGGCCATGGTATCAAAGAGCAGACTCGGGCCGGCAGTGACCTCCACGCCGTAGGAAAAGCAGGCAGGAAAGATGATGAGCCCGGTCACAAAGGCCACAAAGGTATCCAATACGATGACGTTCACGGCTTCTCCCATGAGCCGGTGTTCCTTTCCGATATAGCTTCCGAAGATCGCCATGCTTCCCATGCCCACGGACAGCGTGAAAAACGCCTGATTCATGGCACCCACAATCACTGATCCGTTTATCTTGGAGAAGTCCGGGATCAGATAAAAAGCAAGTCCCTTCCCGGCGCCGGACATCATCATGCTCCGCACGGCAAGCACCAGGAGCAGCACCAGCAGAGCAGACATCATAAATTTGCTGATCCGCTCCAGTCCCTTCTCCAGCTGAAAGCTTAAGATCACATAGGAGACCGCCACGGTAATGAACAGATAAGTCACATTGAGCCCCGGATTTGTGATCATCGGCACAAAGCCCAGATCCTTCGTGTTGCCGGTGGCAAACCGCACAAAATAGTGGATGATCCATCCCGTTACCACACAGTAAAATGCCATCAGGGAAACATTTCCGATCAGGGCGACATATCCCATGAATCCCCATTTCCCTCCGGGCTTCTGCATTTTCTGATACATCCTCACCGGGCTGGTCTGAGCCGCCCTTCCCAAGGCAAACTCCATGGTCAGCACCGGGAGTCCCAGCAGGATCAGACAGATGACATATACCAGCATAAAGCCTCCGCCTCCGTATTGTCCGCACATCCACGGAAACTTCCATACATTTCCACATCCGATGGCACATCCTGCCGACAGCATGATAAAGCCCAGCCTGCTCCCCAGTCTCTCTCTTTTTTCCATTGTTCCTTTCTCCCTTATTATCCTTTACTGTTAATTATAGTAGTGTTTGCGCAGCCCCCTGCGCGGATGTCACTCCTTGATCCTTGCACCGGCGCTGCGCGGGAATTTTATTATTTGCGCATCCCCCTGCGCGGATTTCACCCCCTTGATCCCTGCACCGGCGCGGCACAAAATTTTATTGTTTGCGCAGCCCCCCTGCGCGGATGTCACCCTTTGATCCCTGCGTCGGCGCGGCACAAAATTTTATTGTTTGCGCAGCCCCCTGCGCGGATGTCACCCCTTGATCCCTGCACCGGCGCTGCGCGGGAATTTTATTGTTTGCGCAGCCCCCTGCGCGGATTCATCTGCCGTACGCCGTCAGGATC
Organism: uncultured Lachnospiraceae bacterium; assembly: GCA_902782575.1. GTDB lineage: Bacteria > Bacillota > Clostridia > Lachnospirales > Lachnospiraceae > NK4A144. Next base: position 6,286 of record CACZNS010000212.1, read on the forward strand.
ACCGACATTCTCGCACCCAGTACGATCCCGGAGGGATCGGACAGCTCCTCTTCTTCCCCCGGCTGAAAAGATGGCCTGTCTGAGCGCAAGGCTGTCTTCCAGACAAACCCCTCCGGCAGGATCGGAAGAGCAAATCTGTGCTCTTCCCAGTGGGCGTTCACCGCCACGTAGATGAAGCAGTCCCTCTCCGTCCCGTGTTTTTTATGATCCTCCGCGTACAGATACGCGAAGACAAGAGTTCCACTGTTTCCGTCAAACTCCCAGGGGTTCAGACCATGGAAGGAAAGCTCCGGATATCCGGTCCCGTTATTTCCGAAATCACAGTATTCCGTCCGCATCACGGGATGCTCCATCCGAAAGGCGATGAGCCTCTTCACATAGAGATAAAGCTCCTCATTCTTCTTCCGGTTTCCCCAGTCAAGCCATGAGATCCCGTTATCCTGGCAGTAGGCGTTGTTGTTCCCCTTCTGGGTGTTTGCGAATTCATCTCCTGCAAGGAGCATCGGGATCCCCCGGCTCGTAAGCAGGATCGTGAGCATGTTTTTCATCTGCCTGAGCCTGAGAGCCCGGATCTCCGGATCCTCCGTCTCTCCCTCCGCTCCGCAGTTCCAGCTGTCATTGTCGTTGCTGCCGTCCCGGTTGTCTTCGCCGTTATCCTCGTTGTGCTTCTGATTATAGGAAACCAGATCGTTGAGGGTGAAGCCGTCGTGACAGGTCACAAAATTAACGGAAGCCTTCGCTCCCCTGCAGCCGTACATATCCCCGGAGCCGGAGATCCGCCTCACAAGCTCCGGAGCGCATTCCCCGCCGCCCTTGATGAACTTTCTCAGGCAGTCCCGGTATCTTCCGTTCCACTCCGCCCAGCGGCCGAAGGCCGGAAAGCTCCCCACCTGATACAGGCCGCCCGCATCCCATGCCTCCGCGATTAGGAGGCTCTTGCCCAGCACGGCGTCATGGGCAATGCTGTCAAGCAGGGGCGGATCCAGCATCGGAGTGCCGTCCTCGTCTCTGGAGAGGATGGATGCCAGATCAAACCGGAATCCGTCCACATGGTAGGATGCCACCCAGTAGCGCAGGCAGTCCAGCACCACATTTCTCACCACGGGATTGTTGCAGTTCATGGTATTGCCGCAGCCGCTGAAATTATAATAATACCCCTCGGGAGTCAGCAGATAATAGGTGCGGTTGTCGATCCCTTTATAGGAGATGACGGTACCGTTCTCATTCCCCTCCGCCGTGTGGTTGAACACCACGTCCAGTACCACCTGGATCCCGTTCTTGTGAAGCCTTTTGATCAGGTTTTTCAGCTCGTCCGCCTCCATGCCGTAAGGAGCGGAGGCCGCGTAGCCGGCC
>CACZNS010000213.1 GCA_902782575.1 uncultured Lachnospiraceae bacterium
CGATAATAATCTTCCATCTTCACATTCAGTTTCACATAAGAATCCGCTTTTCGGTTGCTCACACGCTCGAGGAGCACGCAGCTTTCAACATTCCCCGTCCTCGGAAACATGTCCACCGGAACGGCTCTCTCCAGGCGGTAGCCATTTTCATAAAAAGCCTGCAGATCGCGAACGAGAGAAGTAGCCTTACAGGAAATATAAACGATGTTCTTCACGCCATAAGAGAGAATCTTTGCCAGGGCTTTCGGGCTGGCTCCTTCTCTGGGCGGATCCATAATGATCAGATCCGGAAGCTCTGTAAGCTCCTCCAGCACCTTCAGGACATCTCCGGCAAGAAATTCCACATTAGAGATCCCATTCATTTCGGCATTTCTACGCGCGGCTTCTACAGCCTCCGAAATGATCTCAACCCCTACCACCTTCGCGGCGGTCCCGGCCATGATCTGCGAGATCGTACCTGTGCCGCTGTACAAATCAAATACAATACCTGCCTCGGAAGGAACTACGCTTTTCACGTACTCCGCCGCTGTCCGGTAAAGAACCTCCGCACCCAGCGTGTTAGTCTGAAAAAAAGAAAAAGGTGTGATCTCAAAGCGAAGTCCGCAGACCTCATCATAAAAAAAATCCCTTCCGTAAAGCAGGCGGCAATTTTCATTTCTGATCACATCCGCTACACCGTCATTAACGATATGCATGATACCGGCAATCTCTCCCTCAAGCTTAAGAGAACAGATGCCTTCCGAATACTTTGCAAGAAGCTCTGCTTCACTGAATAAAGCATCGGATCGCTCAAACCAACCCTCCCCGGACGTTGTCACAAGTCCCGCAAAAAGCTCTCCTGTCTGTATGCCGCGACGCAGGAGCAGATGCCTTAAATATCCTTCATTACGGGAACGGTGATAAAACGGCAGTCCGGTTTCACGAAAGAAATCGATGGTAAACTGCCGTATCCTTCGCATATCCTCTGATACAAGATTGCAGTCCGGCGTATCGATCACGTCATTGAAACGTCCTGAAACATGCATACCCAGTGTCATCGGCCCGTCCTTCACTTCGTTGCCGAAAGAAAACTCCATTTTATTCCGATATGCCTCACAGAGAGGAGACGGCTTGATCGGCTCAAACCAGTCCGGGGCCGCTGAATTCTCATGCTCCCGGATAAAATTCCCGAGCAGGGTCCTGATCTGCTCTTCTTTTAAGGAAAGTTCGGTCTCATATGGAAGGGTCTGGTAGATGCAGCCTCCGCATTTCTCATGAACCGGACAGCCCTCAAGCTTCTCCAGCGGAGATTGCTCCACTACCCCGATCAGCCTTCCTTCTTTGGTTCCAGGCCTGTTTTTGGACAAAAGAAAAGAAACCGTCTGGCCAGGGATTGTATTTTTGATGATAATCCTATCATCGCCGATCCGAACGGTTCCTTTGTTTGGGAAAGTGAGAGAACTCACTTTCCCGGTATATATTTCACCTTTTTTCATATTTCGCCAAGATGCTTATTCATCTTCCTCAAACAGATCATCATCGTCATCAAAGTCAGGGTCATCGTCGAAATCCTCAAGATAATCCGGTGTGAAGTACTTATATACCGCAAATGCGATCCCGGCCACTGCCGCGATAGCCCCGATTACCGCAAGACAGACAAGGATCGGATTTTTCTTCTTCGGTTCTTCATCTTCCTTCTTTACAAGCTCATTCAGCTTTACTGCGGCAAGCAGATCGTTTGCCTTTACTTCTTTCAGATCCTTCGCATTTCTGACCAACTCTTCGCGTTTGCCGTTTACTACACCGAAGAAGTCATTTGCTCCCATTTTTGCAGCATTGATGAGCCCATCTATCTTCTCTTTATTATCGTCATAAAATTTCATGATCCAGCCGCCTTTCTTCATCCGATAATGCAACATAAATCTACATTATTACTTTATCACACTTTCTTTAACTTCGCAAACCCCGCAAACATTTTACGGATGCCGGAGCTGTCAAAATCCACGGTCACCTCGTAATCTCTCCCTCCTTTTATAAGATCCTTCACCGTCCCTTCTCCGAATTTGAAATGCCGTACCCGATCTCCCACTTTGTATTCCGGTTCAGTCGCAATTATTTCTTTACCAAGCTTCAGCTTCTGTCCGTTAAATCCTTTTTTTGAAGTACTCCCCGATGCCGGGGCCTTGTGTGTCCTGTTCCCTGTTTTTACAGTCTCACGTTCTGATCCTCTTCTGTCATAACTGCTGTGCATTCCGTATGCCGCCCCACCGTATGCACCCGGCTTCTCATAGCTCCCGTCGGAAAAGCTCACCCTGCGTTCTGTTTTTTCCGGGGCCACGTTCATATCAAGCATCCCGAAGGGCATCTCCTTAATAAAACGGCTTGCGGAAGCATATCTCGTCTCTCCGTTTACCATACGGACCCGCGCACAGGTAAGAGTCAATTCCTGCTTCGCCCGGGTGATCGCCACATAGCAAAGTCTTCGTTCCTCCTCAATATCCTCTTCTTCCCCCGAGTTGATCGCCGCATAACCCGGAAAAAGTCCTTCCTCCATGCCGACCAGGTATACATACGGAAACTCCAGTCCCTTTGCATTATGCATTGTCATGATCAAAACCTTGTCGGCATTTTCAGGCGAGGAATCCTGATCCACATTATTCCCCTCCACGCCATTCATCCGCATGAAATCGATCAGATCGGGATTCTCTGTTCCTTGCTCGTATTCTACCAGCGTTTCCCGGAGCTTTTCGATATATTCCACCTTCTCCTTATATTCCTCCGGCGTCTCCACCTCCTCGTCAAGGTAGATCAGATAGCCTGTTTCCTGCAGGACCAGATCCAGAAATTCCGCCAGATGCATTCCGTTCAGCTTCTCACGGATTTCTTTCATCTCATCGTGAAAATCCTGAAGTGCCGCTGCTGCTTTTCCTGACACACCGGCTTCCTTTGCATGTGCACAGGCATCCAGAAGCGTCATCCCGTTTGCCGCACCGTAAGCGGTAAGCTTTTCCACGCTTGCTGCGCCGATCCCCCTCCTGGGGATATTGATGATCCGTTGTGTCCGAAGATCGTTTTCCCCGCTTGCCGCTGTGAGCAGGAAGGATGTCACATCCTTGATCACCTTTGTATCCCAGAACCTGAGTCCCTTTACCAGATCATAATCGATACCTCTTACCCGGAACGCGTCTTCCAGCTCCTTCGACTGTATGTTTGTACGCATCAATATCGCAAAATCCCTGTATGATACCGTTCCGCTTTTTACTCTGTCACGGATATCATCCGCTACAAATGCCGCTTCACCTGCTGCAGAATCCAGCTGTCGAAAGCGTATCTTGCGTCCCCCCTCCGCTTCTGTCCAGAGTGCCTTCGGCTTCCGGCCGCGGTTATGCGAAATGACCTGATTCGCCGTTTCCAGGATATTCGCTGTAGATCGGTAATTCTGCTCAAGCTTTATGATCGCCGCGTCAGGATATATTTTTTCAAAATCCAGAATATTTCGGATATTTGCTCCCCGGAAGCGATAAATGGACTGATCATCGTCTCCGACCACACAAAGGTTCCGGTAACGCGAAGCGAGCAGGCGGATCAGCTCAAACTGAGCTGTATTGGTATCCTGATACTCATCCACCATGATGTACCTGAAGCGCTCCTGATAATGCTCCAGTACGTCCGGAAAGTTCCGGAAGAGCTCTACCGTGTTCAGGATCAGGTCATCAAAATCCATACTGTTGTTCTTGCGGAGCTGCTCCTGATATGCCCGGTACACATCGATATAGACCCGTTTCGAATAATCTCCGTAATGCCGTTCCTCGTACATCTGCGGAGTTATCAGTTCATCCTTGGCTGCAGAAACTGTATTGATCAGTGTTTTCTCCTTATACATCTTGGTGTCGATATTCAGATGCTTGACGACATCCTTCATGACGGACTTCTGATCCGACTGATCCGCGATCTCGAAATTCGGCGAATATCCGAGCTTATCGGCATGGGCGAAAAGGATCCTCATACAGGTCGAATGAAATGTTGAGACCCAGATATCCCTTGCGTCACTTCCCGTCATCTGCCCGATCCTCTCCTTCATCTCTCGCGCTGCTTTATTCGTAAAAGTAAGTGCGATGATATTCCAGGGCTTTATTCCGGCTTCTCCGATCAGATAAGCTGTACGATAAGTGATGGCACGGGTCTTTCCGCTGCCTGCCCCTGCAAGGATCAGCACCGGTCCTTCTGTCGCCCGGACAGCATCATACTGCCGGTCATTCAGCTCTTTTTCATAATCAATACTCATTTTGACTCCTATTTTTTGCTTTTCCTGAACTTTCGTGCTAATATCAATGTAGTTTTGATTACCACATGAAAGGGTTTGCTATGCACTACGATTTTGAGCAGTATTTTTCACAGATCCTCTCGTCTATGGAACATGCGGATTATATCCGTTCGGACGAGATCCCGAATATAGACCTTTATATGGATCAGGTCACAACGTTCATGGAAAAGCATCTGGCGCAGACCAGACGATACTCGGACGACAAGATCCTGACGAAAACCATGATCAACAACTATGCCAAAAACGATCTGCTGCCTCCGCCGGAAAAGAAGAAATACAACAAGGAACACATGATGTTCCTGATCTTTATCTATTATCTGAAAAATATCCTGACTATCAGTGATATCGACAAACTGCTCAGTCCCCTTCGCGAAAATTATTTTGAGCATGCAGGAGGCACGTCGTCTCTGGAAGAGGTTTATGAAACGGTATTCTCGGAAGCTTTAAGCCATCTGCCTCAGATCCGTTCCGACCTGGAGCGTTATGCAGAGTCTGCCGCCGACTCCATGAAGGATCTTGATCCTCAGAACAAAGACTATCTTCAGCTTTTCTCGCTGATCAGCACTCTGAGCTTTGACGTCTATCTGAAAAAGCAGATCATCGAACGATTGATCGACCGTATGCCGGATCCCCAGGACGGGAAAAAGAAGAAGAAAAAGCAGTAAGCTTACTGATCATGCAGTCTGCCGAAAACCATTTCATAACCGTCGTTTCCGTAATTCAGCGACCGATTGACCCTGCTGATCGTTGCGGTAGAAGCCCCTGTTTTCTGTGCAATCTCAAGATAAGTCTTGTGTTCTCTGAGCATCCCTGCCACCTCCAGCCTCTGTGAAAGCGACAGGATCTCATTGATCGTTGCGATATCTTCAAAAAAAGTATAGCAGTCTTCCCGGCTTTTTAAGGTCAGGATCGCATCAAAAAGCGTATCAACGGCTTCCGTATGCAATTTCTTATTCATGTTTATACCCCTACCGCACCGTAGTATTTATACTCGGTGCGGATTTTGATAAGTATTTGAAAGTGGCACTCTTGAAGTGGCACTTTCAAACTCATACCCCTGCCGCACCGTAGTATTTATACGGACACATTTTGTGCTTTTGTACGTTGCAACAATGCAATTTTAGCACGATAAAGCATTAAAGTAAAGGGCCGGATCTCAGGAAATAAAAGCTCTGTATGCCTTGCAGGCTTCATAAACGTCTGCCTTGCTCGTGATCTCCCATGGCGCGTGCATGGAAAGCACCGCCACGCCGCAGTCCACAACCTCCATTCCGTAAAGCGACATGATATATGCAATAGTTCCGCCGCCGCCCGCATCCACTTTTCCCAGCTCGCAGGTCTGATAAGCAACATTATGCCGTTCCAGGATCCCCCGCAGCTCCGCAAAGAACTCTGCATTACAGTCATTTGAATTGCTTTTGCCGCGTGATCCCGTATATTTGTTGAAGACAACTCCTCTGCCGAAGAATGCCGAATTCGTCCTGTCAAAAACCGATCCATACAGAGGATCATATGCTGCTGACACATCGCTCGAAAGCATTTTGGAATGAGCAAGGCATCTTCGCATAGCCAGTTCGCTGTAGACTCCTGCCGCGTTCATAACCTCTGCCAGTGTATTTTCAAAAAACCTGGAACGCATTCCGGTAGCGCCCACACTCCCGATCTCTTCCTTGTCTACCAGCAGGCAGACCGCTGTCCGTTCCACCTCCGTAACGGAAAAAAAGGCAGCAAGCGATGTATATGCGCAAACCCTGTCATCCTGTCCGTAAGCAAGGATCATGGATTCGTCGAACCCGAGATTCTTTGCCTTTCCGGCAGGAACCACTTCAAGCTCCGCCGACATGAAATCATCCTCTTCGATATCATATTGAGCTTTTAAGAGCTTCAGAATTCCCGCCTTCACAGCCTGTTTTTCTCTGGTCTTGATCGGAATACTTCCGATCAGGATATCCAGGTTTTCTCCCTCTACAACCTTTGTTCCCTTTTTTTCCATCTGCTCGGAGGCAAGGTGGATCAACAGATCGGAAATGCAGAATACGGGATCGCCTTCTTTATCGCCGATATTGATCTGAACCTGCGTTCCGTCCGTCTTGGAAACCACGCCGTGGATTGCCAGCGGGATCGTCACCCATTGATACTTTTTGATCCCTCCATAATAATGAGTATTAAAATATGCCAGTCCTCCATCCTCATACAGAGGCTTCTGCTTCAGATCGAGTCTCGGACTGTCGATATGCGCTCCAAGGATCTGCAGCCCGTTCTCCAGCGGATCTGTCCCGATGTTATATAGTACGATGGTCTTATCCATGCCGACTGCATAGATCCGGTCACCGCTCTTGATCCTGCCGTCTTTCGCAACGATATCCTCCAGATTTCTGTATCCGGCCTTCTTTGCCATGGCTACGGCAATGCTCACGCATTCTCTCTCGGTCTTTCCTTTATCAAGAAATTCCATATATCCGTCACAAAGTTTGTCCAGCTCCTCCCGCTCATTTTTGTTGTAACTGAGCCAGGCATTGTTTTTATTGTCTACTACCATTATCCTTTCTCCCCGCTTTCTGTTTTATGTCAACCATCTATATCCATAACCGTATACGGATCCACAAACTGATCCTCATAGGCGATCTGGTACACCAGCGTCTGATTGTCTTTGTTTACCACGTAGAGCGTATCCCCGCGTTTGACTGCCGCCCCCTCCTGCACGGCAGGTTTCGTTTCCTTCTCATAGTATGTCGTCACATAACCGTTCCCGTGATCAACCCGGACTGCATATCCGAATTCCACGCTCTCGCCGGAATAAACCACCTTTCCTTCGCCGGCCGCCACAACCTTGGAGCCGCCTCCGGTCATAAATGTGATATACTGCTTCTCTGCCGAATACTTGCTGGGAACCGCAACGGCTCCGCTGATCGGAAGTCCGGAAGGGATGGCCAGCAGATTTACCGAATCACTCTCCTCATGTTTCGCACTGGTACCCAGCAGGGCATTGGCTGCCCGAAGCTCATTCTCCAGCTCTTCCTTATCGGCAGTCAATACGATAATATCCTCCGAAAGCGACCGGATCTGCTCTTCCAGCGCTGTCTTCTCTTCCTTAAAGCGGTCCTCCTTGCCGGCGATATATACGATATATCCGATCACCGTTACAAGGATCAGAACAGATAATACAGACAAAACCGTCAGCCTATCCGAAGTGGTACCGACCGATCGTACACGCTTCCCGTCTTCCGTCACAAAAAGCACATTGACACGGGATTTCTTTTTGGAAGACTTTCCGAAAGGATCATTTCCCCTGTCAGCCCTTACGGATCTGGATGATACGGTTTCCTCTTCGGTATCATATCTTTCCTGCTCTTTTTTCCGCTTCCGTCCGGATGATGATCTCCTCTCACTCCTTGATCGTCTCCCTCTCGAAGAACGGTCACGCGGTGCCTTCCTCTCCGCTTCATGAGTCACCGGAATCTGATCATTTTCCTCTGATCCCGGCTGGTAAACTTCCGGTTCATACAGATATGTTCCCGGATCCTGCATAGGCTGTTGTGCCTCATACGGATACCCCGCATTCTGCATACCCTGCTGCGCTTCGTACGGATATCCCGGATCCTGCATGAGCTGTTCCGCTTCATACGGATACTCCATATTCTGCATACCCAGCTGTGCTTCATATGGATACCCCGGATCCTGCATTGGCTGCTGTGCCTCATACGGATTCGGTGCATCCTGCATGGCCTGCTCCGTTTCATACGGATATGACGCATCCTGTTCGGGCTGTTCCTGCTTATATTCGAATTCCTGTGTCTCTTTCTCCTGCTCCTCTGCCGACTCCGGACTGTACTCTCCCGGCTCCGGCTGCACCTCTGCAGGCATTGACTCATGTTCTTCCGGCAGCGGCCCCTTATCTCCGTCGGCCATATCTACTGTTTCCTCCCGCTCCGGCTCTTCCGGATCGGGAGGCATGTTTTCCTTTTGCTCGTCTACAGACATAAATCCTCCGGCTTTATCGTAAAGATCCGCTTTGTTATGACCCTGTAAAACAGATCCGTAATATCAACAAAAGGTATGATACCATATCTGATTTTTTCATTCAATAATGATATTGTTTACATTTCCGGGGGCGTGTGTTATGATAAATGCGTTGCGGTTTTGCAACAGGCACTTTTATTTTATTCACGTTTTGGAGGTAACACAATGAAAGGTACAGTAAAGTGGTTCAACAACCAGAAGGGCTACGGCTTTATTTCTGACGAGACGGGCAAGGATGTATTCGTCCACTATTCAGGATTGAATATGGAAGGCTTCAAGTCCCTGGATGAAGGACAGGCTGTTGAATTCGACGTCGTAGACGGCCCGAAGGGTCCGCAGGCTACCAACGTCACAAAGCTTTGAAAAATAGATACGATCTATCAAAAAGTACCGAAACCCCGAAGCAGAACGCTTCGGGGTTTTTCTTTATACCGTGAAACCGAATTATGATTTTTAGACCTTATTATCCATTGTCGAAATATCGTAAAAATCTACATGGACTTTGTTAAATGCCTGAACGACCTGCGGATCAAACTGTATACCCGCCGCCTGATTGATGATCGTATAAGCCTGCTCATGAGTCATTTCCTTTTTGTAAGGACGCTTGGAAACCAGAGCATCATACACATCGCAAACGGAAATGATCCGGGCCAGCTGAGGGATATTGGGTCCGGCGAGTCCGTCCGGGTATCCTTTTCCGCACCACTGTTCATGATGGCTTCGCGCCATTTGATATATATAGGTAATAAACGGACTGTCCGGAAGCAGATAAGCAAATTTCTCAATGGAGTCGGCTGCAAAAACGGTATGCTTCTTCATCAGCTCAAATTCTTCCGGGGTATATTTTCCGACCTTTTCAAGGATCGCATCCGGCACGCCGATCTTCCCCATTTCAAATAGCTGGGCAGACATCAGGATCAGATCGATATCCGTGACCGAGTACCTGGCAGTCCCGTCCTTCATCATCTGACGGAGCAGGATCCCCATATACTGCGAAACCCGCTTGCTGTGAATACCGGTGTAGCCGTCTTTTTTCGTGATCAGATCAGTGATAATCCCGATAATAAAATATTCCAGATGCTGGGCATGCTGAGTCGCACCCGCTGCCTTGGTCTGAAGATCATTGTTATAGTCCTGAAGCTGTTCGTTGTACTCCTGCAGGGTTACATTCTGCCCCGCAAGCTTCATCTTATCCTCAAGAATACCGATATGAAGGTTGACCTTCCTCTTCAGGATCTCCGCCACAAAGGGTTTTACAATGAAATCCACCGCTCCGAGCTGATAGGCCTCAAGCTCCGTAGCCGTGTCGCTGTTACCGGATACAAAAATAACAGGTATCCCCTGAGTCTTGGGGTTGGCCTTGATCTGGCTGAAAAACTCAAAACCGTTGATTGCCGGCATTTCTATGTCGAGCAGGATAAGAGACGGCATTTTGGACGACTTTCTGAGCCATTCCAGCGCGTGCCTCCCGTTTTGTTCCAGCATGACACGATATGCTCCTTCCAGAGCTTTCTCTGCAACAATAAGCTCTGTCATGCTGTCATCAATTACCATTACTGTATGCATTAATTCTCCCGATATTGCAGATTTCGGATTTCCTCGGAAATTCGGAAAATATTTTTTACATCACCGTGTGCGGATCTCGCTTTTAGCAAAACAGAGTCCTCATCGGCATATGCATAATTTTACAATGTAATTCCTGTCAGGCATACATAAACACATTATAACCTTTTGATCCTGACATCAATTTATTTTATATTAATAATGTCCTTTAAATCAATACTTCCACCGAATATTTTCAATGCGCTTCCCACCGTCACATGGATCTTTCCTTCTCCAAGCTCCTTCAATCGTCTGATATCTTCGATATTTCCCACACCGCCCGCATATGTCACCGGATTCGGAGATGTAAGCAAGATCGGGATCAGCTCCTCCTCGATCCCTGACTGCCTTCCTTCCACATCCACCGCATGGATCAGAAATTCATCGCAGCTCTCGGATAATCTGTATAATATCTCTTCATTCACTTCCTGACCGGTAAATTTCTGCCAGCGGTCCGTCACCACATAGTACCTTCCATCCTTCTTTCTGCAGCTCAGATCGAGGCAGAGCCTGTTTTTTCCCACTATGCCCACCAGTCGCTTCAGCCGGTCTCCGTCGATCATTCCATCGCGAAAGACAAAGGATGTTACGATCACATGGCTTGCCCCCGCTTCCAGAAATTCCGATGCATTTTCATCGTCGATACCGCCTCCGGCCATCAGTCCCCCCGGCCATGCCCGCAGCGCGGACAGCACCTGCCCTTTGGAAGCCGGATAGTATTCGGAATCCTTTGAATTGAGCAGGATCGTATGTCCGCCCTTCAGCCCGAATCCGCGGTAAAGTTCCGAAAAATCCGCGGCACTGCGTTCGGAAACATAATTCTCCTTTGCCAGATCACCCTGATCCGTGAGCGTTCCGCCAACGATCTGCTTTACTTTTCCGTTATGTACATCGATACAAGGTCTGAATTCCATTAATGATCCTGTCCGGTACCTGACCTTATTATGAGCCAAGCACCCCTTCCTGATACGCAAGCAGCAGCCTGTCCAGTTCCGCGATCTGCTCTCTGAGCTCCTTCCCCGTATCCGTATCCGACACAAGCACCCGGCGGCTTCTGGACTCCACGATCTCCGAATCCGAAACGATGTCCGTCTCATTTCGGATCGCATCCTCCGCTGATGTGAAAGGTTCATGCTGTACCAGACGGATTCCGTGGGAATTTGATACCAGGGTATAGCCGGCAATCCCCGTCTTGGACTGATACGCTTTGGAAAAACCTCCGTCTATGATAAAAAGCTTGCCATTGCACCGGATCGGCGATTCTCCCTTTTTTTGTTCCACCGGCACATGACCATTGATGATATGGGAGTGTCCGTTGGAATCCAGTCCGAACTCTTTAAGGATCTGGTCCACGATCACTTCGTTGTCCCGCAGCTCATAATAGCTGTTCTTCTTCTCCTGATGTGTCTCCTTATCCTCGACCAGATACCGTTCGAACGTTGCCATCTTATCTTTTCCGAATACGGGAGACTTCGGTCCTGCCCATATGTACCAGGCATAATCCTGTCCCTTTCTGCGTTCCTCCGGATTATTGTTTACATAATATGCTTTTCTCGCAAAATTTTCCAACACATCATAAAGTGCTCTTCCGGCGTACTCCCTTCCGTCGATCTCCATCGCAAGGAACTTCCCTCTCTCATCCATCGGCACACATCCATGATAAAGCAGATTTCCGTTATAGGTCTTATACATGCTCCCCTTGGAATACAGAAAGCGGACATGCTTCTGCAGCTTCTCGCTCTTTTTAAATGAAAACTCCAGCCGTTCCATGACCTCCTGCTCTTCGCTGGTTAAAACATCCGGCGCTTCCGGATCTATCGTCGGAAAATCACAATCCTTCAAAGGGTACTCCTTGCCGTGGATCATCACCGTCTCTTTCTTAAAATCGATATGATCGAGCAGTGCCCGATCCTGCATCTGAAATTCCGGCCTGTTCTTTACGATCTGGTTTTCAAGCTTCATCTGTATCACAAAAACAGCCTTATGCACCATGGTATCCATATCCAGATCGTGTGTATTGTAATCATCGTCGTAACGGATACGAAAACAGCTGCAGTCCGAATCATGATAAGTCTGCATCGCAAAAGTCACAAGAGGGATCAGATTGATCCCGTATCCTTCCTCCAGGGTGCCGAGATTTCCGTATCTGGCTGACATCCGGATCACCGTGGCAATGGAAGCAAAATGTCCGGCTGCGGCATTCATCCAGATAATGTCATGGTTTCCCCACTGGATATCCACCGAGTGATACTCGGTCAGCGTATCCATAATGATATGAGGCCCCGGGCCGCGATCAAAGATATCTCCTACTATATGCAGGTGATCGATCACCAGCCTCTGGATCAGGTTGGAAAGCGCTGTGATAAACTGCGGTGCACGGCCAAGCCAGATGATCGTAGAGATGATCGCGTTATAATACCCCTCTTTATCCTGTACCTCTACCTTCTCGGTAATAAGCTCCTCAATGACATATGCAAAGTCCTTCGGCAGAGCCTTGCGAACCTTTGAACGGGTATACTTGGAAGCGACACGCTTTGTGATCGCAACCAGCCGGTACAATGTGATCCTGTACCAGTCGTCCATGTCTGCCTCAGCAGTCTGCTCTCTGATCAGCGTCAGCTTTTCTTCCGGATAATATATAAGGGTCGCAAGCGACTTTTTGTCCTTTACGGTCAGTGTATTTCCGAATTCCTCGTCAATCTTTCTCCGTACCGTGCCCGAGCCGTTCTTCAGCACATGATTGAACTGCTCGTATTCACCGTGGATATCTGTCAGGAAATGCTCCGTTCCTTTCGGGAGATTCAGGATAGACTGAAGATTGATGATCTCTGTTGTCGCTGCAGAGCTCGTAGGGAAGCGTTTTGCCAGACTTTCCAATAGTTTTCGTTCCAGTTCACTGTTTGTCATTTTACTCTCCATGTCGAAGTGTTTTCCTGACGGTATACGCCGGGATCTCATAAAGAAAGCCCGGCCCGAAAGCAGCCCGCCCGGTTAAA
>CACZNS010000214.1 GCA_902782575.1 uncultured Lachnospiraceae bacterium
ATATCCCTGCCGTCCATCACCACATCGTTTTCCTCTGCCAGCTTCTGCTGCAGTGCCACCAGACGCTCCCGGACCTTTCTTACCGCAGAGGTTTTTGACGCAACGCTGCTCACCTCTTCGGTACGGATCAGGCCGTTCACATTCTCACCGTTTAAGTAGACGCACTGCTCTCCGTTTTCATAGCGGATCCCGATGTCCGCCCCTGCGGATTCCGCAGCCACCGCCTCCGCATCCTCCGGATCCACTCCCTTTCGGATCATATGCAGGGCCATGGCCCGGTACATGGCTCCGGTATCCACGTAGATATAGCCCCTGTCCTTTGCGATCCTTTTGGCGATGGTTGATTTTCCGGCTCCCGCGGGGCCGTCGATTGCGATATTGATCATAGTCTCCTCCTTGCTCACGGCGCTTCCTTTCCGGAGCGCCGGCCGTTTCCGGTTTCGAATTGTTCCTGCAGCGCCCGGCCGCTTACCGGTTTCCGAATCTTTCCCGCAGCGCCCGGCCGTTTCCGGTTTCGAATTGTTCCTGCAGCGCCCGGCCGCAGGATACCGCCGTGCTCCAGGCGATCTGCAGATTAAATCCGCCGGTCAGGGCATCCACATCCAGGACTTCCCCTATAAAATAAAGTCCGCCGACCCGTTTTGCCCCCATAGTCTTCGGATCGATCTCCTTTACCGAAACCCCGCCCTTCGTGATAACGGCTTCCTCAAAGCCCCGAAGGCCCGTAACGGTAAGCTCAAACTCCTTGAAGCATGTAACGAGCCGCTTCCTCTCTTCCTTTGTGACAGAATGAACCTTCTTTCCGGCCGGGATCCCGGAGCGCTCCACCATGACGGGGATCAGCTTCGCGGGAAGCAGGCCGTTTAAGGCATTTGCGAAATTCCGGTTTTCATTTTCCTTAAAATCCCTGAGGATCCGCTTGTCCAGGGTCTGGTCATCAAGGGCCGGCTTCAGGTCGATCTTAAGGATCAGGCCGCTTTCGCAGGCATCCCGGGGAAGGCTTGCCGAGGCAGACAGGATCACCGGGCCGGATACGCCGAAATGGGTAAAGAGCATCTCTCCGAAGTCCCCGTACAGCTTTTTCCCCGCCCTTTCAAAGGTCACTCCCGCGTTTTTCAGCGAAAGCCCCTGCAGTCTCCTGCAGAGCTCCTCTTCCCGAAGCTTCATCGGGACCAGGGATGGCCTGCATTCCGTTACCTCAAGGCCCAGGCCTTTTGCAAAGTCCAGGCCGTCTCCGGTGGAGCCGGTGGAGGGATAGGACAGGCCTCCGGTTGCGATCACCACAGAATCCGCGAAGAGCTCTTCCCTTTTGGAGCCTCCGGCAGGACATACGGCACGCACTCCCACACAGCGCCCCTCCCTTACGATGAGCTCCTTCACCTCGGTACGGAGCCGAAGCTCCACGCCCCGCTTTTCCAGTGCCCGCAACAGCACTTTGATCACATCCGAGGAATGATCGCTTGCGGGAAAGACCCGGTTCCCTCTCTCCGTTTTAAGCTTAAGCCCCAGGCTCTCAAAGAGGCGCATCGTATCCTCATTGGTAAAGCGCCTCAGGGAGGAATTCATGAAGCGGCTGTTGGTCACGATATTCTCAAAGAACGTATCCTGCTCCGAGGCATTGGTCAGATTGCAGCGTCCCTTGCCCGTGATGAAAAGCTTTTTCCCGGCCTTTTCATTTTTTTCCAGAAGCAGTACTCTCAGGCCGGACTCCGCAGCCGTCAGGGCACACATCATGCCGGCGGCTCCGGCACCTGCGATGATCACATCAAAGGATCCGCTCATGGCTTTTTGAATTCCGTATGCAGCTCGTGGTAGTTTTTGATCATATCCTCGTTTACCAGATTGATCTCATCATTCCCGTAAACCTGATAATCGGCCCAGACGCCCTCCAGCTCGTTCAGGTTTCGGAGCACCACCTCCTGGCGCTTCATGCAGATGGCAACGATCAGCGCGTTGATCAGGCTCAGGGGCGCCACAAGGGAATCCACGATGGAGACCTGGTCGCTCCTGACCAGCAGGCTGCAGGAGGCGTACATGGTAAGGGGAGAATTGTCGTTGTCCGTGATGGCGATGAGCTTCGCGTTCCGCTCGTTGGCATATTCCATCGCCTTCAGGGTCCGCATGGAATAGCGTGGAAAGCTGATGCCGATCACGCAGTCCTTTTTGCCCACGCGCAGCAACTGCTCAAAGATCTCGCTGGAGCTTGTGGTCTGGATCAGACGCACGTTCTCAAAGATCAGATTGAGATAAAAGACCAGAAAATTCGCAAGGGGAGCGCAGCTTCTCAGGCCGATCACAAAGATCCTGTCCGAGGAAAGCAGCATGTTCACCGCCGTTTCAAAGGCCTGGGGATCCAGGATCTCCAGCGAGTCGTTGATCTTTTCGATGTCCGACTGAAAGACGGAGGTGATGATCTCCGACTGGCTGCTCTTTCCGTATTTCACGCTCATGCGCGATACGCTGGTGAGCTTCCCCTTTACGATGACCTGCAGGGCCTCCTGAAACTCAGGGTATCCGTCAAAGCCCAGGCTCATGGCGAAGCGGACGACAGTAGACTCGCTGACGCCCGCGGCCTTTCCCATCTGGGAAGCGGTCATGAACGCCACCGAGTTCAGATCATCGTTCAAGAGGCGGACAATGCTCTTCTGCCCCTTGCTCATCCGTTTGAAGCTTTCGTTGATTTTTCCGAAAAGATCGATATGATCCATCCGAGTGCCCAGTCTCCTCTGTTACGAAGCGTTATCTGTACTATCCGACTCAGTTCTCATGAAGGGCTCAGGACCCGATGGTGTCGATCTTAATGTCGGCGAAGGCCAGATACGTCCCCTCCAGGAGCTCTTCGATCTCCTTTTCGGTCATGTCGAAGTCGTCCTGAAGCACCATGCAGGCGATCCCGTGAATGAAGATCCACATCTTCATAAAGAGCAGACTGAAATCATCCTGGGACACACCCTTCATCTTCCTGAATTCGTTGATGACAAAATTGTTTTCGCTGCCGCCGTTGATCAGATCGTACATGCTCTTGTCGGCACCCGAGGCATCCAGAAAGATCAGCCGGAAGAGCTTCGGATAGACGGCCGCAAAGCGGATATAGGACATGCCCAGATCCACAAAGGGCGTCGTGCTCGAAGGTTTGGAATTTTTATAAAAATCAGAAAAGAACGTTGTGCATTTATCCAGCAGATCCTTTTCCAGATCCCCCATATTGTCGTAAAGGCGGAAGATCGGCTGGGTGGAGCAGCCGCACTTTGCGGCAAGATGCCTTGCGGAAAGCTGCTCCTTTCCCTGCTCCTTTACCAGCTCAAAAGCACCGTTCAAGAGCAGTTCTTTTGTGATAACCTGTTTTCTCGGCATAATACGAAACCCCCAAAAATCTAGTTACCGGCGCCGAAAAGCGCCGAAAATGATAGCATATGTTATGTTACTACAAAAAAGCCGGAAATGCAATCTACTACATCTTGGGGGAAGCAAAGCTCCGGGCCACAAGACAGCGGAAGGCCCTGCTCCTCATCAAAGCCGGACCGCTGTAATCTCCGGATCAATTCAGGTATTCCTTTAACGCATTGGCGATGATCGCCGCGCACTCCCTGTGAGAGCCGGGTCCGGGATGCTCCCTGGAGCCTTCTGTCTCCTCCGTCATTTTGGGAAGGGAAAGAAACGCCGCTCTCCGGTAACCGCTCTCCTGCTTAAAGCGCCGTACCGCTTCCGCGATCTGGGGCATAAGGCGGTAGCTGATCTGCCCGTAGACCCAGAGCAGAAACGCCTCCGGCTCATGCTCATGGATCAGCTTCAGGAAATCCACCGCTCCCCGGATAAAGCGCTCCGCATCCTTTTCCTCGGGAAATCCGTCCTGATCCAGATGGTTCTTGAAGCGCCTTCCGTCCTTCGTGGTAAACTCCGGCATTTCAAAGCCGTTTGCGTCATTGGTCCCGAGGTTTATGATCACCGCGTCATTCTGCCGTCTGAAATCATAGGCCCCCTGGGAGCCGTATTTCTCATTGACCGGTCCGAGAGCCGTGCCGCAGACCCTTTCATAGATCCCGGGAAGGGTGCCGTCCGGGTTATTCTCCCAGCTGGATACCACGCCCCAGCCGGAGACGGAAAGGGTGGAAATATCCGCATCCATCAGATCTCCTAAAAGCTTCCCGTAGGTCCGCTCATAGGAAAAGCACCCCGGGATCCACTCCATCGCCTTTTTCCTGCCGTAGGTGCCCTCTCCCGAGGTGATGGAATCCCCGATGACCTCAAGGCGGCAGGAAGGCTCCGGAAGCTTAAAGAGCGAAGCCGTCTTTCCGGCAAGCTCTATCGCAGATACCACAAAGGAGGAACGCGGGTCTTCATGAAAGGCCTGGGTCTCCTTCGTCACCCGGATGGTGCGCACCTCGCCGGTACCGAACACATTCCGGTAGAGACTGACCGTGTGCTTTCCTCTCTCCGCCGGCTGCCTTGCGATCAGGACTCCGTCCACCCAGACGGCAAACCAGGGCTCAAAGGCCACATACTCCGCCTCGTAGGTCATCTCCACCGTCACGGCATCCGTGCGCAGCTCAAAGCCGCTCCCGCTGGTAAACAGCGGTATGCAGCCGTCCTCATGAACCTTTGTCCCCCGCCCGTAAAAACGGACAAGGGAATGATCCTCCAAAATCATAAATCCTCCCCAAAAAGATACCACCGATGCACGATCGGTGGTATCAAAAGCTTACTGTTGATCCTTTGTCCTTAACGGTTTAACCAGAAGCTCCTGCCCGATCATCAAACCGGGTAAGCCTTCGCGTCCTTGTTTCCCTTATTCAGATCAACGCCCTCCTGCTGAGCCTTTCTGTATTTAAAGAACTCCACCGCAACCTGCGGGAACAGAGCGTAGGAAAGGGTATCCTCCGGCTGCTGCTTCCAGGGAGCGACCTCCTTTTCAAACTTAGGCAGCATGGGCTCCAGATGATCCGCCGGACGGTCTGTGATCGGCGTCTCTCCCGGAATGATCTTCTTTACCACCTCGGGATCCATGGGCTTGATGGTCTGGCCGTACATACCGCGGCAGAGCTCCTTGGTCTGCTCGGAAGCCACCTTGTAGCGCTCGCCCATCAGCACGTTCATGACAGCCTGTGTACCCACAATCTGGGAAGACGGCGTAACAAGCGGCGGCTCGCCCAGATCCTTCCTGACCCGCGGCACTTCCTCCAGCACCTCGTTCAGCTTGTCGGATTTGCCCTGCTCGTCCAGCTGCTTGATCATGTTGGAAAGCATACCGCCCGGAACCTGATAACGCAGGGTATTGATATTCACGCCCATGACCTTCGGGCTTAAGAGGCCGCTTGCCAGGCACTCCTCGCGGTAAGGCGTGAAGTGCTTTGCCACCTTGATCAGAAGCTCGATATCCAGGCCCGTATCGTAGGGTGTGCCCTCCAGAGCCTTGGCCATAACCTCCGTAGCCGGCTGGGAGGTTCCCAGTGCCAGCGGGGAGGATGCGCAGTCGATCACGTCCACGCCTGCCTCGATGGCCTTCATGTATGTCATGGAAGCCATACCGGAGGTATAGTGCGTATGCAGCTGGATCGGAAGGTTCGTATTCTTCTTCATCGCGGTGATCAGATCGTATGCCGCCTGCGGAAGCAGAAGTCCGGCCATATCCTTGATACAGATGGAATCAGCGCCCATCTCCTCGATCTGCTTTGCAACCTTCTGCCAGTATTCAAGAGTATAGGCATCGCCCAGGGTATAGGACAGGGCGATCTGTGCGTGGCCGCCCTCCTTCTTCGTAGCCCTGACGGATGTCTCCAGATTGCGGAGATCGTTCAGGCAGTCGAAGATACGGACGATGTCGATGCCGTTTGCCACGGATTTCTGTGCGAAGTACTCCACCACATCATCCGAATAATGGCTGTAGCCCAATATGTTCTGCCCTCTGAAGAGCATCTGAAGCTTGGTGTTC
>CACZNS010000215.1 GCA_902782575.1 uncultured Lachnospiraceae bacterium
AAGCTCTGGAGCGCGGAAAAGCCGGAACTCTATCAGCTGCAGCTTACCGTAAGGGATACGGACGGGACGGTGCTTGAGGTCGTGACGGAGCAGGTGGGCTTCAGGCAGTTTGAGCTGAAGGACGGCATCATGTGCCTGAACGGAAAGCGGATCGTATTCCGCGGCGTGAACCGGCACGACTTTTCCTCCTCAAACGGCCGGGTGGTCTCCGAGGAGGAGATCGCGCAGGATCTGCTTACGATGAAGCGCAACAACATCAACGCGGTACGCACCAGCCATTATCCGAACCAGACGGCCTTTTACAGGCTCTGCGACCTGCTGGGGCTCTATGTGATCGACGAGACGAACCTGGAGACCCACGGCACCTGGGATCCCATCCGGCGTAAGATAAAGCCGGTGGAGTTTGCCGTGCCGGGAGACAGGCCGGAGTATACGGAAATGGTGCTGGACAGGGCCCGCAGCATGTACGAGCGGGATAAGAACCATGCCTGCATCCTGATCTGGTCCCTCGGGAACGAGGCCTTCGGGGGGAAGAATATCGAGGCCATGTACAGGGCCTTCCGTGAATGGGATCCCTCAAGGCTCGTGCATTATGAGGGCGTGATCAATGATACGCGGTATCCGGACGTG
Source organism: uncultured Lachnospiraceae bacterium (assembly GCA_902782575.1). Taxonomy (GTDB): domain Bacteria; phylum Bacillota; class Clostridia; order Lachnospirales; family Lachnospiraceae; genus NK4A144. Next base: position 631 of record CACZNS010000215.1, read on the forward strand.
ACGGATATGGTAAGCACGATGTACTGGCCGGTGGAAAGGATCCGGGAATATCTTTCGGAGCACCGGGATAAGCCCTTTATCAACTGCGAATATACCCATGCCATGGCAAATTCCTGCGGGGGCATGTATCTCTATACAGACTATGCCGATGAGGAGCCGCTGTTTCAGGGAGGCTTTATCTGGGATTATATCGATCAGTCCCTGGATGCGAAAGACCGATACGGCAGGGAATACCAGGCCTGCGGCGGGGATTTTGACGACAGGCCGAACGACGGGAACTTCAGCGGAAACGGCATCGTCTACGGGAGGGACCGTTCGGAGTCCCCGAAGATGCAGGAGGTGAAATACAATTACCGTCCGGTGACCGTGAGCTTTTCGGGAGAGAAGCTGGTGATCGGAAACCGGAATCTCTTTACGGATACCTCGGAATATGTCTGCGCGGTCACGGTGGCAGAGGAGGGAGAGGTCCGGGGCCGGATCCTTACGGCCTTTGACGTAGAGCCCCTTCAGGAAAAGAGCTTCGATCTCCCGGTCAGGGTGCCGGAGAAGGAGGGGGAATACACGGTGACGGTGTCCTTTGCCTTAAAGCAGGATACCCTCTGGGCGGCGGCCGGGCATGAGGTGGCCTACGGACAGAGGATCATTGGAGAGAGAAAGGCAGCGGTCCATCCGGAGCTTCCGGTGAAGATCTCTCACGGCCTTTTGAACACGGGGATCCGGGGCGAGGGATACGAAGCCCTCTTCTCCGTTCTTTCGGGAGGGCTGATCTCTTACCGCTATGCCGGACGGGAGCTGCTGAAGGCCATGCCGAAGCCGAACTTCTGGAGGCCGATGACCGATAACGATGCCGCAAACCTCCTGCCCTTCAGGGCGGGGCAGTGGAAGCTCGCAAGCCTCTACCCGACCCATAAGGAGGGAAATGAAAAGGCGGTATGGGAAACACCCTGCCGGATGGAAGAGAGCCGGGAGGGGCTTAAGGCCGTCTTTGTTTATCATCTGCCCACAAGGCCCTCCGCGGACTGTGAGCTTTCCTTCCTGGCGAGGCCGGACGGTACGGTGGATGTGAAGCTTTGGATGGACGCCAGCGACAGCATCGGGGAGCTTCCGGAATTCAGCGTGATCTTTACACTGGATGCGGAGCTCGATCATCTGACCTGGTACGGCCTCGGGCCGGAGGAGACCTATGCGGACAGGCCCCATGCAAAGCTCGGACTCTACCGGAACCTGGTGAAGGACAATGTGGCGGAGTATCTAAGGCCGCAGGAGAGCGGGAACCACATCGGCGTACGCTATGCGGAGCTTACGGACCGGAGAGGAAGGGGGATCCGGTTCGAGGGGAAGGAGCTGAGCCTTTCCGTGCAGCCCTATACCCCTCATGAGATCGAGAATGCGGGGCATTCCTTCGCGCTGCCGCCCGTGCATTATACCTATGTCCGGGTGGGGCTTGCGCAGATTGGCGTGGGCGGAGACGATACCTGGGGCGCGAGGCCGAAGCCGGAGCATCTGATCGACAATACAAAGCCGCTGACACTGGAATTTTCGTTCCGCGGCATCTGAGCATACAGGAAGAAGGGCAGCGGGCATCCTTTGTCCGCTGACACCGCGGATCGTTTTCCGCGGCATCCGACAGGCTGACGGCAGGGGTTCTTCCGCTGCCGCCACTTGATTTTATACGGAAATACACTTATAATCCGTAAGGAATTATTCATAAGCAGCTTTGCATTTTGACGCAGGCCAGACGTCCGTATGCGAAGAAGAAAACGCAGCCGCAGCGGACTGCGGCGGGCTTTCGGATGAAGCAGATGAATGTCTGAGCAGGTCAGATGGAAAGATTTATTTATGAAAAAGTCCTGAGGAACTGTAGGGGAATATCCGTTTTGGATCCCTTTTCTGCGGTTCCGGCGGATTCTTTTTGGGAGAAATCAATAGATCCGTACCGGTCGGAAAGGCGCGTGAAGGAGTTTGGCGCATCGGTTCGGACAGTACGGCGGAGGTATCATAATGATCAGAGACAATCTGGAAAAGATCAGAGAGGCAGCCTTAAAGCAGATCGCGGAGGCGAAGGAGGCCAGTGAAAAGCAGCTGGATGCGCTGAATGACGTGCGGGTATCCTTCCTCGGGAAAAAGGGAGAGCTGACGGCAGTCCTGAAGAGCATGAAGGATGTGGACGCTTCGGAGCGGCCGAAGATCGGTGCCATGGTGAATGAAGCCAGGGATAAGATCGAAAAGGCTCTGGAGGAAGCAAAGACGCAGCTGGAGGCGGCGGCTCTGAACGAGAGGCTTAAGGCGGAGACCATCGATGTAACGCTTCCCGCAAAGCGCCCGGTGATGGGCCACAGGCATCCGAACTCTCTCGCGCTGGAGGAGGTGGAGCGGATCTTCATCGGCCTGGGCTATGAGGTGCAGGAGGGTCCGGAGGTCGAGAAGGACTATTATAACTTCGAGGCCCTGAATATCCCGGCGGACCATCCGGCAAAGGATGAGCAGGACACCTTCTAC
>CACZNS010000216.1 GCA_902782575.1 uncultured Lachnospiraceae bacterium
CCGGTAAAGATCACTTTCCCCGGCCGTTCGGACCCGGCGAAGGAGGTGACGGTTCCGTCTTCTGATTTTATGTCAACTGAAAGCTCCCGTTCCGCCGCCATTTTCTGCAGATTGACCGCATCCGCTCCGCCGCCCACGAATACCATCCTGAAATCCTGCCCCGCATCCGAAAGCAGCTTCAGGGCATCGATGATCAGCGGGATCCCCTTGTATTTCATGATCCTTCCCACAAACAGAAAGAGAGGCAGATCCTCCGGCAGATCGTAGGGCTGCTTTACCTTCAGGACCTCTTCCTCAGCGGTCCGTCCCTTGGGGAAATCCACCCCGTTTGATACGACCCTGTACTCTCCTTCATAGCCGAGGGCTCTCATGTTCTCTCCGGCCCCTCTGCTTACCGTCCATACCTCATCGCAGGCGGAGATATTGTCCGCAAGGAGCTTCGCCGCCTCCGCCCGCAGAAACTTCGCCCGGACAGCCATGGCGATATCCGCGTCAAATTTGGTATGATACGTGAAGATGACCGGCGCATCCGTTTCATTCCGCAGGATCCTTGCCATGGCCGTGGAGGCCACCGGACAGTGGGTATGGATGATATCCGGCTGAAAGGCCGCCATCTCCTCCACCGCGGGGACCGAAAGGGGATTGCCCGCACGGTAGCCTTTGACGATGCCGGTGGTATTAAAGCTCTTATAGGGCACGACCCTGTAGGGATAGCCCGTGTAATCCACGTCCGGATACTTCGGCGTACCCACCATTACCTCGGCCTTCTTCGTTTCTGTCAGGATCTCCGCGTAGTTTAAGACCACATTGGCCACTCCGTCGATCATCGGGGGAAAGGAATCGTTCAATAAGCATACTTTCATGATCGTCTCCAACAATTTAAGGCATACCGGGAGATGGCATGCCTTAAATCACTACTCATATTTCTATGGAAAAATGTCATTTGAAGAACGCCATATCCTGTGTCAGGCGTTTTGCCAGCTCGTTCAGCGTATCGGCGGAACCTGCCAGCACGTTTACGGTAGCGTTCAGCTCCTGCATGGAAGCGGAGGTCTGCTGGGAAGCAGCCGCGTTCTGCTGTGAGATGGCAGAGAGCGAACCCATGGCGTCAACCACCACATCCTTGGCAGACATACAGGTGCCGGCATCGCTGGAAATGGATCCCACTCCGCTGACCGTGGTCTGGATATTTGCGATCAGGCTGTGGATGCTGTCCACCGTAGCCTGCAGGACCTCCTGCTGCTCCAGTGCCACCTGCTTCACGGCCTCTGCCTTTGCCGTAGCCTGCTCGGACTGTGCCAGCAGACTGCTCATCTCCTTGCGGATCTCTTCCGCTGTGGTATTGGAATCCGTCGCCAGATTTCCGATCTCCGTTGCCACTACCGCGAAGCCTCTTCCCGCTTCGCCTGCCCTTGCCGCCTCGATGGAAGCGTTCAGAGCCAGCAGATTGGTCTGGGAAGCGATATTCGTGATCATATCCACCTTTTCGTTTACGGTATTCACCGCCGCGCTCGTTGCGCTGATGGCCTCCGTGATCTCTTCCACGTTCTTGTTCATCGCCTCGGAGCTCTTCATCAGCTTATCCAGCTCGGATGCGGAATCCTGGCTGCTGGTATTCATCTCATCCGCCGTATCCGCCAGCATATTTGTATTCTCGGTCACGCTGGATACAGCCATATCGATATTTCCGACGCTCTCGGTAGCCTGCTGGATATTGTCCGCCTGCTCGGTCGCGCCCTTTGCGATCTCCTGAATGGCATTGGATACGTCGTCCGCCGTCTGGGAGATCTGGCTTGCGGTGCCTGCCAGCTCGCTGGAGGAGCTGCCCAGTGTCTCGGTGGTCTCCCGGACATTTCCGATGATCTCCTGAAGCTTGTCGATCACGTTGTTCGTATCCTGGATCATGCCTCCGATCTCATCCTGATAATCCAGATATTTATCGATCTTGATGAACCGGCCATCCGCCATATTTGAAAGGGAATTGGATATCTCCTTTGTACTGCCCAGGATATATCTGAGAATGCCGAAGCCGACAAAGAGCAGGATGGCTATGATCGCAACGATGATGATCAGAGACACCACGATCCTTGTGGTGACCGCCTTCTGCATCTTGTTATTGATATACTCCGAATACTCCTCCACGATCTCCTGCAGAGCATTGATCTCATCCCTCGCGGAAAGGAATTCCGGATACTGATCTTCGTAGCTTCCGTTTCCTGTATGCGGATCGTAGGTTGCATCCCAGTCTGCGATCCTGGACTTTGCGGTACTGATCAGGGACGATACGGACTCCGTCTGCCCGGTGGCCCGGTACTCGTTCATCAGATAAGGATCCGCCCCGAAGAGACCGGCGATGGTATCCATCCCGTCGTAGACCTGCTGCTTGTTGGAATCAAAATCCGAAAGCTCATCCGCCACACCCTTTTCGTCTCCTTTTTCCTGCAGCAGATGTGCCCTCTCGCTTGCCAGCTGGGCCTGATAGAAATCACGGTCCGTGGACAGGATCTTATCGATCATGTCCTTCAGCTCGTCGTAATAGATCGCCTTTGCTTCCTCTAATGTCGACCTCTCGCTTACCCCGGCATAAATCGCCAGTACGATCGAGAGGATTGCAAGCGGAATCATAAGGATAGACAGTTTGATCAAAATACCCTGTTTCTTTAACATTGCTTTACTCCTTCACAACCCAAAAAAACTTTAATGAACCCGAAACACATTATGGCACAAAAAAAAACTCAAATCAACTAAATATTGTGGTGGTTTCGACGGAAAGCACCAAGATATAGATTTTATGTCATCCTCTCCGGCGATCCCGCAAAATCTCCAAAATCCGCATTCCGATAAAAACTGCAACCATGAACTGATAGCATAAATATGCATTTGTGAGATACTTTTATGACAACCAAAAAAATTTTTTTCGGCCCTGTTACAGCTTTCCCTTCTCCTCAAGGATCTCCCGGGCCAGCTCCACACATTCGTATACCATGCCGTCACAGTGAGGCTTGCGTTCGGTATGGCCCTTCTCCTTATCGATCCGCAGCAGCTCCGCGCATTCCAGAGCTCCTTCATGCCTTTCCCTGAGCTTCTGGTAATAGGCTGCCACCGTCTGGGGATCATCCACACCGAAGAGCCCCAGGATCACCAGCCCGCCGACGATGGCGCCGCAGGCCGC
>CACZNS010000217.1 GCA_902782575.1 uncultured Lachnospiraceae bacterium
CGGATGCAGGCATCGGAAAGGAAGAAAAGTGGAGATCGCGATGCCCTCCATGACAGAAAGTGGCGGATGCAGGCATCGGGAAGCGGGAAAAAGAGAGATCGCGATGCCTTCCATGACAGAAAGTGGCGGAAGCAGGCATCGGAAAGGGAGAAAAAGGGAGATTGCGATGCCTTTTACGACAGAAAGTGGCGGGAGCAGGCATCGGAAAGGAGGAAAAGGTGAGATCGCGATGCCTTCCATGGCAGGAAAGGATGCACTGCGAAAGGAAATATGGTAGAATAGAAAAAGCGGTGTGATGCCGCAAAGAAAGCTGTGATGGGAAGGAGGCTGTTATGACAAGAGTGGCGCTTGCGTTTGATAACGGTTCGGTTTCGGAGGTATTCGGGAAAACCGAAGCATTTCGGCTTTATGACATTGAGGACGGAAAGATCGTGAGGGATCAACTGATCCAGGTCAGCAGGGAGTGGTATCAGTCCATCGCGGAGCATCTGATCGAGCAGGAGGCGGATGTGGTGATCTGCGGCTCCATCGGCCGGGGAGCCCGTTCCACCTTTGCCGGTGCGGGCACAAAGGTTTACGGAGGCGTGACCGGCACCGCGGAGCAGACGATGCAGGATTACTTAAGCGGCAATCTGGTCTTCAATCCCATGGCGGGAATGACCTGAACTCATCGATCACAGTACTTCAAGCAGGAGAGGATAAAACAATGCCAGACAACAGACCGGGAGCGAGACAGAAAAATGTAGGCACGGGAAGCGCGGAAGTGAGCCGGCGCGGAAGCGGACTCGGGACAGGGCCCGTGGGAAGCGGCTCGGCGTTCAGCGGAGGCGGCGGCTCAAACCGCTCGGGCGGAGGCAGGAGCAAGCTGACGTTGATCGTCATCCTGGCTGTGCTGCTCCTCGGCGGAGGCGGAGGCCTGGGATCCCTGCTTGGCGGGGGCGGCTCGTCCGCTCCGGCGGAGACAGCCCAGACGCAGGACGGAGGTGCTGCGGGAGACGTGCAGTCTCTGGGAGGCTACGGCGGCATGTATTCCACCGGAAGCGGAGACGGCGGCACGGAGCCGGACCGGACCGTCTCGCCGGAGGCCAGGGAAAAATATACGACGATAAAGGGCGACGGATCGGATCAGATCACGATGATGGTCTATATGTGCGGCACGGACCTTGAGTCCAAGGCCGGCATGGCTACCAACGATCTGACGGAGATGACGAAGGCGGATATTTCCGATAAGCTGAACATCATCGTCCTCACGGGAGGCTGCAAAAGCTGGAAAAACAGCATCATCAGCAGCCGGAACAATCAGATCTACCAGATAAAGGACGGGGGCTTAAAGCTTCTGAAGGACAATGCCGGAAACAAGGCAATGACGGATCCGGAAAATCTGACGGATTTCATCGGTTTCTGTACGGAGAACTATCCGGCAAACCGCAATATGCTGATCTTCTGGGATCACGGCGGCGGGTCGCTTTCGGGCTACGGATATGATGAAAAGAATCCGAATGCCGGCTCCATGACTCTGGCCCAGATCGACTCCGCCTTAAAGAAGGCGGATACGAAGTTTGATTTCATCGGCTTCGACGCCTGCCTGATGGCAACTCTCGAGACCGATCTGATGGCTGCGGATTACGCGGATTACCTGATCGCCTCGGAGGAGACGGAGCCCGGCGTGGGCTGGTATTATACCAACTGGCTCACGGCGCTTTCGAAGGACCCGGGGATGTCCACCGTGGATATCGGAAAGAACATCGTAGACGATTTTGTCAGCGTATGCGCACGCTCCACCCCGAATCAGAAGACCACGCTCTCCGTGGTGGATCTGGCGGAGCTTTCCCGGACCGTGCCGGATGAGTTTAAGAGCTGGGCCTCAAGCGTTACGGAGCAGATCAAAAACAATGATTATAAAGTTGTTTCCGATGCAAGGCAGGGGGCAAGGGAATTTGCCCGTTCCTCAAAGATCGACCAGATCGATCTGATCCATTTTACGGAAAATCTGGAAACGCAGGAAGGAAAGGCCCTTGCGGAGACCTTACGGAAGGCGGTGAAATACAACAGGACCTCCGTGAACATCGACCACGCGAACGGTGTCTCAATCTACTTCCCCTATCAGAAGAAGGGCGCCGTGGACCGGGCGGTACAGATCAACGACGCTGTGGGTGTGGATTCCGAGTATTCCAGCTGCATAAAGGAGTTTTCGGCTCTGCAGGCTTCGGGCCAGGCGGCAAGCGGCGGGCAGACCTCGCCTCTGTCCTCTCTCCTTGGGAGTGCCGGGAGCTCTTACGCGGGAGGAAGCTCCTCCTCCCTTGCCGGCATGCTGCAGATCATGCAGGCGATATCCCAGGCGGCAAATACCGATTTCAGCGGAAGGGCCCTTGGGGAAGAAGAGACGGCGCAGTATATCGAAGGCCACCAGTTCGACCCCTCAAACCTTACCTGGAAGAAGAACAGCGCGGGTGAGGACTGCATCATCCTGCCGGAGGAACAATGGAGTCTGGTGCATTCGGTGGATATGAACCTGTTTGTGGACGACGGCGAGGGCTTTATCGATCTGGGTCTGGACAATCTCTTTTCCTATGATGAGGATAACAATCTGATCCCCGATAAAGACGGGACCTGGCTTACCATAGACGGGAAAGCGGTGGCTTATTATCATCTGGATACCTCCGAAGACAATACCATCGTTACGGGCTATGTGCCGGCACTCTTAAACGGCGAGCGGGTAAAGCTGATGCTGACCTTTGAAAACGGCGTGGGCAGAGTGGAGGGTGCGGACCCCGATTACGGGGAGGAGGTGACCGGTACGGTGGCAAGAGGCCTGATGGACTTACAGGACGGCGATGAGCTTCAGTTCCTCTGCGATCATTACAGCTATGAGGGAGAGTACCGGGACAGCTATTATCTGGGAGATCCGGTCACGGTAAGCGGAGAGCCGGAGGTGAAGGATCTGAAGCTGGATGTGGGAAAGACACTGGTCCTATACCGCTTCACGGATATCTTTGATCAGAAATACTGGAGCGATCCGCTGCAGTAAGGAAATCAGCCCGCGGAAGCAGCCCGTGGAATTAAGAGACGCACAGTTTTGTGGAGTTTCCCGGCGAAG
>CACZNS010000218.1 GCA_902782575.1 uncultured Lachnospiraceae bacterium
CATAAGACTCGAAAACTTTCTATATATAGTAGACATAATCAATTTTTCGTCAAGATGTTGTTGAGATGGAACGTTTGAAATACGAAAAAGTGATCGGGATTGTTGGCAGGACCGATGAAGGATGATACCGGAATGGTTTACATAACACAATATACACTTCCCGATTTGTTTATTACTTTTCTGCAGCAAACGGATCCCGCGGATCAGAACGTGACAGGCCGGGGTGAATCTGCGTGGACCTGAACCCGGCAAAGCAGAGCCTTACCGGCCGGATCATACGAGCTTCGACCCTGTCACCGGTCTGTTAATCCCCAGCCACGTTGATGTTCAGTCTTTTCGCCGACTGCAGGGCAGTCGCCCTCAACCGCATCAGGCAGGATGGTGATGTTCGGCACGTCCCCCGGCGACCTGGAAGAGAAAGCTTCAAAGTAAGCTTTCAAATTCTTATAGGAATACGCGCGGCGCATCAATGCGGCGGCCCGGCAGGGGAGTAAGCTTCACAAAGGGATATCCTTGCGGAGCATCAATGCCACGCATCAATGCAGCGGCCCGGCAGGGGTGGAAAATGAGAAGCTTCATATTATAATGATGTTGGGCTCAAAAGGTATTTTGACCTCAACGGATGCCGCTTATTGCTCCATTGTTAAAGCGATTCTCGCAATTCTGAAATACTCACAATCCATGCAATAGTGCTGCTTGTACCGGGATACTGACGCGCTCGTCGCGTAAAAGCATATCCGAAAACCGTCCGCCGGACACTTTTCCGTGTTTCGCGGGTCATAAAGTCATAAAGCTTTCAAACAAGCAAGAACGCGTTATGACCTTTTGACCCTGACATCATAATAATGTAGAAACTTTATTTGCATTTCCGGGTCATCTTCCGGCATATCTTGTATTGATTTAAAAACATATTTAATTAGCCTGCTGAAAGATTAAAATACGCATTGATTGTACAAAACAAAGTACATGCGATCCCCTTGTATTTGCCCAGAATTCCGTGTATGATGATGATGTAAGGAATGATACTTTAAGCTTTCCCGTTGCGGGATTTAAATCTTAAGAAAGGAAGTGGTGGAGAAAATGAAAAAGAAATTGGCGATGATCGCCAGCGGAGTTTTGGCAGCAGCGTTGTTGTTCGGCGCGATCGTAACCTCTGAAAGCAGCAAAGGCGAGTTGATGGCGGATGCACCCAGAAGAGCTCCTTCGGATTCGGATGTAGTATACATCGAGCCGGATCTGACAGCTCTGGCAGCTAACTTATCCGGTACCGCAGAGTCCAAGGCGGCTGCTCGAGCTGCATTTGATCTTATCAATTCTCATAGAAGTGAAATGGGATTATCCACTTTGAGATGGAATAACGGTCTGGAGCAGGCAGCAGCGGTTCGTGCGGTAGAGGCTTCCGAGGTCTGGTCTCACACACGTCCGGATGGTTCTCAGTACTACACCGTCAACGAAGGACTGGTTTACGGCGAGAACCTTGCAAGGAACTACACAACTGCACAGAGTGCTTTTGATGCATGGATGGATTCGCCGACACACAGGGATAACATTGAGTTCCCGGATTTCGAGACGGCAGCGATCGCGGTTCATATCGACGGCGGCACATGGTATTGGGCTAACGAATTCGGTTATTGATTAAAGTCAGTAACCCCGGTGAAGAGGGTCAGGCTTTGATCCAGATCGGGTTCCACGGTTGTGATGATCTGCCATTGATAAATCTCATAAGGCTGATCGTTTGAAACAGAAGCCCGGACCTGAAGTTCATGATCTTCATTAACAGGATATGAGTAATGAAAAGAGCTTTCCGATGAGGAAGGCTCTTTTTGTATGCTCTGTTCCGCATCATAAAGAGCTTCGTAGGCAGCGCTGCCTGCCTCATAATAAGCTGCGGTACGCTCCGCAAGGCGAAGGCTCAGCTGATAGTCCGCATTGGCTGAAGCCAGGGACAGACCGGCGAAGCAGATAAGCGACAGGATCACGACGATCACGAGGATCGAGGACGCGCCCACATTCAGATTAAAAGACTGATGATGTTTTTTCATGATAGGAAGATCCTTTCTGCGGCTGCCTATTCGCTTTGATCCCCGGAAACCGCGCTGTTTTCTGACAGCCCGGATCGATGAACGGGGAACAGCTCGGGGTTCAGGCTGTATATGACCTCTGAAGAAGCCCGCTCCGTATAGCTGATGGACAGCTTTATAAGTCCCGTATCGTTTAACGGGACGGTTTTTCCGGTCAGAACGTAGCAGATCTTTTCGTTTTTATCCGCATCAAAATCTGATCCCGGGGCGGGGATCAGTTCAAACTCTTCGCCGAAATACATGGAGATGGTATCCTGATCATGCACAGAGCCTTCCAGTACGCTCTGCATCGAAGAAAGATTTCCGTCGCTGCTGTAGAAGGCTTCCGCCATACTCTCGGAAGCGATCACGGCATGGTTCAGCTTCACGGACTGGCGGCTTAAGGTATGGCTTTTGACAAACAGCTGCACACAGACCACCGCCGAGAGAGAGAAGAAAAGGATGGAGAGCATCAGCTCCATTAAAAACAGGCTGGCCCTGGAGGTGGAATCATTCATGATCCGTCCCTCCTTTCCCTGCACTGCCCTGAAGAGCCGCGTTCTGAGACCCGGTACTGCCCTGAAGAGCCGCATTCTGAGACCCTGCACTGCCCTGAAGAG
>CACZNS010000219.1 GCA_902782575.1 uncultured Lachnospiraceae bacterium
GGAAATTCGAGGGGCTGTACGGTGGGAGAAAAAAGGTCTTTCTGGATGAGGCGGATTCCGTTTTTAACGCGGCGCTTCATTCGCTTCTGCCCTTCACCGGTGTGATTCTCTGCTTTACCGCAGGGAATTATCTGATCACGGTCTGGTTTCAGGTAAGAAGCGTCCAGCATCTTTTCCAGATGATAACGGATAATCTTTTTGCCAGCATGCAGCGTTCCTATTTCAGCGGCCTTCTGTTTATCGTTCTGATCAGCGTGATGTGGTGGTTCGGGATCCACGGGAATAATGTGCTGGATCAGGTGGCGCAGGACCTTTTTGCCGGGATCATTCCCGGGGAGATCGTTTCAAAGAGCTTTATCGATACCTTTGTCATTATGGGAGGGACGGGATGCCTCATCGGGCTGCTGATCGCCATGATGATCTTCGGCAGGCGAAGCTCCACAAGGAAGCTTTCCCGCATGGCTTTTATCCCCTGTGTCTTTAATGTATCCGAGCTGCTTGTGTTCGGATTTCCCGTGGTCTATAATCCGATCATGCTGCTCCCGTTCATCCTGTCTCCGGTATTGTGCTTTACGTCGGCGTTTCTGTTTACAAAGGCGGGATTTATGCCGTTCGTTACGAATTCGGTGGTATGGACCACACCGCCGCTCATGAGCGGATATCTTGCCACCGGTTCCGTCAGGGGAGTGATCGTCCAGATCGTCAACATCATGATCTCGGTTGCCTGCTACGAACCCTTTGTGATCCTGTACGAAAGTAGATCGCTGGATGAGTTTTCTTCGGCCATGGACGGACTCTGCGGGCTGTTTAAGCAGAGCCGTAAGGAGAATGAGGAGATCCTCCTTACGGAAGCGGAGGGGAACAGGGGAAGGCTTGCCAGGCTCCTTGCGACGGATCTGGAGGTATCTCTTGCGGCCGCTTCCTCCGGAGACCCTTCAGTCAGCGAGAGTCCCCTTTGTGTGAGCTGTGAGGAGCTTTCGGACGATGCCGGGGAGATTACGGGAGCGGAAGCGGTGCTTCAGTGGCATCATATCCGCTACGGAATCATCGATCCGCTGCTTGCGGTGCAGCTTGCCGGAGAAAGCGGGAGCCTGTACAGACTTGAGACATACTATATAGAACAATCTGTGAAGGATACCGAAGGAAAGAGGGAAAGCGGAAGAAGCCCCTACAGGCTTGCGGTAAGGGTATCGGGCTCTACGCTTTTTGATAAGAGATTTCCCGCCTTCCTGCAGGAGCTTTCGGACCGGTACCGGCTGAAGAGCGGGGAGGTATGCATGGAGATCACGGAGGAAGCCCGGCTCAGGCTGGAAGAGGATACGGGAGAGAGTCTGGAAAGCCTCCGCCTCTTCGGCTGCTCCTTTGTGTCGGAGCCCCGCTCCGGATAATCTTGTATTTGGATCCTGTCCGCATTATAATGAGGAAGGTCAGACCGTAATATAATGAGGCATCAAATAATACTTTAGACGCGGGACGATGAGAACTGTCATGCCTGTTGCATAAGAACATCAGGAAGCGGAGTGAAAAAAACAAAATGAAGGAAAAAACAGCAAAAATGAATGCCAGAAAGCAGATGCTTCATGTATTGGGATTGTGTGTGGCGGGAGTCGTTCTGAATGTGGCGGGTTCAAGGATACCGGGACTGCTCGGTATCCCGCTTTTTCTGGATAATATCGGGACGATCACTACGGCAGTGCTCGGGGGATATCTGCCCGGCATCACCATCGGGTATATCACCAACCTGATCAACGGCATCCACGATCCGACGACCGCGTATTACTGCATCCTTACGGTGCTGATCGCGGTGACCTGCACCTGGATGTATAAAAAGGGCTTTTTTGACAAATGGTACAGGCTGATCGCGGTGATACTGGCCCTGGCAGCCATCGGAGGAGGCCTCGGGAGCATATTGACGTGGCTCCTGTACGGCTACGGAATGGGAGAGGGGATCTCGGCGCCCTTTACGAGGCAGCTGTACGAGACGGGAAAGATGTCGCTGTTCTGGGCACAGTTCCTTTCCGATATCTCCATCGATCTGGTGGACAAGACCGTTACGGTGGTGATCTCGGTCATCCTGCTCCGGTTTGTGCCGGAGAAGCTGAAAAGCCGCTTTGTTGTGGAAGGCTGGCGTCAGACGCCGCTGACAAATGAGGAGCGGAAGGTAGTGGGGCGGGACTTTTCCAAGGGGATGGGCCTTCGGTCCAAGATCCTTGTGATCATTGCCGTGATCACTCTTTTCATCGCCGTGGTGACCACGGGGATCAGCTTCTTCCTGTATCATTCGACGACGTTAAATGATCATATCCTGCAGGCGAAGACCATCGCGCAGCTGGCTGCCACCGCCGTGGACGGGGGAGCTGTGGACCGTTTCCTCGAAAAGGGGGAGTCGGCGAAGGGATATATCGAAACGGAAAATGAACTGAAAGAGATCAAGGGGGCCTCTCCCGATATCGAATATGTCTATGTGTATCAGATCCTGGAGGACGGATGCCATGTGGTCTTTGATCTGGATACCCCTGAGGTGAAGGGGGCCGAGCCGGGGGAGATCATCCCCTTTGACGAGTCCTTCTCCGAATATATCCCGAACCTCCTCCGGGGTGAGGATATCGATGTGGTGATCTCGGACGAGACCTTCGGGTGGCTCCTTACCGCCTACAAGCCCATCCGGGATTCCTCGGGAGCGTGCAAGGCCTATGCCGCGGTGGACATTTCCATGGACAGGGTGAGGATGAACGAGGTCAGCTTTATCGCAAAGGTGGTGGCTCTGTTCTTCGGCTTCTTTATCCTGATCCTCGCCATCGGCCTTTTCCTTGCGGAATACAACCTGATCATGCCCATCAATACCATGGCTCTGGCTTCTTCGGAATTTGCCACAAACAGTGAAGCCTCCCGGGAGGAGAGCGTGGAGAGGATGGAGAGGATCGGCATCAATACCGGAGATGAGCTGGAGAACCTCTATCATGCCGTTACCAGCACCATGAGGGAAACGGTGGGATATATCACGGATGTACAGAATAAGAGCGAGACCATCACCCAGATGCAGAACGGCCTGATCCTGGTCCTGGCGGATATGGTGGAGAGCCGTGACAAGTGCACGGGGGATCATGTAAGGAAGACGGCGGCCTATACCCGTGTGATCATGGATCAGATGCGCAAAAACGGGGACTATACCGACATCCTTACCGATGAGTTCGTCTCCGATGTGGAAAATTCGGCGCCTCTTCACGATGTGGGAAAGATAAAGGTCTCGGATATGATCCTGAACAAGCCCGGGAAGCTTACGGACGAAGAGTTCGAGGAGATGAAGAAGCATACGGTTTACGGCAAAGAGGTGATCGAGCAGGCCATCCGGATCGTGCCGGATTCGGAATATCTGCGTGAGGCGCAGAACCTGGCGGCCTATCATCATGAAAAATGGAACGGTATGGGCTATCCGGAGGGACTTGCCGGAGAGGCGATCCCCCTTTCCGCCCGCATCATGGCGGTGGCGGATGTGTTTGATGCCCTGGTATCGAGGCGCAGCTATAAGGATCCCTTCCCGTATGAGAAGGCAAGGGATATCATAAGAAAGGATGCGGGAAGCCACTTTGATCCTACGGTGGCAAAGGCATTTCTGGAGGCGGAGGAAGAGGTACGCCGTGTTTACGAAACCCATTATGAAACATCCGCGGGGGAAAAGGGAACCTGAAAGAGAAAAAAGCGGATCGCTGCTGACGGATGTGACGAAACGGATCATGATCGTGGGCGCGGCCGCGATCATAACGGCCTTTGTTCTGATCATCCTCTACGAAACCTATTCCGTTACGCTGAAGGCAAAAGAGAATACCAAAGAGGCCTATCAGATCCTGGTGGAAATGCTCCGCAACGACGGAGACTTTTTTGAGCATGGTGATTATGATTTTGAGGTCCTGCTGAAGAGCGGAAATACCGGGGATGAGGAGTACCTGAGATTTCTGGCTTACCTGAAGCGCGCACTTACCTGTATCTGCAACGCTTACGATATGTCGTATCTGTATATCTTTGATGTGGATGAGGAGGAGAGATCCTACACCTACTACGTCCTGACGGAAGGCACCAGGATGACCCCGGGGCAGGTAAAGGCCTCGGCGGAGCGTCAGTACGGAACGAAGATAAAGGTGGATCGTCTTCCCGAGGCGGTGCTGCAGGCGAAGGCCGGAAACGAAGATACGAGGGTGCGGATCATATCCAATCAGTTCGGCAGGAATCTGGCCTGGACCTATCCCATCAGGGATCCGCAGGGAAAGGTGATATTCCTTCTGGGGGCGGAGTATGATTTCTACGGTATCGTGTCCGTAATGCTCTTTCAGATCCTGCTTGACGGATCGGTCATTGCCCTGCTGGTATTTCTTCTGATCATCCTGATGCGCAATATGGTCAAGAAAAGGGTGACCGCCCCGCTGGACATCCTTTCGGCGGAGATGGACCGCTTCGTGGAGGACTACAGCTCCGACGGAAAGTCCGATACGATCCCCCTGGTCTTAAAGGAATTTCCGGGATTCCGCTCGGAAAAGCACCGGGATGAGATCTATGAGATATCAAACTCCTTTCTTAAGATGTCGGATGATATAGACCGTTATATCCAGGATCTCAATACCCTGACCAAGGAACGGATGGAAACGGAAAACCAGATGGCCCTGACAAAGCAGGTGCAGGACGGGATCGTTCCGGCCTGGATCCATAAGAAGGGAAGCCGCTTTGAGATGTGCGCCGCGGCGGAGCCTGCGAAGATGTTCGGCGGCGATTTTTATGATCATCTGATGCTGGATGCGGATCATCTTGCCTTTTTTCTCGGTGATGTATCCGGAAAGGGGATCAACGCGGCGATGTTCATGGTCATGGTAAAGACGGGGCTCAAGGAAAAGCTCCGGGTCGGAATGACCCCCGCCAAGGCCTTAAGATCCCTGAATGCGGAGGTATACGAATGCAATCCGGAGAAAATGTTTGCCACGATCTTTGCGGGCATCCTGAACCTGAAAACCGGAGAGATCTCCTTTGCCAACGCGGGGCATGAAAATCCTCTGATCTTTTGTGACAGGCCCTATTATCAGCCTATGGATACCGGGCTTGCCATCGGACTGATCGAGGATGTGAAGATCGTCGGAGAGAAGATGCAGCTGTCTGCGGGGGATGGCCTGCTTCTGTACACGGACGGCGTGACGGATGCGGTCAATCCGGAGGATGAGCGGTTCGGGACGGAACGGCTTCTGGAATATGCCGCGGGCATCCGTGATGCGGAGAGTGCCGCTGACAGCTTAAGGAAGGTGATCGATTCCTATTACGCCGGGGGAGAGCGGTTTGACGATCTTACGTTCCTTACCCTGTTCTACTTCGGACCGGGGAATCAGCCCTGATCCCTGCCGAAAAGTTATTGAAATTATCATGCTCCGGCTGCCGGAGCGTCAGACCCGAGGTGTTAACTGACAATGGTATCTGCTTTATATTATACAATCATATATCCCATCGAGCTTTTGCTGGAGATCGTATTCACCATCATAAACCGGATCGGAAACAATCCGGGGATCGCCATAATCGGCGTCAGCATCGTCATTAATTTCCTGCTCCTTCCGCTTTATCTGCGGGCCGATGCGATCCAGGCCATGGAGCGTCAGAAGCAGGAGAAGATGAAAAAATGGACCGGGCATATCCGGAAGGTTTTCAGCGGGGACGAGAGAGTCATGATGCTTTCCGCGTATTACAGGAAAATGGACTATCATCCCCTGTACTCCTTACGAAGTTCCATATCACTTCTGCTTCAGATCCCCTTTTTCATGGCGGCATACCATTTCCTGTCCCACCTGAATCTGCTGAACGGGACCTCCTTTCTCTGCATCCCGGATCTGGGAGCCCCGGACGGGCTGCTTCGGATCGGAGCGGTCTCGATCAATCTGCTGCCGGTGATCATGACGCTGATCAACTGCATTGCGGCTGTGATTTATACCAAAGGGACTCCCTTAAAGGATAATATCCAGATCTATGTGCTGGCTGGGCTTTTTCTGATCCTGCTCTATTCCTCCCCCTCGGGGCTGGTGCTTTACTGGACCATGAATAATGTCTTTTCCCTTGGCAAGAACATCATCCTGAAGGAGCCGAAGGAAAAGACCGGAAAGGATGAGACCGGGAAGGCTCCGGCCCGCTCCGTATATGCGGGAGGGGTGATCACCCTGACCTGCCTTACGGGGCTGCTGATCCCCTCTGCGCTGGTAGCCTCGTCTCCCACGGAGTTTGTGGAGATGCTTGCCTATAAGAATCCCATGACCTATGTGGCAAGCACCTTCTGCATCGCGGCGGGTTTTTTCCTCTGCTGGCTCACGGTCTTTTATGCCCTTGCGCCGAATAAGGGAAAGAGGAGGATGTGTCTGGTCATATGGCTTTTATGCGGAGCGGCGGCCATCAACTATTTCCTCTTTGCCACGGATACGGGGATCATCTCATCGGAGCTTCGCTACAATGAGTTTCCCTCATTCGGCCCGGTCCGGATGCTCCTGCAGCTCGTGGTGCTTCTGGCGGCGGGAGGACTCCTGGCGCTGATCTATTTCCGGAAGCCCGGGATCGTCAGGGGGATCTGCACGGCCGTTACCGTGAGCATGCTCCTGATGACGGCCTTCAACACCTTAAGGATCAACCGGGTGATCGCCATGACGGATTTCAACGCCTATGATGTCTCGGAGGATCCGAATTTCAATCTTACGACCCGCGGCAAAAACGTGGTGGTCATCATGCTCGACAAGGCGATCTCCGGCTACGTGCCCTATCTGATGGCAGAGAAGCCGGAATTAAAACGGCAGTTCTCCGGATTCACCTATTATCCGAACACGGTGTCCTTCGGAATGCATACGAACTTTACCTCCGCTTCGCTTTACGGCGGCTATGAGTATTCCCCCGTGGCCATGAACGCCCGGACGGACATGACGCTTGGAGAGAAGCATAATGAGGCCATCTCCGTGCTGCCGGTGCTCTTTGCGGATAAGGGCTATGAGTCCACCGTGATCGATCCCCCCTATGCGGGATACACCACCTGGCCCGATCTTTCCATTTACGATCAATATCCGGAGGTAAAGGCCTACCATGCCAGAGGACACTTTTCCGTGCGGGAATACTACGCCACGGTGGAGACTGCGCGAAGGCGGTCCTTCTTCATGTACAGTCTGGTCAGGGTGAGCCCGATGCTGCTGCAGCCCCTCATCTATGACGGGGCGGAATATCTCCGCGCGGAGAAGCCGGGAGAGGTGAACTGGGATATCCTCACCTGCTGGGGAGTGCTTAAGAACATGAATACCATGACCGGGATCGAGGATTCGGACCGGAATACATTTATGATCCTGGATAACGAGATGACCCATCAGCAGACCGAGTTTCAGCTGCCGGACTACGAGCTTACCGGTCATGTGAACAACGAAGGGCTGGAAACGGGGTACCGGATGGATGAAGAGGGACACAGGCTCAATATCCCGGAGAGGAAGGATTATATCGAGTATCACACCAACGCGGCGGCGCTGATCATGGTGGGAGAGTGGCTTGACTATCTGAAGCAAAAGGGCGTA
>CACZNS010000220.1 GCA_902782575.1 uncultured Lachnospiraceae bacterium
CTTTGCCGGAAGAGATACGGCATATCCTATCTCGTCGATCTCCGGTCTGCGGGGGCCGAGACACCCGAACTGGATATAAGAACTGCAGGCACCCGGACCGCCGTTGAAAGCAAATGTAATGGGGCGGTCACTCGCGTCCCCGACATCGTCTCTGGTGTATGCTGTATAGAACAGTTGGCATTCCCTGCCTCCGCTCTCCAGGTTTATCATGGCTGCCTCTGCGGTATAAGAGATCTTTTTCCCTTTTATGGTCACTTCATGCTTCGTAGTGACGATGTTGTCCTCCGTGGATTCCGTTCCCTCTCCGGCATTTTCCGCCTCCGGGGCCTGTGCCTCCTGCGCTTCGGCCGATGCATCCGGGTCCTGCGGGGTACTGTCCGGTGCCGCAAACACCCCTGCGGGCCATGCACTCAGAAGCAGTCCGATCACTGTCAGTAATGCTATTCTTTTTTTCATACTGTCCTCCCTTTCCCATATATATTTTACGAGTTTGGTTATTTCCGTATCACGAGCCGCAAATGCCTTGCCGCCGGCTTTCATCCCTGTCCATCATATCACAAAAAAAGGGGACGGGAAACAGACTCAATGGGCCAATGATCCTGTTTCCCGATTGCATGCGGCAGGATTTATGCTAGAATGATATCAAATTCAGCAGCCATAAACATCATGATACTTGAAATGGAGGCAGATATGGATATCAATATACTTTTGCTTTTACAGGATTTCAGAACCGGAGCAGGCGCCTGCCTCAGGGATTTCATGGAAAAAATGAGCTATCTGGGGGAAATGAACACGGTACTGATCATCGCAGCCCTCATCTACTGGTGCGTCAGCAAGAAATTCGGCAGCTATCTTCTGATGGGCTGGAGCAGCAACAGAGTGGTCAACGGTCTGCTGAAGGTGACTGCCTGTGTGTACCGTCCCTGGATCAGGGATCCGCGGATCATACCGGATGAAGAGGCCATGAAAACAGCCACCGGCTATTCCTTCCCCAGCGGGCACAGCTCCAACGCCGGCTCTCTGTTCGGCGGCATTGCGATATGCAAAGACCTTCCCAAAGCACTTCGCGTCGTGACGGGTATTATCGTCGCGCTGATCGCCTTCAGCCGTATTTATTTTTGCGTACATACGCCCCAGGATATCCTGGTCGGCGCGGGAAGCGCTCTGCTGGTGATGTGGCTGATCTCCCGGCTGATCGCATGGGTCAATGCGCATCCGGAAAAGGACATACCGGTGATGTGTGCCGGTATCGGGATCGCAGCCGCCGTGGCGGTATTCGCCGCGTTCAAACCCTACCCGGTGGATTATGACGCAGCGGGAAATGTGCTGGTGGACGGCTTCAAAATGGCCAATGATACCTTCAAGGGCGCGGGCTGGTGTATGGGCTTCTTTCTGGGATGGGTTCTGGAGAGACGGTATATCGGCTTTTCAACCGACGTTTCCATGAAACGGAGGCTCACAAGGCTCACCATCGGTCTTCTCATTCATTATGCCATCAGTCTGATCCTCCTGCCCCTGATCAAGGGCTGGCTTCCCGGCGCAGCCGGTACGGTCACCTCCTGCTTCCTCCAGATGTTCTATGTAACGGCCATCTTTCCGTTCTGTCTGAAATATCTGGAGCACAGCCCCGAAGCAGGCTGAGAGGACGATCCCGAACCCCCGTGAGGCATAATTAAGGGATCAGGTCCGGGAGACCGCCGTAATTTACGATTTCCGGCTGCCTCCCTGATCTGATCCCCTTTTTATCCCTGCCTTACCGCAGCATTTATGTTCTAATTATCCTCCAGAAGCTCCTTCAGTGTCCGGGAGTCAAGCTCCTTCACCTCACCCTTATTGATCGTCAGGATGCACTCCGGCGGTGCACCGTCCTTAAAATAGTCCGCCTCCTCTTCCTCATTAAAGAGCATCCATTTTCCTTCTGCCGCAACCACAAAAAAGTTCTCCCCGGTTTCGAAATCCGTCAGACTGAACTCCAGGACATAGTCCCCCGGCTGTACCGTCAGGGCAACCATATCCGTCTCCGCTTCCGGCCAGCTGCTATATCCATTCTCCGTATCCTGCTGATAGGCTGTAACAAAGACCTCATAATAATCCAGAAGCTCATGATCCGGAAATACCATCTGGAAACGGGCCAGACCATCGGCAGGCTTCTGCGGGAGCGCATTATCCCTGATCCCGGTCTCTTGGATCGCGTCCTCGATCACCTTCACATACTGCTCCATTCCGACGAGCTTCAACGTCCAGGGAAGGATATCCGCCAGCTGTGCGAGATCTGTTCTCGGAGTCAGGATCAGAGCCACATTCTGCCAGTAATAGAGCTGATCCTCCTGGCTCATCCCGCTTTCGTTCAGTCTCCAGGCAATGAGATTTAAAAGGGAGGAATTGATATGCACCCCGCCCTGATCGTTATTTTCCGTCGACTCATTTACCGCCGGCACATAATATCTGTCCCAGACAAAGCCCGGCTGTGAGTATTCGTTGGGATTGCTCATGGACCTTAAGACCTCGTTTCCGTTTTCCTGGATCAGCCAGGTCTTGTCCTTGGTCTTGCCCATCAGACTCTCCACCAGATTTCCGAAGATATCGCTCATTGCTTCATTGATCGCGCCGTAATCGTTCATGTAGATATTTGCCGTCATGGCACTTTGCGTTAAGGCATGAGTAAATTCATGCGCCATGGTATCATAGCTCTCGCCGTCCGGATCCAGGCGATTAAACTGGAAGGTGTCAAAGCCCTGCATTTTTCCGCTGTAGCAGGCATTCTGCACGGGCTCTCCGTCCTCATCCACCCAGTCCATAAGAAGCAGCACCGGCGATCCGGATCCGTCCGGTCCCACCCAGCCGATGCTTTCGTAGAAATCATAAACCTCCGTAAAGGCCTTCAGGATCAATACCTCATTGTCGGTGAATTTTCCGTTCTTTTCCTTTCGGATCGTCAGGGTATCCTCATTTATAAAGTCCGAATAATCCGCGCAGACCACCTTCCGGTCCAGGTCCGCCAGATAGACGTCCCCGGTTTTGGGATCCTTCGCCACGGGGATCGTCACCTTTTCCGTTTCTCCGTGATATTTCTTGACCGTTCCGCTCCAGGTGTCCTTTTCCAGTCCTTCAAAGGTAAAGGTTGCCGTAGAACCCGAGAGCGCATCCGAGTTCCCCGGCTGCGTGACGGGGATCGAGTAGAGATATTCCCCTTCCTCATCCACGTAATGAGCCAGATATGCCGTGTCCACGTCCTCGTATATATTGTTGGTATATACAACCCAGGCATAATAGTATTTTGACGAATCATCCATAAACGGAAGCAGGGTCTGCTCCGTAACATTCGGAATGATCCGGTAGTTCTCTCCGTCCTCTTTCCCCTGGTTCTCAACGATCGCCTCCGCTTCTTTGGCGTCTATCCTCCAGCTGACATCCGATTTCACCTTAAGCCCCGGCACCAGTGTGCTGTTCAGACCGATGGCCTTTCCGTTCTTATCCGCCACCAGCTTCACCGTCGCAGCGTAGACCGCCACATCGTCCGCCACCTGCCGGAAGGTATAGATCGTGTTCCCCTCTTCTGTGGGACCGTCAGTCGCAACAAGCTCCAGATCGGTACTCTGATCCCCTCCCACAAAATCCAGCACACTGTAGATCGCCTCCAGGGCATCATCCTCATTTTTCACCACACCGTCATAAAACGGCTCCCCGATGAATTTCTGCACCGAACCCTCACCGGTTAGCGCCTGACTTGCGCCCTCGGACATTTCGCCCTGTCCGCTCTCTTCCTCTTCCTCATCCTCATCCCAGGAATCCTCCTCGTCCCAGAAATCATCCTCATCCCAGAACAGATCATCCTCCTCCCGGAATTCTTCCTCCTCATCCTCACTCCCGCAGCCGGTCAGCACAGGCGATAAGAGAAGCAGTCCGAAAAGCAGGACACAGAATGTCTTTTTAAAGCAGCGCCTGATCATCATCATAATCATTATCCCTTTCTTTAAAATAAAACGATAATCTCCTTAAAATTATAGCACAGTGCTTTTCCTGTATGCTATAGTTATCATAACTGAGCAAAAGATCAAACGCTCCGTAAAACAGTTCCCGTCCGCTTCCGGACACGAAACCTGATCTCACAGAAAAAATCATAACGGAGGAATAACATTCATGAAAAAAAAGATCATCAGCTGGATCCTCTCGGCGCTCATGTTATTTACGGCAGGGTGCTCCGCCGTGGTGGATATAGACGAGACCACCGGGCGGGTGTCCGTGGACGGCGTGCCGTTAGAGGAGATCGTAACCGCAGTCGCAGGCAGCGGCACCCCCGCTTCCGCGCCGGAGGCCTCTGTCAGCGGAGACATCGTAATCCTCTATACCAATGACATCCACTGCGGTATAGACGAAAACATCGGCTTTGACGGTCTTTCCGCCTTTAAGAAGGAGCTGGAGCAGGAAGGAAACGCGGTTATCCTTGCGGATGCGGGGGATGAGGTTCAGGGAGGCATCCTCGGCACACTCTCAAAGGGTGAATCCATCGTCAATCTCATGAATGAGGTCGGCTATGATGTGGCCGTCCCCGGGAATCACGATTTTGACTACGGCTTCGAGCAGTTCCTGAAGCTTAAGGATCAGGCGGATTTCCCTTATGTATGCGCAAATCTGGTAGACTTGAAGAAGCTCGATACCGTTCTTCCTCCTTATACCATCATTCCTGCCGGAGGGCTGAATATCGCCTTTGTCGGGGCGACTACACCTTCGACGATCACAACCTCCTCACCCTCCTATTTCCAGAATGACAAAGGCGAATTTATCTACGGCTTCATGCAGAGCAAAGACAGTGTCCCCTTTTACGAATCCATCCAGCTTGCGGTGGATGGGGCCAAAAAGGCCGGAGCGGATTACACGATCCTGCTCTCCCATCTCGGGATCAAAGAGGAGGCATCTCCCTTTATGTCCACGGAGCTCATCCAGAACACCACCGGGATCGACGCGGTGCTTGACGGTCATTCCCACAGTATCGTGGAAATGGAAAAGGTAAAAAACAAAGACGGAGCGGATGTCCTGCTTACCCAGACGGGAACCAGATTACAGGCTGTCGGAAAGCTTACGATCAGCCGCAGCGGGGACATGAAAACGGAGCTTATCACCGAATACGACAAAAAGGATACCTCCATCACGGCCGCCATCGAAAAAGAATATTCGGAACATGGTGAAAATCTGAACAGAGTGATCGCAGCCGTTGATTTTGAGCTGCCCACGACAACATCGGACGGAAAGACCCAGCTCCCCCGGATCCGGGAGACCAACATCGGCGACTTTGCTGCGGATGCGTATAGATACGCGCTGGATACCGAGATCGGTATCATAAACGGCGGAGGGATCCGTGCAAGCATCCCCCCGGGAGAGATCACCTTCAAGGATCTGCTGACTGTCTTCCCCTTCTGCAACCGGGTCTGCAAGCGCATGGTCAGCGGCAAAGAGCTTCTCGATGCGCTGGAATACAGTGTCAGCTTCGCCCCCGAGGAATTCGGCGGCTTCCTGCAGGTTTCCGGCATAACCTTTGATGCGGACCTCTCGGTCCCCTCCCGGGTGAATACGGATGATAACGGTATGTTCATCGGCTATGACGGCGATGAAAGAAGAGTCTCCAATGTGAAGGTAAACGGTGAACCGCTGGATCCCGACCGCAGCTACAGCGTCGCATCGATCGATTACCTCCTGCTGAACAACGGAAACGGCTATACCATGTTTACGGGAGAGGCTGTGGATCCCGGAAGATACGTGGATGACATACAGGCGGTTTCGGAATACGCGGAATCCATGAACGGAAAGATCTCAGAAAAGTATGCGGATCCGAACGGACAGGGTAGGATCCGGTTCACGGGAGAAAAGGAAGATTGAAAGTAAACTAAAAAAAAGCCCTGCGGACAGCGGCCGATCCGCTCCGCAGGGCTTCTCTTATTTTAATCCCGGCCTCTCATGCCGCCTTCTCTTCCAGATCATTTACCGTCACCACATCCGGATCATCCGCCTTGATAAAGCCCGAGACATTCTCTTCTTTATCCTCCACGGTATAATCCGTCCAGTAGAGCTTTTCGGCATCCCGGTCAAAATAAAGCAGTCCGGCGCCGTCCTCATACTGGATCTCTTCCTTTCCGCTTTTCGTCTCCCGGATCACATACGCCCCGTCCTCATAATAGAGGCTGCCGTCATCCTGCAGGGTTGCCGTCATCCGGTACACATCCTTATAAGGCCGGTCTGTGGAGGTGGCCACCTCTACGGAGAAGATCCCCGGTTCTTCGGTCTCCTCCACCGTAAGCGCCACATATTCCCCGGAATCCACGATCCATCTGCCAAGGTAATCCTTTCCGTCCTCGAAGCGGAAAGAGGCTTCGTCATAGGTATAATCCACGGTCTTTACCTCACCTCCGTAGATCGTATCAAAATCATCCCGCATGGAGATCGTGTTAAACCCGAGCTTATCGCAGGTTTCCTTAAGGGAGTCTGCCTTGTCCATATTTCCGTGCTCTCTTTTCAGGTCGTCACAGAGCACCAGGTAGGCCTGTCCCTCGTATTCCTTATTGGACACCGTATACTGGGCCATGGAAAGGTCTCCGGAGCTGTTGCCGAAGGCAAGCACCGGCACCTTGCCGATCTCCAGAGCGATCTCGCTCACCTTGTTCATCTTGATCGTCTTGATGATCAGGTCTCCTCCCAGGATCACCTCATCCTCCGGAGAGTAGAGATAATCCAGACCGTCCGTATCCCCCTGTCCGGTGGCGACCATCGAGTAGCTCATGCCGATGACCCTGTTTTCCGGGATCGGAAGCCAGTCCTCGATCAACGTCCTTACGATGGTGCGGTCCGAGCCGCTTACCACATAGCACTGGAATTCGTTTTCCGTCAGATAATCCACCAGAGAGACCATGGGCAGATAAAAAGCATCTCCCCGGGTCAGGTTTGTAAAGCCGTCGGCCCCGCTTTTCATAAATTTCCTCGTATAGTCCTTCAGCTCATCCACGGTCATGCCGGCATAGGCCTGCCCGGCGTATTTCGCATGCAGTCTCTCATTGTTTTCCGGCATCTTTCCTGTCCTGATCCCCTCCTCCAGGGCTTCGGCAAATTCCTTCATATCCGCGGGAGCCTTGAAGGTATCATCATAGAGAGCCCTGTGGATGAACATCATGTATTCGAAATAAGAGGGGTAGAGCTCACCAATGAGGGTTCCGTCCAGATCAAAGACCACGATCCGGTCCTCCACCGGCACATATTTGTCCGACATGGGATCCGTGGCCTGCTTCACATACTGCCGGATGCTTTCCGCCGCTTTGGAATCCTCCGTCCAGAAATTCAGATCGGTTTCATAATCGTTATACTCCTCATAGTACTCATCGCCGTTCTCCGCGTAGTACTCCTCCAGGCCTTCATCCGGTGTAAGCTTCAGGATCTCATCGTTCTCGTTCATCTCAAACACGCCGGAGACCGGATCATAATAAGCGGAACACCCGGACAGCATCATCATCGCCGTCACCACAGAAAGCAGCAGTACCAAAGTTTTCTTCATTTTATCATTCCTCCTTTTTCTTTTTGGATACCCGTATAAAAAGGATGCTTCAGCGGAGCGATCCGCGCATCCGTTTGGGTCGGAATAGCTTTGACCCGGACATCATAAAACCTATTTATGGAAAAACAGATAAAGCCAGGAAATGATCGCCTCCCTGGTGGTGGATTTCAGGATATATCCGCTGGGCTTCAGTGCAATGACCCTGGACACGCTTTCCGAATCCCCTACCCCGGTCAGGAAGACCACCGGAATTTTCGCCGTCTCCGGCTCGTTCCTAAGCATCTCCAGCACCTGAGGCCCGCTCACAACGGGCATTTCATAGTCCAGAAGGATCAGATCCGCTCCGTGCTTCGTGAGATAGGTGATGGCCTGCATGGCGTTTACCACCACTGCCACCTGATAGTTGCTCTTCAGCCATTCCCGTACCATCTTGGCATAGGTGGGATCATCATCCACGATCAGGATGCGCTTTTTTTCGTCCTTCCGGACCTCGCCGGCCAGGAACTTTTTGGTAAAGGATATAAGCTCCTCCAGATCCACATCGTGATCAAACCAGCGCAGGACATTTCCCGCAAGCTCGGGATAGAGTTTCGAAAGCTCCGTCTGATCCGGCTTTCCGCCTATCACGACCAGGGTCGTATTATCCTGGGCCGTCACGGACAGCAGAGACTTAAACAGATGAGACATCTCACCGATATCATTCTGGATCACGATGATATAGACCCCTGTCCGGGCCTTTGCTTCTGCAAGCGCGACGGGATCCGTTCCGATAAACAACGTCTTCACGCCGGCCTGCGACAGCCTGTTGGTGATCCCGTGTACCTGTACTCCTTTATTGACGCTGATCACAGCTGCCTGCCCTGTTTCATTCATTCTCCCTGATCTCCCTTCTGGAATAATTTTTGCGGAGCAGGCCAAAGCCCGGCCCGGTATCATCATTGTTTTCCGCTAAAACGAATGATCTATTCCTTCCTCCACATATGAGATCCCTATCCTTGAGTGATATTCCGTCCCCTTCCATTCTTCCGTCACACGCCCCGCCACAACACTCGCATATTTTTCCAATGTTTCCGGTAAAAGCAGGAAAAACTGATTCGGTTTGCTCTGAAGGATAATATCGCTTTTCCTTAACTGCCTCTGCAGTAAATCTCCGAACTCCTCCGCCGCCTTCGGCAGGATATCTTCATCCCCGGGATTCCGCGGAGACAGAGCGAACAGAAGCTTGACGGCCGAGTCCTTATACCGCTGGATGAACCGCACGATATAACGGTACACCCAGGAGAAGGCATCCTGGCTCAGCCGCATGGCATTTCCGTACTCTCCCCTCTCCTCCACGATCTTTGTGATACGGACCATCTCCTCCTGAAGATCCACTCCGTCCGTCTGTCTGGTTTCCAGAAACGGATCGTAAACCGCATAGCCGTGCTTTCCGTTCAGTTTCACCTGATACATGGTCTTATCGGCCATCCTGAACAGGCTCTGATAATCGTTCCCCTGCTCCGGCACCAGCGCGCATCCGATGGACACACCGATGGGAATGCCGAAATCCTCTCCCATGAGCCGCATGCAGACCGTCACCAGCTGCTCGTTTAAGCGGTTCGTAAGGGTCCTGACAACCTTCTCGTCTGCAGCGCCCTGATAAAAGGCGAGGAACTCATCTCCGCCGATCCTGCATAATACATCCCCCGACCGGGTGTTTTTCCGGATGATATCCGCGAAGGAGCTTAAGACCTTATCTCCCGTCTCATGTCCGAAGAGATCGTTCACGAGCTTAAAGTTGTCCAGATCGATGATCATAAACACTCCGGAGGATGTCCGGCACAGCTCCTCCACCTTCGCCGTGCCGCTGGCCTTGTTTAAGAAGCCCGTCAGCTGATCGAGGGAGGCCTCTTCCGTCAGGTTTTCAATGGTCCTGCTGTTCTGGACGGTTTTTACGATCCGGCTCAGCATGATGTCTTTGTCAAAGGGCTTCCGGATAAAATCGGAAGCTCCGATGGTCAGGCTTCTGCGCTCCGTCTGACTGTCATTATCTCCGGTCAGAAAGATCACCGGTGTCTGCCGGCGCTCCTCCCGCTCCTCGTAGTCCCTGAGCTCCCGGTATGTCTCAAAGCCGTCCATCCCGGGCATCATCACATCCAGGAGGATCACATCCGGCTCGTTTTTTTTCATGAATGTCAGCAGCTCCGGTCCGGAGCGTACCACGCTGACCCGTACCTGATCCCCGTTCAGCAGGTTTCTCGCGGTTTTTAAGCTAAACACATCGTCATCGACTACGACGACCCAATATTTATCCAACGGCAGGCCCTCTTCTTTGTGAGAAATCGACAATAATACAGCTTAATTCTATCAGCCCTTCCGAACCTTCGTCAACGGATGTGTCAGGTCGAAACACCGAAAGAGGGCTTGGGGACGGTCAGAGCCTCTCCGTCATTTCTTTTCGTGATATTCTTTATTCTTCAGTCTCCGTTCAAAATCATTTCTGGGCATGGGTTTGTCAAAAAGATATCCCTGGATCAGCTTGATATCCACTCCCTTTAGGAATTTCACCTGATCCCAGCTCTCCACACCCTCGGTAACGACGCTCATTTCCAGCTCCTTTGCCATCCGGGCGATATTCTTTACCACCACGCTGTCGCGGGGGGTATCCGTATGCTTATCGATAAAGGATTTATCCAGCTTTAATACGTCCGCCGGAAAGTCCCTGAGCAGATTCAGGGAGGAATATCCTGTCCCGAAATCATCGATGGCCATGGCGATATCCGCCTCATGCATGTCGGCGATAAAATGGCTCAGCTTCTCGTTTTCCTCTTCGCTCATGGTCTCGGTGAGCTCCACCTCGATCAGCTCCTTCGGGATTCCGTAGCGCAGAAGCACCTCGTTGATCCGCCCGGAAAAATCCGGAAGGGACAGGTTTTTCCTTGAAAAATTCGTGGAAACCCGGACAGGCTCGATCCCCTCATCCAGCCAGCGTCTGAGATCCCCGCAGACCTGCTCCAGGATATAAAAGTCCAGCCTGCAGATGCTCTCGTCCGTTTCCAGCACGGGAATGAATTCCCCGGGAGAGATCACCCGTCCATCCTTCTCCCAGCGGACCAAAGCCTCCGCGCCTGCCAGCATATTGGTCTCGGTATTGACCTTCGGCTGGTAATACGCCTTGAATTCCCCCCTCTCCAGGGCGGCCGGAAAGGCCTCCAGGATCTGCTTCTGCCGGAGGACCTCACTCTGAAGCTCCGGGGTGGAAAAGACATAAGGAAGCTTTTCCTTATGCTTTGCGATATCCAGCGCTGTCCGGCATCTGCCGAGGATCGCTTCTCCGTCCAGGGAAGGATCATCGATCTCAAGACAGCCCGCCACCGCCTGAACGGTATAGGAGATATCCCTGCCGCCTTCGGATACGAAAACCTCCACGCCGTCTAAAAGCTTTAAGAGCGCCTCCGTCCTCTCCTTCCGGCATACCGCAAAGAAGCTGTCCCCGTTCAGCCGCCCCACGCATTCATCCGCCTCGCTGAAGGCGGAAAGGGCCGCCGCGTATTCCAGGATCACCCGGTCCGCCTCCAGCTTCCCGTACTGCTTATTGACCAGGCCGAAGTTTTTCAGGTTCAGATAAAAGGCATTATAGAGCGTCAGGGTTCCCGACTCTGAAAGCCGTTCGATATAGCGTCTGAAGCCCTCCGCGTTTGGCAGGCCCGTCATGATCTCCGTTTCGGCGGCCTTCATGGCAAGCATATCCTTCAGATAGTGAATGCAGTTATCCTTGTGATTAAAGCCGTTGTAGATGGCGACCACCATCTCCTCACAGGAATCATAGCCGCAGCAGGAGCAGTTGATATGACGGGATTCTTCATCCGCTTTCTTCATTTCGTTAAAGATCCTGTCCATTTCTTCCCGGTTCGGGAAATTCATCGTATACTGTCCGGAAAGATCCGTATATTCCCTCAGATAATCCGAAAGCTTCAGATGGGCAAACTGCCTGTTCAGGCTTTCAAGCCTCTCCTCCGGAGCGGAGCTTCTGCTCCATGCGCTGTCCTTTGTGTTCTTCTTCACCGACTGGCCGATCTCAAACAAACTGCAGAGGGCATTGTCCGTCGCCGAAAGGGAGGGCTCCGTCCCGGTTCCGCAAAGGCATCCCTTTTCGCAGTTCAGGGCATCCACAAAAAGGAAGGGGAGCGTCCCTTTCCCGAGGCGTCTCCGGTTCTGCTCAAGATAATGATACAGCCTCCGCTCTCCCTCCACCTGACGGATCAGGACATCACTGCCCAGAAGCCAGCATACGTTTTCCTTCAGTCCCCCCGGCATGGGGTATACCGAGCCCAGCCCGTATTCGATCTCGTCGCTTACGGGCTCCCTGTACAGATCATGCTGCCTTACATATTCCATCAGATGCTCAAAGGTCACATTGTAGCTGACAAAGCCGTGGGTGTTTGGATCGTCGATCTCCAGCTTCTTTGCGATGCAGGGGCTGATAAAGGCCAGACGGTCCGTGATGCCGAGCTCCTGCTTCGCGTAGATCGCCGCGCACATCAGGGGACTCTGCACCGGGAAAAGCTTCGGTATGAGCTCCGGGATATATCGCTCGATGTATCCCACCACCGCGGGGCAGGGCTGGGATATGCCGCCCTCAAAGTGATGCTCTTTTATATATCTGATATATCCCCAGGTGGTGATATCCGCTCCGAAGGAAACATTGATCATCCGCCGGGCACCCAGGGCCTTCAGGCCGCCCAGCACCCTTTCGTATTCCCCGGGATAATTTGCGGGAAAGGAAGGCGCGATCAGAAGGGATATCTTTTCACCCTTTTTCAGATCCGTAAAAAAGCGCTCCGTATCGTCACGGAACACCCTCGCTCCGTGCTCGCAGACATCAAAGCAGGCTCCGCAGGCCACACAGAGGCTTCCGTCCACCTCGATCCTCGATACTCCCTTTTCATCCGGCTGCGTCGAGATGCAGGCTCCGATGCAGCTGCAGGCACGGATGCACTTATTACAGCCGATACAGTTTTCGTTGGTATAGACAAGCCCTTTTTTTATACCTGTCATGATCTTCTCCTATATCACGATGCCTTTCCCAGTCCCGCCGGTGCCTCCGGCCGCGCTTTTGCTCCTGCCCCGGCCGTGCTTCTGCTTCTGCCCGCCGGGTTCATGCCCCGGCCGCGCTTCTGCTTCTGCCCGCCGGGCTCATGCCCCGGCCGCGCTTCTGCTTCTGCCCGCCGGGCTCATGCCCTTCCGGGGATCAGAAGCCCAGATCGTCGTTTACCAGGATCACGTGGATCCTTTCCGCATGCTTGGAGTACCGGGTGATCAGAAACTGACAGCAGATGGTATCCGGAGATTTGCAGTCCATGCATGCTCCCGTTTTCGAGCAGGGCGTGGAAAGACCGAATCTCTGAGCGTTGATGGGAGCCGCCACATTTCTCGCCCGCTTCATCGCGCCGTCCAGATCGCTGCAGATCTTGTTCATTCCCACAATGAACAGAACCTTTTTCGGACCCTGGGCAATGGCCGATACCCGGTTTGAGTTGCCGTCGATATTGACCAGGATGCCGTCTTCGGTGACGGCATTGGCGCTGGAGAGAAAGAAATCCGCGTCATAGGCCTGAAGCATTGCCGCCCGCTTATCCTCTGCCTCGTCACGGTCGATGAAGTTATAATCCCCCTCCTTTAAGGCCTTTACCAGCCCGATCTCGTGTGCGCTCATGGCTCCGCCCATGGTTACGCTGGAGCCCTTATCGATCAGCTCAAGAGCCTCTTTTAAGGCCTCCTCCTTATCTGCGGCATAATATGCAGACATATTCCGGGACTGAAGCCCCTCCATGACCTTCTTTGCCAGCAGTTCGTTTCTCTTTACGATGTTCTCGTTCATCAGGATCTCCTTCCTTTTATGAGCCGCTTCGGCGGCTTTGCACGGGGCATGCTCCCGGACGGATCCGGGACGCTTCTGTAATATCTCCATCATATCATATCTTACGGTTCCTGCCTATTTGCTCAGACGATCTTTCGGGGAGACACAGGCATCCCGGCCGCACCGCCGCACCGCCTGCGCTTTCATTCAAGCGCCTGTGCTTTTATCCGCGCTGTCTGCGCTTTCATTCACGCCGCCCGCTGCCCTGCCCGTGCTTTCATTCACGCCGCCTGCGCTTTTATCCGCACCGCCTGCGCTTTCCGGCCTCACTGACTGATCTCCGTCCCCTCCCCGTCGCTTGTGACCGTGATATCTCCGTCCTTTGTCTGGTAGGAGGCGATGCCGCTTTCGGAAAGGAGCTTCAGGGTCTCCTCATCCGCAGGCTTCTTTTTGGATGTGCAGGAGACCGCGGTCTTCGGAGACACCGCCCTGATCAGGGCCGGAAGCTCCGGATCGTACCTTCCGTGATGAGGCATCTTAAGCACCTCGCAGGAAGGCTCCTCCGTATGGGCAAGCCACTCCCTGATCCTTCTGCTCTCCGCATCCCCGGTAAACAGAAGCCGGTTCTTCCCGTGGGTGACCGTTGTGATCAGGGAAAAATCATTATCATACTCCTCATCCCCCTCCGGGATCTCGTAGGAAAGAGGCGGCTCGATCAGCACGTCACAGCCTCCCAGCTGAAAGGAGACGTTTTCGGTGAGCCTGTCCGGAGTGATCCCCGCCTCCTCCATCGCCTCCGTAAATTCCTTATATTGTTTGCTGTCGCTTTCATAATCCGGAAGATAGATCTTTTCCGCGGTATGGGATCTGAGGACCGTATCCGCTCCCCCCACATGATCCTTGTCAAAATGGGTGATGATAAGGGCATCCAGCTCACCGATCCCTTCCCCGTCAAGGAATTCCGCCACCTCTTCGCCGTCCTCATCCTTTCCGGCATCGATCATCATGGCATGCCCTCCCTGCCTCAGAATAATGGCATCCGCCTTTCCCACCTTCAGGAAGGATACCGTAAGCGTCCCGGAAGCATCGCCCGTCTCCGCCGCCTGACCCGTCTCCGCCGCCTGACCCGCCTCCGCCGTCTGTCCTGACGCCGCCTGACCCGTCTCCGCCGCCCGGCTGCTGCCCGAGGTGCAGGAGGAGACAAGCAGGGATCCCGCAAGGAGCATCAGGCAGAGCAGCTTCATCCTCCCGCCGCTTTTCCTCCCTGCGCATCCCGCAATGCCAGACTTCCGGCCGCTTTTATGATTGTCTGTATCAAAGCTCATCCTCATCCGAAGATCTCCTTTCCGATCCATGCTCCCGTTCTTAAAAATATGACTGTGTGCTTTTCCGCCGCCTGTCCCTCCGCACGGCATGCCGGTATAAAGAATACAGAAACACCCGGCTGTCAGGCCGGGTATTCAACACCTTCCGGAAGCGGATCCCATTCACTTATCCCGAGGCTCTGCTTAAACATTACCTGCTCCATGGTCAGCTTCGGCAGATCATCCTTCAGATATTCCATCAGCTCGCCGACCCCCTCTCCGGTCAGATTGTTGACCTCGAAGATCCGCTCGCAGCCCGCATCCAGCATCCACTGCCGGATCATCGGCACATTCGCGAAGGGGGAATCCGTTTTGGTGATCACGCCGATCAGCGGCCGCTGGATAAAGGTATGGAGGCTCGCTCCGAACAGATTGTACGGCTCGTCCGCGGACTGTACGATGGCCACCACATCCGCCTCAAAGGAAAAGCAGGCAAGCCCCACGCTGAAGTGCTTGGACTCCGCATATTCCCCGGGGGAATCGATCATCTCATCATCGATATTCGTATATTGTGTCTTGACATAATGGAGCTCTTCGCCCCTTAAGGCCTGGGTGAGGGATGTCTTTCCCACCTCGCTCCTGCCCATTAAAAACATCTTTTTCATCAGCTTTTCTTTACATCACAGACCGCAAAGCCCAGCTCATCCCGAAACATCGCCACGGTCTGCTCCACCGCCGTCTGCACCTGCGTAAGGGCTCCGGTCAGGATCAGCGATCCGCAGAAGCGGTCCATAAATCCGATCTGCACATTCGCCGCCTTTACCGCAAAGTCCGCCGCGGCAACCACCGCCTCCCACGGAGTAAAGCGGATCAGCCCCACAGCCTCTCCGGTATGATCCTCTCCCTCATGGACACCGATATGCAGCCCGAGGTTCTGATAGATCCTCGGATCGGACGGGGTGATCACATGAGCCATACAGACCTCCTTGCCGGGGATCCTGAGCCTTGTGATCCGAAGAGTCCTGCCCTTCAGATTTTCGTAATCCTCATGAAAGAGCTTTTCCAGAAGCTCCTCCCTTGAAATCCTGTCCGCCATCTTATTTACCGCTTTGTGATCCGGCAGACCACATAGCCCAGCTCATCCCGGAAATAATTTACGATCTCCGTCATGGCGGAGTTCACATCCGCGATCTCTCCCGTGATGATCAGCGTGCCCGTAAACCGGTCCGCAAATCCCAGATAGATATCGCCGCTCTTTACCGCGATATCGGAGGCGATCACGGCTGATTCCGGCGGGGTCATATTCATGATCCCGATGGCGGAGGAGCTGTAGTCCACCTGAGGGTTCAGGCCCAGCTTCTGATAAATGACCGGAGCCGGCCCTCCTATGATATGGGCGAAGGTGATCTCCTTTCCGGCCACAGTTTCCTGTACGATCCTGATCTGTTCGCCGTGTTCATTAGCCATATTGTTTCCGTTCCTTTTCCTTCTGTGATACCGGGGCATAAGGTCTTCCGGCCCCGGCCCGCGTCACGGACTGCCGCGATCTCAAAGCATGCACGATCCGCGCCGCTGATACCATCATATCACTACCCGTGCAGTTTTTCGAGCAGAAAATGATCCGGTTCCTAAACCTTCATTGCGGCTTCATAGGCCGACCAGATCACCGTCCTCAGGTTTCCCACCTGTTTACAGTCCCCGACGAGCTGCGCCTTGTCTGTCCCCTCCGCGGAAAGCGGTGTGGGAAGATAGCCGATGGCACCGATGACGCTGTCACAGTCGATGGTGATCTCCTCTCCCAGCGCGTTCAGGCAGACGATCCCCCCGCTCTTTACCTCCGTAAGCGTCGTCTCCAGATAGACGGGAATCTTCTTCCAGGCAAAAAACTCCCGCAGGTAGGAGCTGTTTGCAAGACAGACGCCCTTCTGGGCGATGAGGTCATTCTTCATCTCCACGATGACGGGCTCCTTCCCCTGCAGGCAGAGCTCGTAGGCGATCTCGCAGCCGGTCAGTCCGCCGCCGATCACGGCCACCTTCTTTCCGACCTCCGCTCCCTTCAGGTAATCGCAGGCCTCGATCATCCTCTCGTAGCCTCTGACCTTCCTTAAGATCACCGGTGTGGAGCCTGTGGCGATGATGATAGGCACATCGCCGAATTCCCTGACCGTCTTCACCTCATATCCGCAGTTCACCTCGATCTGAAGGTCTTCGATCTGCTTCCGGTACCAGGCCAGCAGCTCCTTCAGCCTTCCTTTGTAAGAAGCAGAGGCGGCTGCGATGAAGGTCCCTCCCAGCTCTCTGCTTTTTTCATAGATCACAGGCCTGTGGCCCCTGAGTCTTAAGACCCTTGCGGCCTCCATCCCTCCGATGCCGCCTCCGATCACGGCCACCGTCTTCGGCTCCTCCGTTCTCACGATGCGGTGCTTCTTCCACTGCATCACCTCGGCATTTACCGCGCAGCGGCTCAGGGCAAGGCTGTCGGAGAGATCCTGATCGTTCGGCACCCCTTTATAATGCGCCATGTTGAAGCACCCGTTGTGGCAGAGGATGCACGGGCGGATCTCATCCTCCCGTCCGTCCATGAGCTTTGTGACCCATTCCTGATCCGCAAGGAAATTACGGGCGAAGCCGGCTCCGTCAAGCTTTCCCTGAGCGATGGCCTCCGCCGCTTTCCTGGGATCCATCCTTCCCGCACATACAAGGGGGATGCTCACATGGGGCTTTAAGGCCTCCACATCCTCCAGGTTGCAGTTCTCCGGCATATAGATCGGAGGATGGGACCAGTACCAGGCATCATAGGTGCCGTTGTCGCAGTTCAGCATATCATAGCCCGCATCCTGCAGAAATTTCGCGGCAAGGATCGATTCCTCCATATCCCGCCCTGCTTCCTCGTACTCCTCTCCGGGAAGCGCTCCCCTCCGGAAGCCCTTCGTGCGGGAGATGACGGAATATCGCAGGGAAACCGGGAAATCCCTTCCGCAGGCCCTCTTGATGGCCTGTACGATCTCCGCGGCAAAGCGATAGCGGTTTTCAAGGGATCCGCCGTATTCATCCGTTCTGTGATTCACATATTTCAGGGCAAACTGATCCAGCAGATACCCCTCATGGACCGCATGCACCTCCACTCCGTCCACCCCCGCATCCTGCAGCAGCTTTGCGGACTTCGCAAAGGAAGCAATCAGCTCCCTGATCTCCTCCACGCTCAGGGCTCTGGAGGGAACCTTATCCGACCAGCGGTTCGGAGAAGGGGAGGCGCTGGCCGTGATCCTGTCGAGATCCATCACCGGCTTTGAAGCAGCGCGGAGGGCTTTGTTCGTATAGAGCTTTTCCATGGTCTCCGAAACCGTAAAGCTCCGGCCGAAGCCGGCGGTCAGCTGTACGAAAAGCTTCGCTCCGGTCTTGTGAAACCGCGGCATCCATGCTTTCAGATCCGCATACATCCGTTTATTCGTATGCAGCCACTGGCCGAACATCGGATTATATACCGGCTGGCAGCCCGGGAGCACCAGTCCCGCGTTGTTTTTTGCGACCTGCAGGATGAAATGGGCTCCGGCCTTATCGAAATGATTTTTTTCCATCCAGCCGAAAAGATCCGTACCGCCCATGGAGGTCAGTACGATCCGGTTTTTGATCCGTACATTGCCGATGCTCCAGGGTGTAAATAAAGGCTCCAACTGTTTTTCCATTCCCTCAGTCTCCTTCCACTTCGACTTTGCCGTCCTCACAGACGCTCACATGGTTTCCTTCCTTCACATACTCCAGAAATTCATCTCCCAGCTCATCGATCAGCACGATGGGATGTCCGGACCAGTTGTAGGTGAGCACGGCTCCCGCAACGGCCCGCGTATCCGCTTTCTTGCTGAAGAGCATACAGGCGGGTCCCACCCCCATGGAGGCCGCGCAGTAAAGCACCATCCCTCCGGTGGTGGAGCCGATGGTCTCCGGCAGGCAGAGTACCTTGCCGGGCATCAGCTTTCCGTATAATTCCGGGTTGTTATGATCCTGGATCACTCCCTTTTTGTTTAAGAACGATCCGGCCGTCTTCAGGCTTGCCAGTGTATTGAAGCCGGTATGCGTGACCAGAGCTTCTCCGTCGACGCGGCCCGGGACCACGACCCGTCCGTTAAATGTCCTTGCCATGTCCGTCACCTCCCGTAATGATGTCCACCAGCTCCTTTTCACTGTAAAAACGCGCTTTGGAATAATACCGGAGCTTATTGGATGCCGTAATGATCCTCTTCTTTTCCACCAGGGGATTGGAGGTATAGGACAGGGGGCAGAGGCCGCTTACCGTAACTCCCATGCCCTTAAGCCGCCCGGCCTCCGCCGGATAATCCTCTTCAAACCGTCTGGACACATCCGGAGCCGCGCAGAAGACGGTAGGGATCGTCACCTTATCCTTTCCGTGCTTTTTAAGCCCCGCCCGAAGCCTCTCCGTCCAGTCAAGGAGCTGATCCACCGAAAAATGCGGACAGCCCGCAAAGGCCATCTCCGGCGGTCCTTCGCTGGTCCAGGCATCCGGATAGGAATCCCTGACTCTCTTCAGCTCCGCATCATCGATCACGAAATGCTTCGCGTCCTCTCTGATCAGGCTCTCCTTCAGCTCTGCCGCCTCGGGGGTCAGATCTTCCACATGATAAAGCCCCACGGAGCCGTTGGAGGCCGCGGCGGCTCCCATATCCTTCAGGTAATCCCTGTTCTTCTGCGTAAGCTCATTTCCCAGATAGGCGTTAAGCCCTTTTATATAGGGCACATCCTCTATGCACCGGAAGCCGATGGCGCTGCCCAGCAGCTGAGGCTCGGGCAGCTCGGAGCACTTCACCTCGATCACCCAGTCCGCCTTTCTTCCCTCGTCCGTAAGCAGACCGAACTCCGGCACATACCCCAGGATATTGCTCATCAGCTCCAGGATCCCGGAATTGCGGTTGCAGCGCGCACCCAGGACCGAGTTTGCGTAGGAAACCGCGGAGGACTCCGCCCAGCCCAGGATGTCTCCCCTCTTTGGGATATTCCCCACTTCCTCCATATAAGCCGTGCAGGTATAGGCGTTGCGGTCCTTGATGCCCATCCGCTCCCACTCCTCTTCCATCCGCTTCTGGTTCGTAAAGAGAAGCTTAAACATTGCCTTCTCCGGAATGCTTGCCGGCACCTGCTTTTCGATCCCTCTCGGGTCGGTGGTAAAGCTCTGCTTCGGGAGCGCTCCTCCCCCGATCAGCGTATCCATCAGATCAAAGACCGGCGTCCAGGTAAGAGACCCCGTACCGATCACGGAATGTCCCATCCGGCCCGTGATCTTCACCATTCTCTCCGCTCCGAACGCTTCGCCGTACATGATCAGGGTATTCAGGACCTTCGCCATGGCCTCGCCCTGTTCCCCCCGTCTCACCGCCTCCAGTTCTTCGTTTAAGATCATTTTTACACCCCCACCGTGCCGCAGCATTTATGCGCGGCGCGGATTTCCATAAAAATTTGAAAGTTTACTTTCAAATACACACCTCCACCGTACCGCTGCTCATATAAACGTATCATCTTACTTCAGCATACAAGATATTGTATCATATACGCCCTTCCGCGTCGAGAAATGACTTTATCCCGACGCCTCCGGCGCTCCGGGCCCCCTCCCCGCCGGAGCAGCTGACGATTGAATTTTTCTCCGGATTTGGTTACAATAGAAACGGAGGAATGACTATGGCATCCAGAACCTGCAAACGCTGTGGAAAAGAATTTGAAGCCACCCTGATCAGCAATGGTCTTTGCGCGGACTGCGCATCGGAAATACAGGACAAATATCATCAGGTCCGGGATTATCTCTGGGATCATCCGAACACCTCCGCAAGCGTAGTGGCCCGGGACTGCAACTGCAGTGTCCATCAGGTCATGCGCTGGGTCAAGGAGGGACGCTTCCTGGTCTCGGAAGACTCCAGGGTCTTTCTCACCTGTGAAAACTGCGGCAGGAAGATCGTTTCGGGCATCTTCTGCGACTCCTGCGCCAAAGCCATCGAAGTGCGCAAAAAAACAGCCGCGGAGCAGGAGCGGCTTAAAGCACGCTCCGAATCCATCCACGGCCTTTCCGCACATCAGCCCGATCATGATGAAGGGCATATGCGGTTTCTGCATTGATCTTTCCCGATCCTACTCCACGCTCCGGATCAGGAGCTCTGTTTTTCGTATTTTTCAAGGGCGCCGAAGCTGCAGAGCTGCACGCAAAGTCCGCAGCCGTTGCAGAGGGTATCGTCGATCTTTATCGTACCGTCCTCCCGCTTCGTGACCGCGGGGCAGCCGGGCTTTAAGCACATCCCGCATTTTTTACACTTCTCGGGCAGCGCCTTTACCTTATACGGGAAGACCTGTCTCTTAAGCAGGGCGCAGGGCGCGCACACGATCACCACGGAAAGCGCTTCGCGCTCCGTCTCCTCTTTTATCACCCTTTCCAGCTCTTTTGTATCAAAGGCATCCACCTCAACCACATGCTCGATGTTCATCGATCTGCAGATCTGATAGATCGAAAGGGCCGGTACGGTCTCGCCCATCAATGTCTTTCCGGTGGCTGCGTGGTCCTGGTGGCCGGTCATGCCGGTAGTGGAATTATCAAGGATCAGAACCGTTCCCGTGCTCTGATTATAGGCCATATTCTCAAGAGAATTGATGCCGGTGTGCATAAAGGTCGAGTCTCCGATCACCGCCACCCAGTTTTTGATGAATTCCCTTCCGCAGGCCTTTTCCATGCCGTGCAGCACAGAGATCGAGGCTCCCATGCAGACCGTCGTATCCACCACATTGAGAGGTGCCACGGCTCCCAGGGTATAGCAGCCGATGTCTCCTGCCGCATGCAGTCCCAGCTTCTTCAATACATAGAAGGTGGAACGGTGAGGGCAGCCCGGACAGAGGATCGGCGGACGGGCCGGAGCCTCCTTGGGCTTCCTGTCTGCCTTCTCGTTCTTAAGCTTCTCCCTGAGCATGTTTGCCGAATATTCACCCTGAAGGGTAAAGAGATCCTTGCCCTCGCAGGCGATGCCCCAGGATCTGACAAAGGTTTCGATGAAGGGCTCCAGCTCCTCAAAGATGATGAGCCTCTCCACCCTGGATGCAAAGTCCCTGATCAGCTTCTCCGGAAGAGGATAAACGAGACCCAGCTTCAGGACGGAAGCCTCCGGAAAGACCTCCTTCACATACTGATAGGCGATGCCGCTGGTGATGAAGCCTGTCTTCGTATCTCCCATCTCGATCCGGTTGATCTCAAGGGAGGCCGCATCCTCTCCAAGCTTCTTTTCCCGCTGCTCCACATAGATATGCCTGCCCTTCGCCGAAGCCGGCATCATCACGTTTTTGGCCATATTCCGTTCATAGGGCTTATCCGCAGGCTCCTCACGTTCGCAAAGCTCCACGGTCCCCTGGGAATGGGCAAGCCTTGTGGTGGTCCTTAAGATCACGGGAGTGTCGTATTGCTCGGAAAGCGTAAAGGCAAGCTTTGTAAAATCCTTGGCCTCCTGCGAATCCGAGGGCTCCAGCACGGGCACATGGGCGCTCCTTCCGATAAGCCTGGTATCCTGCTCGTTCTGTGAGGAATACAGACCCGGGTCGTCCGCCACCACCATGAGCATCCCGCCGTTCACTCCGATGTAGCTTGCGGTATAGAGCGGATCGGAGGCCACGTTTAAGCCCACATGCTTCATGGAGCACATGGAGCGGACCCCGGCCATGGATGCTCCGATCGCCACCTCCGCCGCCACCTTTTCATTCGGCGACCACTCCGCGTAGATCTCCGGATATTTGATGAGGTTTTCACTGATCTCGGTGCTGGGTGTCCCCGGATAAGCCGCGCTCACCTTTACTCCCGCTTCATAGGCGCCTCTTGCGATCGCCGCGTTTCCCAGCATAATCTCTTTTTCTTTCACCTTTATTTCCCCCGCTGCCTTTCTATCGCATTATTTACGGTTAACGGATCCGTCACTGCCTTATCCGTTTTCCGTACTTCCAGTGATTGTATCATTATCTGTACCATTTCGGCAACTTTCCGTTCTTTTTCTCTTTTTTCTTCAGATTTCCGTCCGGTCCGATATCCTTCGACCGGATCTTCTTTTTATCCTTTTTCCCGTATTCATCGGCATGTCCGTATTCCCTGCCCTTTCTGCCTCTGCCCTTTTTCTCCCCGTCCTTCTCCTTCCTGCGGACGGAATAGGCGGGAGCCTTCCGCTCACGGTCCTTCCTGCCTTCATGCTTCTTCCAGAGCTTCTTTTTCTTCTCCTCGTAGGGCTCCCAGTCCTCCGGATAGAGCTCCTCGTCGGAAAGGGCTTCGCTGTAATCCCCCATCTTCTCCCGAAGGAATGCGGCAGCAAGCTCCAGCGCCGTGCAGTCCGCGTCGTTCAGCTTCTGCTCCACCGTCCGGATCATCTCGGACAGATCCTCGCTCTCCCGGAGCTGAAGCATGTCATCCAGGATCTTTTCGGATTTGGAGCTTTTCACATCGGCGGAGGAAGGAAGCCTCCGGGCTTCGATCTTGGTCCTGCAGAAGCGCTCGATATCCCGTATCTTATAGACCTCCCGGCCCACCACCAGCGTAAAGGCCCTGC
Source organism: uncultured Lachnospiraceae bacterium (assembly GCA_902782575.1). Classification (GTDB taxonomy): domain Bacteria; phylum Bacillota; class Clostridia; order Lachnospirales; family Lachnospiraceae; genus NK4A144. The sequence goes on from CACZNS010000220.1 coordinate 23,251, forward strand.
CCTTCCTGCCGGCCCGTCCGGTCCGCCCGATCCTGTGCACATAGTATTCGATATCCTGGGGGATATCATAATTAAAGACCGCCTCCACATCGTCCACATCGATCCCTCTGGCCGCCACATCGGTGGCGATCAGGATCTCCGTCTGGCCGGAGCGGAAGGACTGCATCACCCGGTCCCGCTGCATCTGCGCCAGGTCGCCGTGAAGAGCCTCCGCGAAATACCCTCTGCCGATCAGCGCCTCCGCCAGATCATCCACCATTTTTTTGGTATTGCAGAAGATCAGCGAGAGCTTCGGATTATAATAATCAAGAAGCCTCGAGACCGCTTCCGCCTTATTCTCCCTGCTGACCTCGTAATAGTACTGCTTCACCAGCGGGATCGTCAGCTCCTTTGCGGGCATCTTTAAGAAGACCGCATCCTTCTTCTGATACTCCCTGGTGATCGCAAGGATCGGCTTCGGCATGGTGGCGGAAAAAAGGGCGGTCTGCCGTTCCTGCGGCGTCTCCCTCAGGATCGTCTCGATATCCTCCCGAAAGCCCATATCAAGCATTTCGTCCGCCTCATCCAGAACGATGGTCTTCAGGCTGTTCAGGCGGATGGTATGCCGCCTCATATGATCCATCACACGGCCCGGCGTGCCCACCACCACCTGCACGGCACCCTTCAGCGAGC
>CACZNS010000221.1 GCA_902782575.1 uncultured Lachnospiraceae bacterium
AGGTTTTGCCTTTCAGTGAGCACCTGCTGCAAGTTGCCTTCGGCAACTTGATATCAGCAACGAGTTAAAGGTTTTGTTTTTCAGTGAGCAGCTGCGATTTGTACCGGGCCCAAATCGCCTGATCGCAGACGAGAAACCGCCTTCGCGGATTTCCCGTCGCGTTCCTAATACAACGAGCTCGGAATGGAGGAATATTATGGCTGGAAAATCAGGAAGAGAAATATCTGCCGTGCCGGAAGGCGGCATTAAGACCAGGGTCCTTTCCTGGGAGGGAGCGCTGGTGCTGATCCTTGTGGCGGTCAATATCCTGGGTGTATCCATCTCCCCGAATTATACGGTCACGAACGTGCTTCGTGAGATGCCGCGTTATCTGGCGGAGATCTTTATGATGTTCGGCATGGGCTATATCCTTGTGCTCGGGGATATCGACATTTCCGTCGGGGCTCTGGTATGCCTCGCGGGAACGGTCACCGTGCTTTCAAGCAATGCCGGCATGCCTTTTGCGGTGGCGGTCGTTATCTGCCTTGCGGTGGGTCTGCTGGGCGGCATGCTGAACGGCTTTATCGCCACGCATTTCACCGAGCTTCCGACGATGATCGTAACGCTGGGCACCCAGATCATCTTCCGCGGGATCGCGGAGGTGCTCTTTGAAACCTGGGGCAACGGAGGCGGTACGGCTTCCATGGCGGACACAAAGGGGCTCATGCTTCTTGCAAAGAAGATCGGACCCTTCCCGATCTCATTCTTCTGTGTGATCATCGTGGGAGCGGTGATGATCACGATCCTTGCGAAGACCACCTTCGGAAGGAAGCTTTACGCCATCGGCTCCAACAAGACCGCGGCTTATTACGCGGGCATTCAGGTGGAGAAGATCCGCTTCATCTGCTATTCGGTGCTGGGCCTGCTTGCCGGACTCTGCGCACTGTTCCTGCTGACCGCCACCTTCGGCTCCAATACCACAACGGGCCAGGGCTTTGAGATGGAGGTCATCGCCATGTGCGTCTTCGGCGGTATCGCCACCACAGGCGGAAAGGGAAATCTGATCGGCGGCTTCATCGCTGCCTTTATCATCGTCTGCTTAAGGATCGCCCTCGGACAGCGCAATATCAATACGCAGCTGATCCTGGTCATCATCGGACTGATGCTGATCATCTCGGTGCTGGTGCCCTCTGTCAGCAATGCCCTGAAGGCAAAGAAAAAGAAGGCGCAGGCCGGATAAAAGCAGCGGTACGGCGGGGGGATAAAAATCTACCCGAAAAAAGAAAAATTTACGATGGTGATGAGACCGGTCATTTGCTATGATACGGTCATAATCATAACAGCGCTTCGGCGCAGAAAAATTATGAAGGAGGAATCTATTTATGAAGAGGAAGGTACTCAGTGTATTGCTGGCTACGACCGTATTCGCTTCCCTGCTTGCAGGCTGTGGCGAGGCAGCGGCACCGGCAGCTCCGGCAGCGGAAGAGGCAGCTCCGGCAGCGGAAGAAGCACCTGCAGAGGAGGCGGCAGAGGCTCCTGCAGAAGAAGCAGCAGAGGCTGAAGCTCCCGCAGCAGGCGGTGAAGGCGCAACCTATGCCCTGGTTACAAAGTCCGCAGGCAATCCGTTCATGGAGCGTATGGCTTCCGGTTTCCAGGAGGCAGTTGAGGCTGCAGGCGGCACAGTAGTGATCCAGAATCCTGAGACGGCTACACCGGATGCACAGATCCCGGTTATCCAGTCCCTGATCTCTCAGGGCGTCAGCTCCATCGCAGTTGACGGCAACGACGCAAACGCTCTGACGGCAGTTCTTCAGGAAGCAACCGATGCAGGCATCAAGATCCTGACGCTTGACTCCGACGTAGCTCCCGAGAGCCGTACCGTATACTGCAACCAGGCAGGCGTTTCCCAGATCGGCGAGACCCTGATGGAGGCTGTTTACGATCTGACCGGCGGCGAAGGCGACTGGGCGATCCTTTCCGCTACTTCCCAGGCAACGAACCAGAATGCATGGATCGACGCTATGAAGAAGCTGATGGAGAGCGACAGCAAGTATGCGAAGCTGAACCTCGTAGAGGTTGCTTACGGCGATGACGAGCCTCAGAAGTCCACGGACCAGACACAGGCTCTGCTTCAGAACTATCCGGATCTGAAGGTTATCTGCGCTCCGACCACAGTCGGTATCGCAGCTGCAGCAAAGGTCCTTCAGGATCAGAAGTCCGCAGTTAAGCTGACGGGTCTCGGCCTTCCGTCCGAGATGGCTGAGTACATCGGCGATGACGATGCACACTCCTGCCCGTATATGTATCTGTGGAACCCCATCGACCTCGGCAGACTGGCAGGCTACACCTCCATCGCACTGGTTGACGGCTCCATCACAGGCGCTGCAGGCGACAAGTTCACGGCTGGTGACCTTGGCGATTATACCATCGAGGAGATCGACGGCTCGACCCAGATCATCCTTGGCCCTCCTTTCAAGTTCGATCCGAGCAACATCGACGAGTGGAAGACGGTTTACTAAGAAGTACGGAATAGAAACTCGAAGCAGCCGCACGGGAGACCGTGCGGCTGCTTTATAAACAGCCTGCAGCCGGAGCCGGAAGCGAAACTCCGCAGCCGGAGACAAACGGATCTGCGCCGGAAGTGAAGCCCTTTTCCGGCAGGTATCTCTGGGCATCCCTGCGGCAGGGGGCCGGAAAAACGCAGGCAGCATGACAGACAGGGGGTAAGCAAAGAATGGAACAGTATTTTCTTGCGGTGGATATCGGAGCCAGCAGCGGCCGCCATATCCTGGGACATCTGGAAAACGGAAGGATCAGGCTGGAGGAGGTGTACCGCTTCCCGAACGGGATGGATGAAAAGGACGGGACCTTAAGCTGGGATACGGAGCGGCTGTTTAAGGAGATCCTTACCGGTATGAAAAAATGCAGGGAGTCCGGCAGGATCCCGGTCAGCGTGGGAGTGGATACCTGGGGAGTGGACTTTGTCCTGCTGGATGAAAACGACAGGCAGATCGGCCCTGCCGTGGGCTACAGAGATCACCGGACGGAGGGGATGGACGATGTGGTTTCCTCCATCATTCCGGAGGATGAGCTTTACAGACGGACGGGGATCCAGAAGGCGATCTACAACACGATCTATCAGCTCACAGCCTTAAAGAAGGAGCATCCGGAGGAGCTGGAGGCGGCGGATGCGCTGCTGATGATGCCGGATTATTTTCATTTCCGCCTTTCGGGAAGGAAGGTTCAGGAGTATTCGGAGGCCACCACAGGGCAGCTCGTGGATCCCCGGACCAGAGACTGGGACTATGAGCTCATCGAAAAGCTGGGCTTTCCGAAAAAGATCTTTCAGAAGATCCTGATGCCCGGGAGCACCATCGGATCCCTGACAGAGGAGGTGCAGAGGGAGGTCGGCTTTAACTGCGATGTGATCCTGCCGCCCACCCATGATACGGCAAGCGCCGTCCTGGCCGTCCCCACCACGGAGAAGAATATCTGCTACATCAGCTCCGGCACCTGGTCCTTAATGGGAGTGGAGGCGGAGGAGCCGGACTGCTCGGAGGCAAGCCGCAGCAGGAACTTTACCAATGAGGGCGGCTACGGCGGAAGCATAACCTATCTGACGAATATCATGGGACTCTGGATGATCCAGTCCGTGAGGAATAAGCTGGCACCCGACATGGGCTACGGAGAGATCTGCGAGGCGGCCTCCAAAGAGACGATCTCATCCCGGGTGGACTGCCAGGATGATGCGTTTCTGGCACCGGAGGATATGGTGGAAGCCATCCGGGATGCCTGCCGGAAAACGGGGCAGGCCGTTCCCGAGACCCTTCCCGAGCTGGCTGCGGTGGTTTACAGGAGCCTCGCGAAATGCTATGCGGATAAGCTTAAGGAGATCGAAGAGCTGACGGGCCGCACATATGACCGGATCCACATCATAGGAGGAGGGTCCAACGCCGACTGGTTGAATGAGCTGAGCGCAAAGGAGACCGGTGTCCCGGTTTACGCGGGCCCCGGCGAAGCGACGGCCCTCGGCAATATCCTCTCCCAGATGATCGAAAAGAAGCTCTTCTCCGACGGAAAGGGAGCCAGAGCCTGTGTGGCGGAATCCTTTGAGATCAGGGTGTATGAGCCCTGACCGGGAATCGGCAGATCAGTACACCGGGAAGCACCTCATAATGGACGGTATCCATCGCCGCCAGCTCTCCGTCGATATCGACGGTCATGCCGGGGCAATGCACCGTAAGCTCCCTGCACCGGAATTCATGAATGATGGGCAGGGAGGTATGCTTCCCGGAAATATATTTTGATAAGAATTTCAGGATCCCGAGCTTTCCCACCCGGTCCGCGAGGATCACGTCAAAGAGCCCGTCATTGATCCTTGCGTTCGGGACGGCTTTCATTCCGCCTCCCAGATACCGGCCGTTTCCTACGGAGAAAATGGTCACGGTCCTTCTTACGGTCCGTCCGTTTGCCCTCATCTCGATCTTAAGGGGGACAAAGCTCTTTAAGGCGGCAAAGAGCCCGAACAGATAAGGGATGAGCCCCTTTCCGAAGCGCTTGAAGCGCTCTGCCTGTCTTAAGACCTCCGTATCGAACCCGGCTCCCGATATGTTCAGGAAATACCGGTCGTTCACCCTTCCCACGTCGATCCGTTTTTCTTCCCCATCCAGCTGGAGTTTAAGGGCTTCCAAGGGATCCTTCGGAAGCTTCAGCATCCTTACGAAATCATTTCCGGTGCCGCAGGGTACAAAAAGGATCAGAGCGGGGCGCCCGGCCAGTCCGTTCACCGTCTCGGATATCGTGCCGTCTCCGCCGATGCAGACGATCTCATCCGCGCCCTCCCGCAATGCTTCATCCGCAAGACGCTTTGCATCTCCCGGCCCCTTCGTGGCTCTGATCTCATACGGGATCTTCCGATGCTCAAGCAGCCGTGCTGTCTGTGCAAGGACCCTTTCTCCCGCGCCGTTTCCGGCGGTTTTATTCACTATGATCCGCATATCGTTACAGTCAGTGATCCCGGCGATTGCCGTATCGTGAGCCGCAAAAGCCCTGCTACCGGCGTTTGTGGCTCAGGAAAGTATCTGGTTGCTTTAACTATACCACAGAAGGATATTGTCGGGACAGCGGTTTTTATGATATTTTATAGTGTAACGGCACCGGCCCGGCGGATGTTTGCGAAAGGGCGGCAGTGTGGGAGTGTTCGAATGAAACGGAGAATAAAAAAGAATACCGGAATAAGGAGGAGAGAGATGAAGCCATATGCGGAAATGACCAGGGAAGAGCTGGAAACGGAGCTGAAGGGGCTCAGAGAGGAGTATCTGCATTTTCAGGAGATGGAGCTGCAGCTTGATATGAGCCGCGGGAAGCCCTGCAGGGAGCAGCTCGATATCTCCATGGGAATGATGGACGCTCTTTATTCGGAGGCGGACCTGAGCGCGGAGGACGGCACGGATGTCCGCAATTACGGTGTACTGACCGGCATCCCGGAGGCAAAGCGGCTGATCGGCGCGATGATGGAGAACAATCCGGACAATATCATCATCTTCGGAAACTCCTCGCTGAACGTGATGTACGATACGGTGGCGAGAGCCTATACACACGGCATCATGGGCAGCACGCCCTGGTGTAAATTAAAGAAGGTAAAGTTTCTCTGCCCGGCTCCGGGCTATGACAGGCATTTTGCCATCACGGAATATTTCGGGATCGAGATGATCACGGTTCCCATGACGCCGGAGGGGCCGGACATGGACATGGTGGAAAGCCTGGTGTCGGAGGACGAGGCCATCAAGGGCATCTGGTGCGTGCCGAA
>CACZNS010000222.1 GCA_902782575.1 uncultured Lachnospiraceae bacterium
AAGTGCCGAGAAGGTACTTGTTTTCGTATACCGCATGTGCCTGCACACACGGAAGTACGTATTCATCACAGAACTCGTCCGTTACATCCTCAATATACAGCTTGGCGGCGCCGCTTGCTTTTGCGCGTTCCTCCAGTCCGTCCAGCTCGTTTCCCTGTCCGCAGTCCACACAGACGCAGACGACATCGTAATTGTAGTTTTCCTTCAGCCAGGGGATGATCACAGTTGTGTCCAGACCACCCGAATAGGCCAGTATTACTTTTTCCTTCTTTCCTGCCATGACGTTCCTCTTTCTTTCTTTTTTAAATGCCGGTGATTTCTCCCGACAGACTCTTGTACTTAATATACAATGATGTTGCGGGGTAAAAGGTATTTTGACCCCAACCGACTTTGACATCATACAATAAAAGTGTATATCGTTCAAGTGCAATTTTAGTATGTTTTACTAAAGCCGGAAAAAAGAGATTGCATAATATACATTTACGACGTATAATTATTCGCACCTTGATTTATATGTCTGCGGGACTTATGATGATACAGTCACTGAAAAACGAGGAAGGGCGTGCCGGATACGGCGGTTCCTTCATGCAGAGGGAGAGCACGCACATATGGCGGATGCTCTGCCGTATATAAGGCTTGCGGGAGCAAAAGGAGGAAATACGATGATAAAGGTCGGGATCATAGGATCGACGGGTTATGCCGGAAATGAGATCGTGAGACTGCTGACGGGACACCCGGAAGCGGAGATCGCCTGGCTTTCGTCCAAAAGCTTTGCGGGTGAAAAGTATCAGGGGATCTACCGGAATTATTATAAACTGCTGGATATGCCCTGCACGGCGGAGGGGATCGCGGAGCTGGCGGATACCGTGGATGTGATCTTTACCGCTACGCCCCAGGGATATCTGTCCGGGATCCTGAATGAGGAGCTGCTGGAAAAATGCAGATTCATCGATCTGTCCGCGGATTACCGGATCAAGGATGTAAAGACATATGAGAAATGGTATAAGATCGGGCATCAGTCCCCGGAGCTTATTGCAGAGGCGGTTTACGGTCTGACGGAAGTGAACCGGGAGGATATTAAGCATGCACGGATCCTTGCAAACCCGGGATGCTATACCACCTGCTCCATCCTGACCGCCCTTCCCCTTGTGAAGGCCGGGATCATCGATCCGGATACGCTTATCGTAAATGCCCTTTCGGGTGTGTCCGGGGCGGGAAGAGGGGCAAAGATCGCAAACCTTTTCTGCGAGGTCAATGAATCGGCGAAGGCCTACGGTGTCGCGACACACCGGCACACTCCGGAGATCGAGGAGCAGCTGGGGTACGCCGCGGGGCGCACGGTTACGATCTCCTTTACACCTCATCTGGTGCCGATGAACCGGGGGATCCTCGCGACCGAGACGGCTTCCCTGAAAGGAAGCCATACAATGGAAGAGATCCGTTCCGTATATGAGGAGTTTTACGGGAAGGAGTACTTCATCCGGATCCTTCCGGAGGGACAGTGCCCCGAGACACGGTTTACGGAGGGGAGCAATTTTGTGGATATCGGATTCCAGATCGATGAGAGGACAAACCGGATCGTGATGATGGGCGCTCTGGACAATCTGGTCAAGGGTGCGGCGGGACAGGCGGTGCAGAATATGAATGTAATGTTCGGGTTTGAGGAGACCGATGGCCTGCGTATCATACCGATGGTACCGTAATAAGAAACGGTTTATCGGGATTTCTGAAGTGTATTAAGCGAAAACACAAGATATAGTATCGTGCGTTTGCAGGAATAACTGCATGATGGGTTGACATAAATGAAATTTTTGCAGGATTTAGGTTTACATAATGGAAAAGGGGATAAAATGGGTCAGATCCGGTCTATGACAATTGAAGATTATCAGGAAGTGAAGGATCTCTGGATGTCGATCCGGGGATTTGCGATCCGTTCGATCGATGACTCCCGGGAAGGAGTGGAGAAATTCCTGAAACGGAATCCCGGGATCTCCGTGGTGGCCCTTGAGGAGGGGCGGATCGTGGGAGCGATCCTTTGCGGTCACGACGGCAGACGGGCTACCTTATATCATGTCTGCGTCAGGGCGGGGTTTCGCAAGAGAGGGATCGGAAAGGCGATGGTGGTTCACTGCATGGAGAAGCTGAATGAGGAGGGGATCAACAAGGTGGCTCTCATCGCTTTTACGAAAAATGATGTGGGAAACGCCTTCTGGAAGGGGATCGGCTGGACCGCGCGTGAGGATCTGAATTATTATGATTTTACCCTGAATCAGGAAAATATTGTGAAATACAATGAATAGAGGAGGAGCCATGAAGATAATCAAGGGCGGTGTAACGGCGGCAAAGGGCTTTAAGGCGGCGGGAACGGCAGCGGGCATCAAGTATGAGGGAAGGAAGGACATGGCGATGATCTGGTCCGGAAAGCCCTGCGTCACAGCCGGGGTCTTTACCTCAAACGTGGTGAAGGCTGCGCCGGTTGTCTGGGATCAGAGGATCGTTAAGGAGTCCGGGACTGCACAGGCTGTAGTCGTAAATGCCGGGATCGCCAATGCCTGTACCGGGGAGCAGGGGATGACATACTGCAGGGAAACGGCGGAAGCTGCCGGAGGTCTGCTGGGGATCCCCGCGGATTCTGTGCTGGTGTGCTCCACAGGGGTGATCGGCATGCAGTTGAAAATGGACAGACTGATCGGGGGTGTCCGGGCGATGGTACCGGAACTCGGTGACACGCCGGAGGCCGGAACCCTTGCCGCGGAGGCTATCATGACTACGGATACCATCAGCAAGCAGGCTGCCGTACAGATCGAGATCGGAGGAAAGACCGTGACAGTCGGCGGGATGTCCAAGGGATCCGGTATGATCCATCCGAATATGTGCACGATGCTGGGCTTTGTTACAACGGATATCAATATAGATCAAAAGCTTCTGCAGGAGCTGCTTGAGAGGGATGTGAAGGATACCTTCAATATGATCACCGTGGACGGCGATACCTCGACGAATGATACACTGCTCGTAATGGCGAACGGCGAGGCCGGAAATGAGAAGATCACAAAGGAGGACGGGGACTGCGCGAGGTTTTTTGAGGCACTTCATTATGTGTGCGAGACACTGGCGAAAATGATGGCCGGTGACGGAGAGGGTGCCACGAAGCTTTTGGAGGTGAAGGTCACCGGTGCGGCGGATAAGGAAAAGGCCAGGGTGCTTGCCAGATCTGTGGCAGGCTCTTCCCTGACAAAGGCCGCAATGTACGGAAATGACGCGAATTTCGGGCGGATCCTCTGCGCGCTCGGCTACTCAGGCGTGCAGTTTAACCCGGATAAACTGGACCTTTTTTACGAGGCGGAGGGGAAAAAACTGCTGATCTACCGTGACGGACTGACAGCGGATTATTCGGAAGAGGAGGCGACGGCCATTCTCGATCACGAGGCCGTGACCGTGCTGGCGGATATGAAAGAAGGAGATGCCTCCGCTACCGCCTGGGGCTGTGACCTGACGGAGGAATACGTGAAGATCAACGCGGATTACAGGAGCTGAACCCTTGCGGGATCCTGCATCCTGACTTATGATAGTATCAGGATCAGCCGGGGCGGAAGGGCTTATCTCTCCGGCATCAAATCATGAGGCGGGGCTTCGGGATAAGGAGGAATGGAAATGAGCGGAAAACTGGGTCTGATCGCACTTGAGTCTGCAGCGGCTAACGGGAAACGTGTGGATGATATCCTTTCGGAATGGCGCGGAGGCGAGCATTTTCTGATCCCCTGCGAATGCCCCAGATTCGGCAGCGGTGAAGGAAAGGGGATCGTGAAGGAATCTGTCCGGGACAGGGATATCTATATCCTGGTGGATATCTGCAACAATTCCCTGACCTATATGATGGACGGCATGCCCAACCGGATGTCTCCGGACGATCATTATCAGGACTTAAAGAGGGTGATCGCCGCCTGCAACGGCCGGGCAGCGCGGATCTCGGTGATCATGCCCTTCTTATATGAAAGCAGACAACACAGGAAGACCATGAGGGAATCCCTGGACTGCGCGATCATGCTGAGAGAGCTGGAGACGATGGGGGTGCATGAGGTCATTACCTTTGATGCCCATGATCCGAGGATGCAGAATGTGACGCCTCTGAAGGGTCTTGACAATGTTTCTCCGTCACTCCAGTTTACCCAGAGCCTGCTCACGGATTATGAGGATCTGAAGATCGACAGCGATCATCTGATGTTTGTGGCTCCCGATGAAGGCGCGACGGAGCGGGTGGTATTCATGGCCACGCTCTTCGGGGTCAATATCGGGATGTTTTATAAAAGAAGAGACTACAGCAGGATCGTAAACGGCGTCAATCCCATCATTGCGCACGATTTCTGCGGGGAATCGGTGAAGGGAAAGGATATCATCGTCATCGACGATATGATCTCCTCCGGCGGCAGCATGATCGATGTGGCGGGTCAGCTGAAGAAGCGCGGAGCGGAGCGGATCTTTATCTTTGCGACCTTCGGGCTCTTTACCCACGGATTTGAAAAGTTCGACAAGGCCTATGAAGAAGGGCTCTTTACCAAAATATATACCACAAACCTGATCTGGCAGAAGCCGGAGCTTCTGAAGAAGAAGTATTACGGTTCGGTCGGGATGAACCGGTATCTGGCTGCGATCATTGATACCCTGAACAACGGGGGAGCGACGCAGCAGCTGATCAAGCCCGAAAAGCGCATTTCCGAAACCATTGAAAAGTACAGGTCCTAGGACCTGTGCCGGACGGGACTTGACGATATCAGGGACCGATGCTATAATCTATCACGTTCGCGGGGTCATAGCTCAGCTGGGAGAGCGCAGCGTTCGCAACGCTGAGGTCGAGGGTTCGAACCCCTTTGGCTCCAGAAAAGATCACAGTCAGTCCTGCAGCGGCTGGCTGTGTTTTTTTACGACAGGTGAAAAGAGTGGAATTACATATAAGGATCTGACGGGTGAAGCCATATGAAGCAAAGGAAAGCGATCGATCTGTTTATTATCATCTCTCTCACATGTACGTTTTTGTTCGCCATTCTGGTGATCGTCACAAAGGGAGACGCGGCCCGGTGGCTTGCCATGGAGAATGATTTCGATTTCGCCTATACGGATCATTTCCGGCACATCGCCTTTGCTTCGGATATGAAGCATTTCTATTTTAATACCTATGATGCTACCTTTCCCGCTTTTGCCTATCTTCTTTATTATATCCTGGTCCTGATCGATCCGCCGGCGATGCCCTGGGACGTAAACGGCTGGAGGGATGTGAGGGATTATCAGTACAATATGCTGATTTACATTATGTTAACCGTATTGACCGTTCTCCTGTTTAAGCTGGTGGTTGACAGGATCCTGCCTGAAAACGGCAGCAGGAAGAATACGATCTTTGTGGCTGCCCTGCTGCTGTCCGCCCCGTTTATGGCCGGAGCGATCGAAAGGGGCAACATTTCGTTCCTGACGGCGGTGATGGTCCTTGCGGCCCTTTACTGGAAGGATTCCGAGAGTCCCGTCCGCAGGGAGTTGGCGATGATCCTGATCGCCATGGCAGCGGGACTCAAGGTTTATCCCGCCATCGTGGGCCTGGTCTATGTGAAGGAGAGGCGCTGGAAGGAAACGGTGCGTCTGGTGATCTAC
>CACZNS010000223.1 GCA_902782575.1 uncultured Lachnospiraceae bacterium
AGCAGATAATCTACATTGAATGCCGGAGCGTGATTGAATCCCAGCATATGAAGCATCATAAACTCCCATTTGAAATGAAAGAGCTCATACAGGGTACCGGTCAGGGAAAAGACATCCTTCTGTGCAGTCCGGATCACGAATACAAGGATCAGCGCAAAAATATACAGACCGAAAATATCCTTTGCTTTATGCCACACGTATCTTACAGAATCTGCGGCATCCGGTAGGAATCTTTTAGATTTGGGCAAAGAAGCAGCCTTTATGGCATCACTCATGGTGAAGTATCCCGATACCATAAAGAAGAAATCGACTATCGGATAAGCCATCTGTGCCAGGGGACTGTCAGAATATATAAACCCCCGGCAATGTACAAATACCACCATGGCAGCACCAAGAAATCTCATTAATTCTATACTCGTTTTGCGCTTGCTCATCTCCGGTAACTCTCCTTTTAAGTAAAACCTCCATTCTCTGTAATCCCGCCTTCCGCGGGACTCCTCCTGCCTCCTGCAGAAGTCGGTCGAGTACGATTATTGATTCTTCTGAAAATGCTGATAATCCTTGACGCTTTTCCAGTTTCCGCCCCAGGTGAAGCCATGGGACACAAAAAGCTCGTAGACCGGATCTCCCGGCCCGATCTTATGCGGAAAATCCGCGGACCGGTCGGCATATGCTTCGGACCCCGGCGGTGTGATCCTCTCCACTCCCTGCGGATAGGTCACGTAGGGATTATAAAAGGGATTCACATCCACAGCCACTCCCAGTGCGTGTTTGGAAAGGTTCGTGGAGCCGGCCACCGTCCGGTAATTAAAGCAGGAGGTGTTGTTATCCGCGCAGGAAGCATCATCATCCCCGCCGTATTCATCGATCAGGCGCATCCGTTCGATGGGATACTGCACCTCGTAAAGCCCCCGGAAGATCTCGATCAGATCATCCGCGATCTTCCGGCTGCAGACCATCTCACCCACCTGTACCTCCCCGTTAAAATCATAATAGGAAAGCCTCAGATACCGCAGATCTTCTCTTGCGATACTGCAGCCCTCCGGATAAGACACACCCAGCATCTTCTGAAAAATGTCATCCGGTATCTCTTCTGCTGTAAACACAGGATCACTCACCTTCTCTTCCGTCTCCTCCGCAGTCTCCTCCGACGGGCTGCCGGAGGGATCATCCGGCACCTCCAGGAAAGAGCCGTCCCCTTCCGTCTCAGTCTCATCCTTCTCAGTCCCGCTCTCCTGCGTCTCCACCGGGATCATGGCAGGCAGCGCAGACTCCGCTTCTTCTCCTGCCGCCTCGATCCCTGCCGCGGATTCCGCTTCCAAAGCCTTCTCCGGGGTATCCCCGGCCCCCTTGCCGCAGCCGCAGAGTACAACAAAGGCTGCCGCGGAAAGCATCGCGGCAGCCCTGATAAAACCTGTCAGTCTTTTCTTCATTTTGCTTTCTTATCCGCTGTCGGCTTAACCAGAACCATGCAGGCCACCAGCGCGATGATGTAGAGGATCAGCGTTGCATAAAGCACGTTCTGATAGCCGGCGGGATTCACCTTCACGCCGTCATGCTCCACCCATTCTCCGGTGTGGTTCACGATGAAGGTCGCGAGCTGATTGCCCGTAAGTCCGGCGATGGCCCATGCGGAAAGGGTGAGTCCGTGGATCGCGGAAATGGAGCCCATGCCGTAGTGGTCGGACAGTAATGTCGGCACATTCGAAAAGCCGCCGCCGTAGCCCGCATTCACCACAAAGATCAGGCAAAGCACCAGCGCGATCAGCAGCCCGTTGCCCTCGCCGTTTACGATACCGCGTGTTACCATCACGAGTGCCGTAAAGCCGATGGAAAGGATGAAGATCAGCTTATAGATCGTATTCCTGTCCTTTAAGAGATCCGCCCATGCCGAAAACCCGAGACGTCCTCCCGCGTTAAAGATCGCGGAGACCGAAGAGATGATGCCGGCAAACGCTGCCAGGCCGATGCACTTGACAATCGCCTTCTCTTGGGAGATCAGAGCCAGACCGCAGGCGATATTGATATAGAACATGAGCCAGATGCCGATATAATTCGTGATGGGCTTGGATTTGATCACCTCCATGGTGCTGGGCTTCTTCTCATCTCCGGTGGGCTCATGCCAGCCGTCCGGCTTCTTTAAGAGCAGATGTCCCACAAACATCATCACACAGTATACCACACCCAGGATCCAGAACATCTTATAGATACCGCTGCCGTCCTCCCACTTCTTCAGCAGGGATGTCATGATGGGGCTCGCGATGGCCTTTGCGGCACCGAAGCCCGCAACCGCCAGACCCGTGGCCAGACCCTTCTTGTCCTGGAACCAGAGCATCAGCGTCTTTACCGGCGACAGATAGCCGGTTCCCAGGCCCACACCCATGATAAAGCCGTAACTCACATAAATGCCGATCAGCGCCAGTACGCTGCCCTGATGGTTTCCGCCGTAAAATATAAAGCAGCCGGTCAGGATCATACCCGCCGTAAAGCAGACCGTGGCGATCAGCGAGGATTTATGGATATCCTTTTCCACGATATTTCCGAGAAACGCCGCCGACATTCCAAGGAAAAAGATCGCAAAGCTGAAGGCCCACTCAACGCTCGCCTTGCCGAAGCCGATATAATCCGCGATCTCCTGACTGAATACTGACCAGCAGTATACCGTACCGATGCTGCAGTGAAGCAGCAGTGCCGGAATGGCCGCACGCACCCACTTATTCGCGCGCCATCCGCCTGATTTTGCCTGTTCGCTCATTCTTTTTTATCCTCCCGCACAGTTTTTGCCAGAAAACGTCCGTCCGTCATACCAGTTCGGAGCGAGGCAGTTTCCCATTTCAATAAGTATATAGGATTTTTCCCGAAATATCAATTCAGACAGACGACATTCATGAACTGCCGGTCTTTCCGTCACGGAATCCATAAAGGCGTTATCGCCGTAAATCCTTCTGATAAAGAAAAGACCGCCCGGGCGGCCTCTGTGATGACCGCCGAAGCGGCCCTTACTATGTAACCGAATCCTGCCCCGGACCCGGAGAAAAAAGGATCAGCAGGATGTGCAGATCAATTCATGACGGTTGCTAACCATCCGTACCGCTGCAGGCCTCGTCAAACCGGCTTTCTTCCCCAGTATACTGACGTTTACTGACGTTTACTGACGTTTACTGACGCTTACTGACGTTTACTGACGCTTACTGATGATATTCCGGAAGCCTGTGAATACGACATACGGCCGCGTCAACACGGCCTTCTTCCCGCCGGATCACTGATCCTGCTTTGCCAGGTTCTCGTAATACTTCTTCGTCAGCTCGTTGGCGATGGCGACCTCCTCCAGATTCTTCTGTGTCTGCGCTGCGATGGCCGCCCGCTTTGCCGCCACCTCATAATCCGGCGGCGTTTCTTTGGTAGACCCTGCTTTCATCTTCACCGTGAAGGTCTCCGTCAGCTCCGTCACATTCCCCGCCGAATCCGAGACACGGTACAGGATGAAATAAAGCCCCGGGACATTGGCATCCACGGAAGAGATGTCTACGGTAAGGCTGTCCGTCAGATCGCCGTCCTCCTCATCATAGGCCACGGCTCCCTCCATAAAATCCGGAAGAGAACCTCCCTCTACGATGCTTCTTCCCACCGTTCCTTCTATGACCGGCGAATGCTCCTCCTTCATGACCGTTACGCACACCGGCACGGGAACCGAAACATTTCCCGCGGCATCCACAGCCTGGACGGAAAGAGTCATCGTTCCGGGCTCCATCAGGGTAACCGTCTCCTCCTGCATATCCGCCGCTATGTCTTTTTCCGCGCCGCCGAATATGCTGTCGGGCAGTCCGGCTCCGCTTCCCGCAAAGAGGCGGCCGGGCTCCTGAAACGCCAGCACGCTGTCCGCGGAACCCTTCTGGGCAAAGAAAACCTCGGACGGCTCCCGGTCCTCTGACCAGGCCAGATCCTTTGCCGAAACCTTTTCCCCCACATAGAAGCTGAGCTTCCCGGGCTCATGAGTATGCACCACGGGAGCCACCGTATCCTTTACATGAACCGTCACGTCAAAGGCCTGATCCAGCCAGGATATGCTGACCGGATAGTCTCCGACCTTTCCCGTATTGACACCGGATGCGTCAAGCCTTGCCTCATGATAGACATCGTCCCGGTCCGCGGTGATATAGTCCGCGACCTTCCCGGCATAGATCTCTCCGAGCTCCACCACATCCTCCGTCCGGATCTGCTCCACATCCGCTTTTTTCAGCTGCCCGGCGATCTTCGGTGCCGCCATAGCCGCCGATGCTCCCAGGACCAGCACGGCTGCCGCCGATACCGTCCTTATGATGAAACGCTTCCAAAAACGGGCTCCGCCCCATCTGGAGGCACTTTCCCAGCGGATAGGCTCCGGATTTTCCACCCGGCTCTCCCGGCGCACATCCCCCGCGTAGCGCAGCTGCATTCTGTCATCGGACAATGCCGGATAAACTGATGATTCCTTTTCTCCCGCCCTGTTTACGAACTGCATGATAGATCTCTTTCCCGTTTCCCGTAAAACCGACCGCTTCCCCCGTTCCTGCGATGATAAGCTTCCGCTTCATCGCAAAAACAATTCCCGTCTGTGAGGATTCCGCAGGCTTTTGCTGTTATTCTCCAAAGCCTGTCCGTCTCCCCGCATCGGGAACTTTAGATTATCATCACCAAAAAAGAAATTCAAGATTACATAACGCTATATCTTGTATTTTCTATGTATTTCTTCTACCAATTACCCGATTTTCGGGGAAATCCGGGAGATTTTTTTCGAGGCGGTCCCGATGCAGTGCAGGCACATGGGCAGGATATAAAGATCCGCTGCAAGCCATGCCGCCTGATCGGCAAAGGTGATGGCTCCGAAGCCGAAGACCGGTACAAAAAACAGGCTCACGATGATCCTCGCCACCATCTCGATGGCTCCGGAGAGGATGGTCCTGCCGGAAAAGCCCAGCCCCTGGGTGGTCATCCTGGACACGTTCAGGATCGCAAGAGACCAGTAGAACAATCCGATCCGGCCGATATAAAGCCCTGCGGCATCCAGCACCTCCGTCTCCGAGGCAGAGATAAAGAGCATGGAGCAGGTGCGTCCGAAGAAGAACATGACAAGGCCGATCCCTATGCCGTAGGCGATGCTGAGCAGCAGCCCCTGCCGGAAGCCCTTCCGGATCCTGTCCGGCTTTCCGGCCCCGTAGTTCTGCCCCGCGAAGGTGGCGATGGCATTGGCGATCGCGTCAAAGGGACACATGGTCAGCTGCTTCAGCTTCGCTCCCGCCGTAAAGCCGGATACGTAGACGCTCCCCAGGCTGTTGTTTGCGGACTGCATGACCATGCTGCCGATGGCCGTGATCGAATACTGCAGCCCCATCGGCACTCCCATGGTAATGAGCATCCTCATATGCCTCTGATCCCACCGCCTCTCATCCTTTGCGATCCATAGGATCTCGTATTTCCTGACGATCAGGATCAGACAGAGGATCCCGCTAACCGCCTGCGCCGTCACCGTTGCGATGGCAGCCCCGGCCACCCCCAGCTCAAGGACAAGGATACAGAAGAGATCCAGAGCGATATTGAGCACCGTGGAGACCGCCAGAAAGAGGAAGGGGGTCCTGCTGTCCCCCACCGCCCTCAGAATGCTGGAGAGCAGATTATAGAGCAGGGTAAAGGGAATGCCCAGAAAGATGATAAAAAGATAGGCATACGCATCGTCCCGGATATTATCCGGCGTGGATAAGAGATCCAGGATCTGAGGCGTAAAGACCGTGGTCAGCACCGTGGCGCAGAAGGCTAGCACCGCCGTCATCACCAGGCTGTGCCAGATAAACCTGCGCATATCACGATGATCCTCCGCTCCGAAGCGCTGCGCAATGGGGATCCCGAAGCCGGAGCAGACTCCCATGCAGAAGCCGAATACCAGAAACTGCACGCTGGTGGTGGCTCCCACTCCCGCCAGGGCGTTGCTTCCCAGAATCCGCCCCACGATCATGGCATCCATCATGTTGTAGGTCTGCTGGAAGAGATTGCCCAGAAGCAGCGGCAGCGCAAACCGAAGCATCAGTTTTAAGGGACTTCCCTCCGTCATGCTGCGCGTCCGTGAAGCCATCTTATTATTCCACTCCTTTCAGTGCTTCTACCATATTGATATCCTTTACCTTGGAAGATATGATCCCGTTCACCGCAAGAGACAGAACGAAGGAGAGCAGGAAGGCAAGGAGATAAGGCACAATGCTGAGACGCGCGTACAGGAAATCCGAGTCCACGTCCAGCTGTACCATCATGAACGTCAGAAGCCTCCTCCCCGCTATAAGGCCCAGCGCGGTTCCCACGCCCGTGACCAGGATATTCTGCTGCTGCAGGATCCAGCGGATCTTTTCCGTCGGAAACCCCAGGACCTTAAGCGTGGCGATCTCCCTTGTTTTTTCCGTAAAGGACAGGATACCGAGGTTATACATGACCACAATGCCTATCATGACGGCGATCACCATGATATAGGTCACTTCGGCATCCATGGAGGCTTTCCGGGCCTTGAGGGACTTTATATACGCCTCCTTCGAGAAAACGCTCGTTATTTCTTCCCGGTCGATCACATAGGATGCGGGCACCGTCATATCCGTATACAGGATGCCCGGCCGGAAATCCCTTCCGAGACCCTCCAGATATTTCCTGGTCATGGCGATCCCCTGGGTTCCCGGGGTCTTGAATAAAAGACTCACGCGCCCCTTATAGGTTACAGCCCCTCCCACCGGCTTGAAGCTCACAAAATCACCGAGGCGAAGCCCCAGCACCTCCGCCGCCCTGCAGCTTACCGCGATGCCGTAGTCCGGAAGCTTCACGTATTCCCCTTCCTCATTTTCAAAGCGGAAAAGATTTCCCTCATCCGCCACAGTCACCGGATACAGGGCCGAAGTGTCATTTCCGTATATCTCCGACTCGATCGTTTCCACCATCTGCCCGTGGAACTGACAGGCATAATCATATACGATATCATAATCCGTACCATCCTTAAACCCTACGGTGTAGGCGGAAGGCGTCAGCTCGCCGTACTCCCATTCCTCGGAGAATTTGATCAGTTCATTAGCGCCGAATGCGGTAAAAAGCAGCATCGTACAGAGCAGGACTCCCAGGAAGC
>CACZNS010000224.1 GCA_902782575.1 uncultured Lachnospiraceae bacterium
AGAGGATGGGATTCGAACCCATGCGCCCTTGCGGACAAACGGTTTTCAAGACCGCCTCGTTATGACCACTTCGATACCTCTCCAAAATGCTTAAATCCTGATTTTAAGCAAAGGAAATTGCATTCGCTCAAGCGACGCAAACTATACTATAGCAAAACAATCAAAAAGTGTCAATAAGAGCTTCACTTTTTTTCGCGATTGTGAAGCCAAGGCATCCATTACCGAAACTCTCGGTCTTCTTTTTATCCTCCGAATCCTCAAACATCATCGGAGTTATATCCGTATTCCCGGCCTGCTCCAGAAATGCTTTATATTCTTCAGACTGATATGCTTTTTCAAAATCCTTCAAAGAAAGCTTACCTGCTCTGAGGCAAGAGCCTAGTATAACGGTTCTTAAATACCTGGACCAATTGCTTGCCTGCTTATCCCGATAGCACGCATCTGAAAGCCTCGACGTAGTGAACCTCTTCAAGATTCACTTCCTTCGGAAAATATCCGTAGGCTACTGCCTGATCCACCATCTGAGCAAACTTTTCCACATCCATGCAATACCTGTAGTTCTTCAGCAGATTATTTGCAAAATTTTCGTCGTTGTCCATGGGATAGGGCTCCCATGACATCTTAACGAAGTCCCTCAGATATTTCTCGAATCCGGACCTGTCAAATTCCTCATCCGTATACCTAAGCTTACTGATCCCCTCTTCGGCCTCAAGGATCTTTTCGGCATTTTTCTGCCGTCTCAATGCTTCCTTTGCACGCTTTTCCTTTTCTCCGGACCACAGGTTCTTAAATCTGTTCCTGCTGATCTTTGATCTCTCCTTATCATTGAATAAGCTGCTCTCCGCCTCCTCCAGCCTTTCATGGTAATTCTGCACCTTAAGAAGCGCCTCTTCCTTGGTAAGCGCTTTTTTCTCAGGCATTATGACAGGGAGCATCTTCCCGCTTTCCTTAAGCTGATTTATCTTTGCACCGGCAGCCTGATCCCCGTTCAAACCGGTCTTTACCTTCTTCTTATCCTCACCGGCTTTTTCCTTCGGAGCATCAGCCTTCTTTTTCACAACATTCTGAAATGAATCTTTTGACTGTACTGCCTTGTTTTCTTCCAGTGAAGATCCTTTTTTGTCGGTAAACTCCGACCTCTTGATCTCCTGTTCTTTTTTCAATTTCTTTTCCTATATGGCTCATACCTGTACCTCCTATATAAACCTCAGTTCATATTATCTTATGCTTTCGGATGTCCGTTTTTGCAGTGTCGTGTAAAATACGAACCAAAACAAAAAAGGCTCCTTAAGAACTATCCGGAACAGTTTTTTAATGCAGCCCGTATAGAATAATTCAGGATCCGGAAATTTATATCTCTTTATACGAAAATATGCTCTGACCGGTCACAGATTGTTGTTTTTCATCCGCAGCTGTTCAGAACACTTAGTTTAACAAACAGTTATTCTCATCCTACCATCTTCATTCCCTGCCTCTGTCCGTCAACGATATATTCCGCACGTTCCTCATCGGTTACCTGCTCAATAAACTCTATGATCCTTCCGGCCCTGTCGTAAAAAACAAGATTTGAATCCTCCCATTTATGCTCGATCACCAGGCTCTTAAGCGCGCGGAAGATATCCGAAACTCCCGAAAGAGACCCGTCATTTTCCAGATAGGGAATCTCCAGATCCCCTCCGGATCTTTTTTCGATAAGCATAAAGCCCGTGATGTTGCGCTCCTTATCCAGCCGGACAAGGCTGTATTTATACACGGCCTCAGCGTTTCCGAATACGGGTATCTCCTTTTCCCTGAGGTAGTCATAGAACTCATAGTAATTCATGACCTTAGAAAAAAAGACCACACTTTCACTGTCATCTGTTTTCCTGTCCAGCCTTTCGACTGTCCTGCTGTACAGAAGATCTCTTATGGGAACGGAGTACATCTGAATGTCATCATCTATAAGGAAACCCTCTTCTTCTAAAAAATCCTCGAGATTCTCTTCATCTTCAGAAAAAGTAACCTGGAGTATCTCTACCCCGACCTTCTTCAGCAGGACTCTAAGCGACCTTAAAAGATCCCTTGCCGCTCCCTTGCCCCGGTAATCCGGATGAGTATACAGCCATTCGATGTAAGCGATCTCCTTACAAATGCCCGCACCAAGTATCGCACAGGCTGTTCCGTCTCCTGCGATCGCTCCCTGCCAGAACAGATTCTCATCCTCCAGTAAGCCCTTCGGGATCAGATTCTCATAATAATACGAATTTCCGGTGTTATCCTTGTAACTCTCATAAAAACCTCATCTTTCGATTCTATGACCTGCTATCTCATTCTTCTTTGTTCCTGATCGTTTTGCTTCACTGATGAGTGAGTAATACTCACTGTAGCTTCCGTGAATCACAGGCTGTTTTTTATTGTTTTTCTGATGAAAAACCGGCTCTGCTCATTATATATTCAATAAAAAAACCGCCAGGCCTGATAAAGAAATCCTCCCCCTCAGGTCTGACAGTCAATCGATGCTACTGCTTACGTAGTCTGCCGGACCAAAGAACAGTAACCTATCAGTCTTTATTCTGCTGAAAAAGGACAAAACCCGAACCGGTCAATAAAGACGGTCCGACCTGTCTTATGATTATATCAAATTTCTCAATATCTCAACAAAGTTAACTGCAGGATGAAAACCCCTTTTTTTCACGATCTCTTCCGGAGTCCAGAATCGCAGACGCCAGCACCAGATCTCCCGGCTCCGTGATCTTAAGATTATCGTAGGAGCTCTCTACCAGCTTTGCATCCACATCCGCATACATCTTTGCAACCATTGTATCATCCGTCACGCGGACCCCGGCCTCCTCCAGACGCTTTTCATCTCTGATCAGCTTTTCGTAGCAGTCCCGGATCATTTCATACTCAAACACCTGCGGCGTCTGCATCAGCCAGACCCTGGCCCGGTCCGGGGACTGCTCGATAAATCCGTCTCCGTTCTCCAGCTTTACCGTATCCTTTGCCCTCACGGCCGCCACAGCCGCCCGATATTTTTTTACATAATGAAGGCATCTCTCCAGCACATACTGTGATACGAAGGGACGTGCTCCGTCATGGATAAAAACATAATCGCATTTCTCTGCCGCATCCAGGCCGTTTCTGACGGAATCATATCTCTCCCTGCCTCCGGGTACGATGGCGGAAACCTTCTTAAACCCGTACTTTTCCACAATCTCTTTCCGGCAGTATTCTTCACCTCCCGCCGGGCAGACAAGCACGATCTCATCGATAAAGGAGTTCTCAAATGTATCCAGCGCATACCAGATCACCGGTTTCCCGCACAGATCCAGGTACTGCTTGGCGGTACCCGCCCCCATTCTCTTTCCCTGCCCTCCGGCAAGCACAATAGCCGTCGTTTTCATTTTATACTCCTGCCGTGCCGCTGCACTTCATCTGTTTCTCCCTCTCGGCCTGGGATACCCGCAGATACTCCGGCGCATGCTCTGCCGCATCTTCCGCTTTTCCGCCAGCGAAATATTTCATGGCAAGCACAGCCACACAGGCTGCCCGCTGCCGATTGCAGCTTGCAGGCGCAAATATGAAGGGTACCTTCACCTGTTCGGACAGCTGTTTCTTAAAGACCGGAACCCCGTCGCCGAGAAACACCGCCGGTTTATCCATTTCGTTCACAGCAGCTATCATGATCTCAAGGGGAACCGCGGACTGCTCCTTCAGCACACGCAGCTCCTCTCCCTCAAAGGTATAGATCCCGCTGTAGGTCTCATTCCTTCTGGCATCCATCAGCGGCACGATCAGATCATGACAGCCGAAAAGGTTCATCGCCAACGCATCCACCGTCGGCACGGAGACCACCGGCTTTCCCAGTGCCTCCGCCATCCCCTTTACGGCAGCCGAGCCGATCCGTAAGCCGGTAAAGGATCCCGGCCCGCCCGCGACGGCGATCGCGTCTATCGTATCCATCTGAAGCTCTGTCATCCGGCAGATCTCCGCGATCATCGGCATAAGGGTCTGGGAATGTGTTTTTTTATGTGAAACCGTATACTCGGCGCAAAGCACTCCATCCTCCGCAATGGCGCAGGATGCGACAAGCCCCGAGGAATCAACCGCCAGTATCTTCACGTATAATCCTCCGATAGTCCGTTCCCCGCTCCAGATCCTTTTCGATCCGGATCCTTACGGTCTTCTCCGGCAGCAGCTCATCGATCTGCCCGGCCCATTCCACGATGGTCACCCCATCCCCGTAGAAACAGTCCTCATAGCCGGTCTCCTCCATTTCCTCCACATCGCCGATCCGGTATACATCGAAATGATAAAGCGGCATTCTGCCGCCATCATACTGCTGCAGGATCGTAAAGGTCGGAGAGCTTACCGGCTCCGTGATCCCGAGACCTGCCGCAAAGCCTTTTGTAAAAACCGTTTTTCCGGTTCCCAGATCCCCTGTCAGCGCTATCACCGTTCCCGGCTCCGCCTTTTCGGCCATCAAACGGGCATATTCAAATGTATCACGGTCACCGCCGGATTCAAATATCTGTTCCATTTCGAGTGATCATCTCTCTCCCAGCTTCAGATTCGGCACTGCGTTCAGGTCCAGACCCGCCCGAATCCCGTTTCGATACTCATAATATGCTGCCGACGCGATCATCGCACCGTTATCGGTACATAATACCGGCGACGGCCGGTAAAATTCCACTCCGTGGGCCCGGCATTTTGCTTCGATGGCTTCCCGTAAAGCAGAGTTGGATGCCACCCCTCCCGCGATAGCAAACCTCTTTGCTTTAAGGCTCAGGATCGCCTTTTCGGAATTCTCCACCAGCACATCCACTACCGCCGCCTGAAAGGAAGCCGCCACATCCGCCTGTACCCAGGTCTCGTTCTTCATCTCGCAGGAATTCAGATAATTCAGCACCGCACTTTTCAGCCCGCTGAAGGAAAAATCATACTCATGCTCTGTAACCTTCGCTCTCGGGAAACGGATCGCTTCCGGATCACCGGCCTTTGCTGCAGCGTCGATCTTCGGTCCGCCCGGATATCCCAGACCGATCGCCCTGGCCACCTTGTCAAAGGCCTCTCCCGCCGCGTCGTCCATGGTCCTTCCGAGGATCTCAAAATCACCGTAATCCTTTACATTGACCAGATGTGTGTGCCCGCCGGATACGATGAGACACGGAAACGGCGGCTCCAATTCCTTGTTTTCGATATAGTTTGCCGCTATATGCCCTTCGATATGATGCACGCCGACCAGCGGAACAGATGACGCAAACGACAGTCCTTTTGCAAACGATACTCCCACCAGAAGCGGCCCCACCAGGCCCGGGCCATAGGTGACGCCGATCGCGGACAGATCCTTCAGCCCGATGGACGCCTCTTTCAATGCCTCCCTTACAACCTGGTTGATCTTTTCAATATGCTTCCTTGACGCGATCTCCGGCACAACTCCACCGTATACGGTATGCGTCGCGATCTGGGAGGATATTACGTTCGAGAGAACCTCTCTGCCGTTTCGTACCACCGAAGCCGCGGTTTCATCGCAGGAGCTCTCTATTCCCAGGATCAGGATATCTTTTTTTTCCGTTTCTTTCATTGTGCCGACTGCCATCCCAGAATCCGCCAGTGCTTTGCCTCATCCCTTCTTAAAATGAACTGCTCCTTGATCCGGTTGATCTTTCCGTCCTCACGGACACTGAGCGTCAGATAAAGCGTTGCCAGCTCGCCATATTCATTCGTTGTATATTTCACATCCGTTCCGGAAGAGACCATATAACTGGTGATCACCTTTTCAGCCTGCCTGTATTGCAGGATCTCCGCCCGCAGGCTGTCCAGAAAGTCTTCATAGCTCTGATTTGCCTGAAGCTCCGGATCCAGCAGCTTGCGCATCATGGCTGCGAGCCCCGCTATCTCCTCTTCCGTGGTCTCGGGCTCATAAAAGCACTGAGTGATATCCGCATAGGCCTTAAGCACCTCCCTGGGTGTGGAAGGATAGTTTTCGTCATAATTCTGCGCCAGGATCTTTGCGGCGTTGCTGACTTTCGTTGTTTCCTCCTCCTTGGGCGCATTGATGATCGCAAAATACACGATCAATATCGCAGCACAGAGTACCGCGATCACGATCACCGCATTCTTGATGCTATTCTTCGACATAATCCAGGATCACCGTCCTTCCGTCCTTTCCGGCTTTTACCGCGGGAAAGATCTCTTTTGCGAAATGCAGAAATTCTCTCGGATCCTGCAGGGACGGGCTGTAATGAGTGAGCCAGAGTTCCTTTACCTCCGCTTTCTTCGCAAGCTCCGCAGCTTCCGAAAATGTCATGTGCTTATGCTCTTTCGCTTTCTCAAGCTTGTCCGGCTCCCCATACATTCCTTCACAGATAAAGAGATCCGAATCTGCCGCGTTCTCCACGATGGAAGCTGTAGGCCGCGTATCCGTGGTATAGGTCACCTTAAGTCCTCTTCGTTTATCTCCCATCACCAGATCCGGTGTAAAAACCCTTCCGTCATCTCCCGTACAGACCTCGCCCTTTTGCAGACGATTCCAGAACGGCAGCGGGATCTGCAGTTCCTTTGCCCGCTCCGCGTTGAATTTCCCAGCCCGCTCGATCCTGACGGAATAACCGTAGCAGGTCACGTTATGATTCACTCTGAAGGCTTTGATATGATACCCATGGGTTTCCAGCTCTTCTTCATTTCCGTTGATCTCATGAAATTCCAGCTCGAAGGGAAGCTCCGGGGCTATCACAAGCAGAGAACGGACAACCCTCTCCAGTCCCTTTGGCCCGATCATCAGTAGCGGCTCTGTCCGTTCGGCATTTCCGAGAGTCAAAAGCATCCCCGGCAGGCCGCTGATATGATCGGCATGATAATGCGTAAAGCACATGATATCAATCGGCTTCGGACTCCAGCCCTTCCTTTTCATTGCCATCTGAGTAGCCTCTCCGCAGTCTATGAGCAGAGAACTGCCGTTAAACCGCAGCATCAGCGAAGTCAGATATCGATACGGCAGCGGCATCATCCCGCCGCAGCCAAGCAAACACACATCCAGCATAATTACCGATCCATAATACTTATTGTTAACAACAGGTCTGATCCCTTAACCAGTAGATCACAGCATCTTCCTTCGGATGCTCATAAAAGCCCGGGCGGATCCCTTCGGAACGAAAGCCCAGCTTTTCGTACAGACGGATCGCCGGCAGATTGGACTTACGCACCTCAAGAGTAAAGTTTCTTGCTCCGATACTCTTTGATCCCTCCATCAGCTTAAGCAGGAGAGCCTCGGCGATCCCCTGTCTCCTGTGATCCTCCCGCACCAGCACATTGGTTATATCCGCATCACCGCACATATTTCTGAGCCCTGCGCTCCCTACGATCTCATCTCCGTCCCTTGCGACCAGATAGTATGTATAATCACAGCAGAGCGTCTCTTCAAAGTCCTCTCTGGTCCAGGCATCCGCACCGAATATTTCTTTTTCCAGCCCGCTGAGAGTTTCACAATCTCCGGGAGTCAGTCTGTCAAAAACGATCATCCTTATCTTACGGCAAACTCCGCTCCTTTTATCACGAGCGGTGAATCATCTTCCTTTCGGATCTCGTAGCGGTACATTCCTTCTCCGGAAGGAATATCTATCTCTGTTTCCGTCTTTCCGGGCTCCAGAGGATAAGATCCGATCTTTTCCTCATCCCGGTAAAGATCCAGAAAAGCCTTCGTATCTTCCGAAGCAGCTTCGTACCGGCAGATCATCCGATATGATCTACCGTCGGAAGGGAAGGAGGGACTCACCAAAACGGCCCCGGCGGCATCCGTATGCAGGAATCCTGCTCCGTCCAGCTTACCCTCCCACTGATACCAGCGGGAGCTGGGCAGATCCACCGATCTCTCCGTATCCGGAAGCCCCACCGGCCCGTCAAGCGGATTCGTGTCCGAAAGCCAGATGCAGTAATCCTCCGCCTCGGCAGCCTTTTCATAGCTGTTCCTGATATAATCCGGGCATCGTTCAAAAGCCTCCTCCGGCGCGATCAGGATATTTTTATCCGTAAATTCCGACCGGTCCGTTTCCGTCTGATAAAAGATCCTGTTTGTCACAAAATTCTCATCCGGGAAATAGGACTCAAACACCTTTGAGCGGTCCAGTACACGAAGCCGCTCCGCCAGATGCTTATCCTGCGTATCGCTGTCATCGTCCCATCTTAAATCAAACGCCGTTCCCACATCATGCTCTTCCATAAACGAAAGCACCCGGTCCATAACCCTGTGGTTTTTATCCTCTTCGTGAAAGTATTCCGTTTCCGCCATAAAAGCGCTGAATAAACATAAAAATGCCATGACCAGTCCGAAAGCTCCGGGCAGCAGATCCGTCAGCACCTTTTTCTCATCCTTTTTCATGAAGGACTCGAGGTTCATCGCGGCCAGAAGCATTAACGGAATGATACCGACCAGATAATATCTGGGAGTCGAAACGGTAAGAAGGACGATCAGATAATTCCAGAGAAAGATGGAGATCAGGCTGCTCTGTACCGCTTCTCCCGCGTAGCTTCCGTCCGGAAAAGCATCCCGTCCCTCTTTACGCACTTTCCGGTAAAGCTGCAGCCCCAAAACCCTGCCGGTCGAAAGAAGTCCGAAGCCAAGGATCATCCCCACCAGAAAGAGGCGGAGCAAAGCCGCGATCCCTCTCAGTGTGGCAGGACTCTCGGCGTTTGGTGACAGGGTGTTCAGCAGCTTCAGGATATCCAATAAGGTAACAGGAATATTTTCAAATACATCTATCAGCTCCAGCATTTTATAGGTGCTGGCCGGAACGCCTCCCAGCCCTCCGATCCACATTCCCGCACCGGTGACTAAGAGCGTGGCCGCCGAGGTCAGGATCCATCTCTTGTGCTTCTCTCTCCCCACGCCCAGGATCATACAGAATACAAAGCAGACCAGGATCGGAAACAATCCGCAGATCAATACATACGATCTGCTGGCGATCCCGACAAACAGGTTCAGAACGAAATACAGCACCGTCAGACAGATATCCGGTATCCTGAAGCGTCCGGTAAAGTCCGTCAGCATGACGATCAGAAACAGCAGCGGGAGCAGTACCTTATAGACATCATAGCCTGCCGCGAAAAACATCATATTCGTGTATTCCACCATTCCGAATTTGTACGGAAGGAAAACCAGTATGATCGCAGCGAGCTTATATCTGTGGCCGACCTTCGCGATGGTGAGCAGCCTCCAGATCACAAAAGCCCATAAGAGAACATTTATGACACCCGCCACGGCGTACCCGAGCCAGATGTTTTTCGTCAGCATATAAACCGGGAGCGCGATCAGGGAAGATTCATCCATCTCCCCCTGTGTCATGTAGTTCCAGTTTTTCAGAAACAGTGTATGCCGGTCCCCCATCTCCATCACATGCCGGAGAACCATTGCAAAGTCTCCGTCCAATGCGTCCCTGAGATGGAAGATATTGTAATAAAACAGAAACAGCATCTCCATCGCCGCTGTTCCTGCCAAAATGATCTCTACCCAATACTCTTTGATCTTTTTCATTTTCCGCCCGCAGCCAGTTTCCTGACTGCATCCAATTCTTTCAGACGCATCGGACTCGCCATATAGACCTTATCCTCAGCATCAATGATCTCTGCGATATCCTCCGGCTCCAATACGGCGCCAGGATGGATCATCAGCTCGATATTCTCCCGGAAGGCATTCCGGTTCCTCTCTATATTTTTCAGGATCAGGACCAGGTTTTTGTAGGTCATATGCCCGGAAAACAGAATGCTGGCGAAATCCGCATTCCCGCATTCAAAAAGCTCCCTGTGGCGCAGCCGGTCTATCCCGGAAAAGAAATCAAGGAGCAGCACCTTGACCACATTGACCGGCTTAAAATATTCAAACCGCAGCAGATTACGGTAAAAGCGGGGCTTCTCCCGGATGATTCTGATATAGGATACCTTCAGATCCTTTTCCCTGATCAGTTCCGCGATCACATCAAAGACAAGCGGTACCATATGAAAATGCCGGTGGCTGTCTATCCTGACGGTTCCCTGCTCCTTCAGATACGGCAGGATCCGGTCCATCTGCCTGGACAGCTCCGCTTTGATCTGCTTTTTGTATCTCTTCCTCATTGACGGAAGTATGGAGGCCTTCAGGAGCTTACCGTATGTCACATTGAAATTACCGTCCTCGTCCGTCAGATCAGGAAGCTCGGATGCATCGCTCAGCGGCTTCTCCGTAATGATATTAAGGTGGATCGAAAGCTTCACCGGTTTCCTGCATTCTTCTTTTAAAAGCTGCATGCTCTCGTCCAGATAATGACCGTTCGGCATCAGACTGATACCGTTTATCACACCGTTGTTGATGCTCTCAATGATACGTCCGGATGCCGCCGGAAACATCCCGTAATCATCCGCGTGAAACTCAATCATCTCCCACTCCTGTCTTTTCGCTGATAAAGTACCTCGGTCTGTTCTTGGTCTCCATGTAGGTCCGGCCCACATACTCCCCGATAACCCCCAGGGAAAGCAGCTGGACACTGCCCAGGAACCATATGCTGATGGTCAGGGTCGACCAGCCGGGTACCGTAACCCCCCGGATATGATCGACCAGTGTCAGTATCATCATGATCAGGGAGATCACAAATACGATCATTCCCATTAACGACACCAGGCGGATCGGCCGGATGCTGAACGAGGTGATCCCGTTCAGCGCAAGAGAGATCATCTTCCTTAAAGTATACTTGGACTCTCCCGCTTCTCTTGCACTTACATGAAAGGTAACGACATCACTCTGAAATCCCATGGTGGGAACCAGGCCTCTGATGAAGAGATTGTTCTCCTTATAGGACGAAAGTGCCTTTACGGCGCGGTTGGAAAGAAGCCTGTAATCAGCACTCTGTTCGATCAGATCACAGCCCAGGAAATTCATGAATTTATAATAGGCCGTTGCGGTGGTCTTCTTAAAAAAGCTGTCCGTATCACGGGAATCCCTCACTCCGTATACGATGTCACAGCCCTCGGAATACTTCTTCAAAAATTCAGGGACAGCTTCGATATCCTGCTGAAGGTCCGCATCGATCGTGATCACACAGTCAGCTCCCTGCTCCGCGGAATAAACCATCCCGGAAAAGAGCGCGATCTGATGGCCCCGGTTACCGGAAAGCCTGATCCCGCAGAACACTTTATTGCTCCGGTGCAGACTGCATATGATCTCCCAGGTCCGGTCTTTGGAGCCGTCATCAACAAATATCATACGGCTTTCCGGCCGTATCGTCTGATCATCCAGAAGTCTGTTGTATAAATTTAGTATCTTCTCCGCGCTTTTCCGAAGGATCTCTTCCTCATTGTAACATGGAAGCACGATATATAAGTTGACCGGTTCGGCCATTTCTGCCACGTTTCCTTTCCTTGTGCTATCCGGATTAAGCTGCCCTGATCTCTCCGCTGCAGGTTGCCGGCGGGATGAAATGTGCCAAAGGGCACATTTCCTGACATTTCTTTCTCTGGCAGCGCTGCTTTTCTCCGCTGCAGGTTGCCGGCGGGATGAAATGTGCCAAAGGGCACATTTCATTATATCACATTCTTCAGCCTTTCAGAAGTCTGGAAAGCGGCTTATAGACAAAAACCGTGATCAGTACCGAGCAGAGCCCCTTAAAAACGGTAAAGGGCAGATTAAAGACTATCAGGCAGCCCCAAAGATCACTGACTCCGGTGTAGATCAGCTGATAAGCGGCAATGATCGCCTCCATCGGCATAAAATTCGTATAGATCGGATATACGATATAGTAATTAATAAACACCGAGAGCACACCCATTACAACGGTTCCAAGCACCGCGCCGATGATCGCTCCCTTTTTGGTATGCATTTTCTTATAAAAGATCCCCGCCGTAAAAACAAAAACCGCTCCCAGCAGGAAATTGGATAATTCACCGACCCCTCCGCTCTGGGTATTCATCAGATGCAGCAGATTTTTGATCAGGCACACCAGCACCCCCGCAGCCGGTCCGTAGGCAAAGGATGCGATCAATGCCGGGAGCTCCGAAAAATCCATCTTGATAAACGGCGGGATCAGCATCGGAAGCGGGAACTCCAGAAACATCAGGACATAAGCCACAGCCGAGAGCATGGCTGTCCCCGTCAGCATCCTGATCTTCGCGCTCATCTTCTTCGCAGAAGCACCTGTAATTACCGTTTCATTTGTGTTTGACATTTTCTTTTCCTTTCCGCGCCTGCAGCGCTCCCGCTTCACCTGTCGCCCCGGCACCCGGAAGGCCTTCCGGGAACTGTCCCGGACGACGCACAGATAAAGCATTCTGCGAAAAGATTCTTCCCGGGATCGGACAGGAGAGGAAATCCCCTGCCCCTTTGGCACGCCGGCTGTCAGATGTGCGCTCATACGGACACGGCGCCCGCCTGACAGCCTTATCGCGCAAAGAAAAATACCCCGGATCAAAATCCGAGGCAAATACACGCTTATTTCAAAGATAAGCCATCTCTTCTCTCATCCAGACTGCGGTACCGGAATACCGGTACTTACACTGTCGGCTCCGGAATCTCACCGGATCATGCTCCTTACTGCAAAGCTTGCGGGCTGTACCGCCGGTGGGGAATCTCACCCCGCCTCGAAGAATCTTTCATTTTCAGTTGAGACAACAATAGCACGAACCCTTCGGTTTTTCAAGCCTCCGCCCGCTTCTTTTGAAAATACTGCCGCTTGCAGTGCGGATCGGTGATGCAAAAAAGCCTTCCGGGCGGAGATTTCTTTTCATTTTCTGAATGCGCCGTCATCCTGCTCCCGTAATTCAAATTCTCCTCCGGAGAATTCAAAATGATACCAGGCACAGTTTCCGATCCGATACTGCCAGAAGCCGTCCAGCTTCAGCAGCCCGAGGGCGATCAGCAACCCCCTCATCGTCCCTCCGTGGCAGGCTATGAGCACTGCACCGCTGTCCGCTGCAGTTCCCTCCGGAACGGTAAGTTCTCTTTTCAGATCTCTTAAGAAGTCCGCCGTACGCTCAAGCAGGCAGTCATAGCTTTCCACTCCGTTCCTCGCCACAAAACGCGCCGGTTCAAACAGCATGACCGCTCTTTCCTGCTCCTCCATCATCTCCCAGGGCTTACCGTCATATGCACCGAAGCTCATCTCCAAAAGCCTGTCATCAAAAATAAACTCTTTACGATCCATTCCGGTCACAAGCTCTGCTGACCGGACTGCCCTTCCGAGCGGGCTGGAATAAACCCGGTCGAAACGAAAGCCTTTTTTTTGCAGAGTCTCCCCTGTCCGGACAGCCTGCTCCTCCCCCGCGGCATTGAGCGGGACCTCCGTCTGCCCCTGAAATATGCCTCCGATCCGGTTGATCTCCGTTTCCCCGTGCCGGAGGATAATGATATCTTTCATATACTTTCCAGCCTTCCTTTCATGAAAAGAGCGGTCCTTTCAGACCGCCCTTTTCATCGAGTTTAATTTACTTCTCTGCTCTCTTCTCTTCTTTCTTTTCCTTCTCCGAATAGATCATACCCATAATGACCGCCCCGGCGATGCAGAAGATCAGGATCCAGAAGTTCAGTGAAAGGTCGTCACCCGTGATCGGTGAAAGTCTTGCTCCGAGCACATCCGACTCCGGCGTGGGCTTGCGCCTCACACCCAGTACATCAGAGATCAGCTCCGCAGGCGTCCTTCTTTCTCCAAGAACTGCTCCTCCATCTCCTCCATCTCCTCCGGCTCCGGCCACGGCTCCACCACCGCCGCCACCGCCGACCATTACTGTGGTAGACGCGGTAGTCGTCGTCGTAACCGGTGTTGTCGTACTGGTTGTGGTCGTTGAAGTCGTTGTGGTTGTTGTCGTTGACGTCGTGGTCGTTGTACTGGTCGTGGTCGTTGTCGTCGTGCTGGTCGTGGTCGTCGTAGACGTACTCGTACTCGGCGGCGGAGGTGTCGTCGACTTCCGGTTCATCATGCTGACCGTTACCTCCAGACCCACATTCGATCCCTTGCCCTGCTCATTGGAGATCGTAAACGGTATTCCGGTCCTGTCCGTTACATATCCGTCAGGTGCCGCCACCTCTTCGAAGTAATAGGTACCCCACGGCAGATTGTTTACCGTGATCACACCGTTTCCGTCGGTGGTGTATACACCTTCCTCCACCAGGATATTATTTCCGAAATACGTGCCCTTCAGACGGTCTCCGCCGTTCTTTAAGACATCCGAGAACAGCTTGAACTTCACGCCCGCAAGCTTTTCACCATCAGGTCCGAACTTGACCAGCGTCACCTTTCCGGGCAGACGTCTGTCATATCTTGTGAGCAGATAACCGTTTGTCTTTTCGCCGCTGCTCTTCCAATACTCGCTGTCTCCGTCAAAGGTAATGGTACCGTCTGCAGAAATCGTAAACTTCGCTGACGGAGCCTCTGCCTTTGAGTATCCGTAAGGCGCTTCTGTCTCTGTGATCGTATAGGTGGCTCCCGTTATGAGACCCGCCGAAGAATTTTTCCGGATCACATTGATCAGATCCTCTCCGTCTGCGATCCCGGTGTAAACAAATCCGTTTCCGGAGATCGTAAACTTCGCTCCGCTGATCTTATTGTGCGTCGTATTGTCTTCCGTATAGGCGTCTCTCTTCTCAACCGTCAGATGGATCGCCCGATTTGTGAAGCTTGCCGTATAATCCGCGTCGACCGCTTTCCGGCTTTCTCCATCAAGGATATAGCCTGCCGCAGGCATTTCTTCTACCGTATACTGGATCGGCGTCTGGACTCCTTCCGCGATCCTGTACTTCGGCAGATTCTTAAATACCACTTCAGCTCCGGTATTGCTTCCTGCAGGCAGTATCTCCTCGGCCTTCTCTGTCCCGTCCGCATAGAGCTTAAAGGTGAGCGCCGGCCTGTATGCCGCTATTTCGCTGTCGCTCTCCCAGGTCTTGCGGGCTCTTACATCCACCAGTTCTCTCTTGACGGTGTTTGTGATCGTTACGGGCTTCCCGTCTTCCGCAAGATACTGCATCTGATCGGGTTTGATCTCCGTTACACCTTTTGATGCCAGTGAATCGTTGATCAGAATACCTGACTCAACAAATGCATATCTGAGCTTTCGGATCGTTCCCTGACCGTCCACCACCGCGTATTTCTTCAGGCGGTTATCCGTAGGAGAGATCACATACTCCGGTGCGTAATTTCTGTCGGAACCAAAACTGAACTCACCCGTTTCGGGATCCGGTGCTGCCGTGACGTTATTCCCGGAAACATCCTTTACAGGCTCCCAGTTCTCTCCGTCCACGCTCCTGAGCAGCGTAATCTCAACCGGTACAGTGATCCGGTCTTTCACCCACTCCGAGCCGTCGGCATTGATCCATTTCCACGCCTTCTTTCCGGAAAGCTCCACACCATCCTGATTGATCTCGTTGATGATCGCCACATTATCCGTAAGATCAGAGATCGCAACTGTTTTAGCACTGTAGTATTTTGCAGTTTCCGCATCCAGCTCTTCCGTTACACGATAGCGGTAAAGCGTTCCGCCCTGAGCCGTATTCGCGGAAACGATGCTGCTGTCCTTAAAGGTAAAGGTATAACGCGGTGCCACGGCTGTTGTCTTCAGCACCTCACCGTTGCTTCCAATCACATTCTCCCAGTTCTCACCATCCGTACTGCGCTGCAGAACGATCGTAATCTCCCCGGGACGATGTAAACTGTCATCATCGTTCCAGACCTTCTGCCCGGTGATCTCATGCTCATCCTGCTTCCGGTCGATCATAACAACGGTATTGTTATTGTATTCTCCGATCAGCTCATAATTATCGTTGATCCTGAATACTCTGTCCGCGGCAATGGCATAAGCATCCGAAGGAGTCTTCGCTTCCCTGAGTACATAATCCGTATTCAGCTTCAACTTGCCCCCGACTACCTTATCCGTGATATCGTAAGGATTGGCATCCGCTGTATTCCAGCTGAACAATGCCTTTCCTGACGGTTTCCCATCCTCCGAAGCCTCATAAACCTCAAGCTCTGCTCCGGAAAGTAATGTATTCCCGTCGCTGTCCAGCTTTTCGATCCTGATCACAGGCTGATTCTTTGCAAGCAGTGTCAGCTTGTCTTCACCCTTGACCGAAATCCATCCCGAAGGCTTTGATCTGGTCTCAACCTTCTCGATCGTTCCGTCTTCCGCAAGCGTAAAGACTGCGTTCAGCTTTGTCTCCGGTGCATAATATCCTGACGGTACTCCCGTCTCTGTGATCGTATATTCCACGCCCGGCGTCAGCCCCTCGATGGTCTGTGCCTCACCGCTTTCGGGAACAGAAACCGTCTTCTCGGCGATATCCGCTCCGGTGATCTTAAATACGGCACCGCCCAGAGTATTTCCGGCAAAATCCCTCTTCTCCAGCCGGATCTTTGTCTTATAGTTTACGATATCCTTCAATACCGCAAACTGCAGGTCATCAGAGCCTCTCAGACTGCCGTCTCCCGTAACGCCCTTGATAAGGATCTCTCCCAGGCCTCCGGTTCCTACTTCCACTGCAAAGGTAAGATAGCTTTCCTCACCTCTGTCGTTCCGGTTCAGCGTGATCCCCGGCACCTTCCGGTCCGGATCAGCCCACTCCTCTGTGATCACATAGGTGTGCGTACCGACCGCACCCTTGTCCTCTCTGCTGTACGTCAGCTT
Organism: uncultured Lachnospiraceae bacterium; assembly: GCA_902782575.1. Lineage (GTDB taxonomy): Bacteria > Bacillota > Clostridia > Lachnospirales > Lachnospiraceae > NK4A144. The sequence continues at coordinate 16,612 of CACZNS010000224.1, forward strand.
ATTATCGAAGGTTATGCTGCCGTCCGTACCCAGCGTACCTGTTGCCACAGCCTTCCCCGTCGCACTGTTTTCATGTACCACAAACTTCAGCTTCCCGGCAAGCTCTGAAACAAGGTTATCAGTTTCATTCCTGTATCTGAGCACCTTGTTGCCGCTGAGCGGAAGCTCCGCAGAGGTCTTCCTCAGAGTGTTCGTAAAGGTAAGGTCCGCATCGGCGGTTCCCGCTCCGAAGATCCTTGCGATCCACTCTGCAAAGCCCGCATCGTCCGCCGCGTCATTCGTCTCTTTTCTAACCTTCTTTTCAACGGAGATCGTGCCGTTCTGGTTATCCGTGATCGTCACTTCCACCATCGCAACTTCCCGATCATAGCTGATCAGATCGGTTAAACCGCTGTTCACCTTCTCCGTGATCCGGTAGAGTTTCTTAACCGTATTGCTGTAGTTTCCTGCCGCATCCTTCAGATCTGACTGATCATAATTAAATTTGAATACAGCCGTCTCGGTATTCGCGTGAACCGTCCGTGTACTCTCGCCTTCCAGGTCAGCGGCTTCCGCTGCCTGTCCGTTGGTCACTTCCTTCAGCTCAAAGGTGAAGCCCTCGCTCGGATACGTCCCGTCGAAGTTCTTCTTTACAGGTACCTCTGCCGAGCTGCCTGTCACCCTGTACGGATTGGTAAATACCGGGATATTCCTGCCATAGCTGTAAGCCGGTGTCAGAACTCCGTCTTTATCCGTCAGCGTGACCGTAACCGTCTGCGCGGGTACCGTCGAAGGATCCGCGAATCCGTTCTTTACTTCGTCATTGATATAAGTCTCCCTGATGGTATAAGTGTGGCTTCCTGCCTCGTTATAGGAGATCGACTTAAAGTTCACCAGACCGGTTTCATCGGTCAAGGCATAATCCTGATACTCACCGCCGTCCTCCGTAAGGGTAAAGCCGAACAGTCCCTCCATTCCGTTCTCGCGGGTGAAGACAAGCTTCGCTGAATCATTTCCGCTGACCGACACGGCCTTCTTTACCTGAAGTACCGCTTCACCGCTTGTCGCATAGCTGTTTGTAACGGTCACTCCGGCCGTCCGGTTCGCAGTATCGATCTCGTCCGCATCCGTAACCTCGAAGGAAAGGGTTCCGTCACTGTTATCTACTACCTTTCCGGTGATCACATGAAGTGCAGGATCGTAGGTGATACCGTTCAGCTTATTGTTTTCAGCCTCCTCCGGCACTTTCTCGCTGATCGTATAGGTAAACGTTTTTCCGACATCCGCCAGAGTAAACTCCTGCTTATCAAACGCAGCTGTGGCCGATGCACTGTCCTTTCTGACTACAGCCTCTCCGGCATCTTCGGTTGTGCCGTCTACGGTCTTCGTCATCTTAAAGGTGAAGTCAGCCAATCTGGAGGCTGCGCCCTGCATCACCTTCGTCACCTCCGGCGTAAAGTCTCCGGCCGCATCGTAACGGTTCTCAAATACCGGATCCCAGCCTGTGATCACTTCCGTACCTTCCTTTGCGGAAGCATCCAGCCCGCCGTTTCCGTTATCCGTGAACTTCACTGTCAGTTCCTTCGGATCAGCATATGTGATACCGCCCTTTGTGACCGCCTGTGAAACAGGATTGCCGTCCGGATCGAGCTCTGTTATCGCATAAGTATGCTCGCCCTGAACCGTGTAATTAAACGAAACAGTCGCGCTTCTCTGATCGCTTGTAAGCTTCACGGGGCTTTCCGCTGTTTCGGTTCCGTTATCCGTCACCCGGAAGCTGAACTCCGCTCCTGCAGGCCAGTAATTCCCGGTCATTGACTTCGTGATCCTGATCGTAAAGCCGCCCTTCGCACTGTACGGATTCGTGATCTCATAAGGCACATTGCTTTCGCCGTACCTGACCGTTGCACCGATCTGAGAATGATCTGTGTTGTACGCTACGGTTACCGTCACGGGATAGACCGCCTTATCATACTCATATCCGGGCTTTGCAGCCTCGTCTCCGAGTTCTTTCACATAATAAGTGTGCGTACCAACCTCATTTTCGCTGTATCTGATGCTGTCAAATGAGAATCTGCCGTCTGCACCGGAGCTGACCTTAGCTTCGATACCATTGATCTTAAGCAGCCTTGTTGCCGCCGCATCCTCATACAGGCCGAACCAGAAACCCTCCGGAGACTTAGTCTCTCCACCTGATGTATCCGTAATGCGCTTCGTGCCCTCGATCAGAGCCGATGTGCTC
>CACZNS010000225.1 GCA_902782575.1 uncultured Lachnospiraceae bacterium
ATCCCGATGGCCGCAAGCCAGGTGGACATGATGACCGAGATCAGCCGGATCCGATCCACGCTGATCCCCGCCGCCCTGGCGAAGGAGGGATTGGAGCCCACCGCCGTCATGGCCGTTCCGGTCTTCGTATGCAGGAATGCCCAGATCCCGAAGGCCAGCAGCGCAAAGAAGAGAATGGTGCCGGTGGGGATGGACAGATTTCCGATATTGATCTGCAGGATCTTTGCCAGAGCCTGTGAGTAGTAGCCCTCCAGAGAGATCGTGGTACGCAGTCCCTTGCCTGCCATACCCCAGACCATGTTCGCGCTGTGATACGGAAGCAGCAGCCACATCATACACATAAAGGAAACGGAGGAGAAGCCCACATAGGTCGCGATCATCATCTCTCCGCCCTTGATCTTGTTTAAGAGCCAGCCGTATACCGCTCCGAGGATCAGGGCAAAGGGTGTGGCGATCAGGATGGCCGCCACAAAGGAAATCCCTCCGGTGAAGCCGAGCTCGATCGCGATGGTGGCTCCCAGCAGTCCCGAGATGATCCCGAGGGGAAGTCCGAAATTCAATCCGCAGCCGGAATGCACCATCGGTACCATCGCCAGCACCAGGATCCCGTTCCAGCTGAACCGGTTGATGATGTTTGAGATCTGGGTCGGCAGATCCGCTCCCACAAACGGGGCCATGATGAGCAGCAGGATCAGAAAGCCCGTGATGATCAGCCTCGGAAGTCCGAAGCTCTTAACCCAGCCGGCAAGCCGTTCCTTAAAGGTCAGTTTTTCAGTTTGTTCATTCATATGATACCCTTTCCTCCGTGATCAGATCACCTGACTGATCATCAACGTACCGAACGCCTCAGAGGGAGCATATGCGGGCAGGATCTCCGCGATCCTGCCTCCCGATACGATGGCGATCCTGTCGCAGGTGCTCCTGAGCTCCTCGAGCTCGGACGAGATCATCACCACGGTCACACCGCTTTCCTTATTGAACTTCTTTAAGGCATCCAGCACCAGCGCCTTCGCCCCCACATCGATCCCTCTGGTCGGCTCCGAAACAAAGAGCAGCTTCGGCTCCAGCGCAAAGGCCTTTGCAAGGCAGACCTTCTGCTGGTTTCCTCCGGAGAGCTCCCTGGCCTTTTGAGAAGAGCCCGTACACTTGATCGCAAGCTCACCGATGTATTTATCCGTCACGGCCTTGATCGCGGCGTCGTCTCTCCACTTGATCAGACCGCCAAGATACATCTTCAGGAATTTATTCTGGATCTGCATCGCCGGGAAGGCGATATTCCACTCCAGGGACTCATCCAGCAGCAGCCCCACGCCCCTTCTGTCCTCCGAGACAAAGGCAAAGGAGGAATCCAGGCATTTTCTGGGATTGTTTAACGGGATATCCTGTCCGTCGAAGGTAACGGTGCCTCCTGCCTGATAGAGCCCCATGATCCCGTTCGGGATCCCGAGCTTTCCCTGCCCCGCAAGTCCTCCGATGCCCAGGATCTCTCCTTCCTTCACGTCCAGATTGACGTTTCTCACCGTTTCTCCCGGCATATCGACCCAGAGCTTCCGGATCGAAAGGATCACTCTTCTGTCATCCTGTGATGCGTCCGGTTCGACCTTCTGCTGTGCGGAGCCGCTCTCCACGCTCCGCCCCACCATCCACTGGGTGATCCGCGCTTCGCTCGTCTCCTTCGCCTCCACATCCTGCACAAGGCAGCCGTCCCGCATGACCACCACACGGTTGCAGACCGAGAGGATCTCCTGCAGCCTGTGTGTGATAAAGATGACCGCTATCCCCCGCCTGGACATCCCCCGGATCGAATCCAGGAGAGCCTCGGCTTCCTTCTCCGTAAGCACCGCCGTCGGCTCATCGAGGATCAGAAGCTTCATCTGATCCTTGGAAAGCTCCCGGGCGATCTCCGTAAACTGCTTATGTCCGACCGGCATATCGCTGATCAGCATCTTTCTGTCTATCTTCACCCCCATCTTCTCGATCGCTTCCTCCGCCCGCCTGTCCATTTCGGACCTGTCGAGGGTATCCATACGATCACTGAAGATCTCGGAGATAATGTTCTTTTTCTTTGGTTCCCTGTTCAGAAGGATATTCTCCTCCGCCATAAAGCCCGGGATCAGGGAAAATTCCTGATGCACCATCCCGACGCCTGCCGCGATGGCCTCAAAGGGGGACTTGAATTCCACCTTTTCTCCGTTCAGAAGGATCTCTCCCCCGAAGCCCCCGGTCTCACGGATCACATCCGCACCGAACAGGATCTTCATCAGCGTCGATTTTCCGGCGCCGTTTTCACCCACCAGTCCGATCACCTCGCCTTCGCCGAGGGTCAGATTGATGTCGGTCAACACCTGATTTCCGAAGAAATCCTTTTTGATATTCCGCATTTCAAGAAGCGGAGCCTTAGATTCACTCATTTACTGCCTTTCCTGTTTTCAGAAAAAATGGGGAGAATGCGCCGATGCGATCCTCCCCATCCTCAGTTCACATTTCCGAAAGGTACTGTTCGGAACCCTCCGGTCTCTGAACAGTTACGGCGATCATGCGATGCAGGATCGCTGTTAAATCAAGAATGCTCTGACTAATACCTACGAAAGATCCTACGATGCCCGGTCAGGAAGATTACTTAACAGTGAAATACTTCTCCGGTACCTTGATGTCGGTAGATCCCATATAGTGTCCCGGATCGCCCATGATGTAGGTATCCTGATAGATCAGGAATGTATTGTCAGCCTTTACGCCGGTATCCGCATTCGTGTAGTTCGATCCGTTCCATGCAGCGCCCGGTGAAAATACCTCATATGCCGCGGAGATATCATCGATATCAGCCAGCTCGCTCTTGCCGTCGATCACGTTCATCGCGTGCTGAGCCAGACCCGCGGAAACCGTATAGCCGTAGGAGAATGCCCAGGTACCGAACCGGCCTGCGCCGCCCTTGTCCACAACTGCCTTCTCAACCTTTGCAAGGATCTTCTCGAAATCGCCTGCCTCTTCCGTCAGATCGATGCCGAGTGCTCCCGGATAACCCATCAGCGGAGACGGAAGGTCTGCCTCGATGAAGTATCCGCCGTACTCCAGAAGCTGCTTTAAGAGCGGCTCCGTATGAGCATCGTTCGTACAGAAATAAGCGGTTTCCTTGCCGTACTTCTCAACCCACTCCGGCACATGCTCCAGGATATATGCCTGTGCGCCCGGGATTCCGACGTCAGTTGTCGGGTCGGGAGCGGTCTCCATTACGAAATCCATGCCAAACTCCTCGCAGGCTGCCTTCATGATCGCCACACGGCGGCTCATCGTCTCATAAGACAGGTGGCGGGGGAATGAAATATGCACGAAGGTCTTGCAGCCCAGCTCGTGAGCCGTGCGGATGATCAGATATCCGCGCGCCACAAAGTCGTTGTTGCAAACCAGATCCGCAGCGCTTCCGATCTCCGGAAGATCCTCGTGTGACTCACCCGCGATGCAGAGGATGTCAGGCCTCTTCTCCTTGATCTGACGGAAAGCCTCTGTCGTGCCCGGGATCGCCTGGTTTACGATCACGGCCTTCATGTCCGGATCATCAGCCATGTTTACGATCGTCTGGATCGTCGTCTCAAGCTCCTCCGTGAAGTTATCCGGATAGGTGGCAAGGATCACGCGGTCCGCGCCGTACTTTTCCTGAAACGCTTCCGCGCCTCTTCTGTCATCCTCGGACTGGGAAACGGAACCGGTGACGATACCGATATGATAATCGCCTCCTGCTTCTCCCGAAGCCGCTTCCTCCGAAGCAGCCGTTTCAT
>CACZNS010000226.1 GCA_902782575.1 uncultured Lachnospiraceae bacterium
CGCCGTTTTCTCCCATCAGTGCATGGATCTCACCTTTTCTCAACGTGAGGTCGACTTTGTCGAGCGCCCTGACACCGGGGAATGTCATAGTAATCCCTCTGGCAGTCAGCACTACATTATCTTCCATGTACCTTCTCCTTTCTGTTTCATTAAAAAGATACGGGAGCTCCCGGGTTTCCGGGAGCTCCCGCGGATATTGTTACACTATATCCTCTTTTCGGTTGTTACAACCTTTTGCTTCTTAGTACTGAGCTGCGATTACATCGTCAGTAACTTCTGTCATGGTCTGCGGTGTGCCGTCGATGGAGAATTCAACGATCTGATCCGGCAGTGCATACCAGTGCTCTTCCATGAATACTTCCTTCTCAGGAGTTTCGCCAGCCTGGATCTGCTTCAGAACCTTCTCTACGAACGGAGCTGCAAGAGGGTTGCACTCGAAGTCAGCTGTGATCTTCCCTGCCTTAACATCTTCCAGACCTGCTGTACAAGCGTCGAAGGAGATCAGGATTACATCGTTGCCCGGGCCATACTTAACGCCTGCGTTGTCCATAGCTGTCATAGCACCGAATGCCTCATTATCATTCTGGCATACAACTACGTTGAACTTGCCTTCATAAGACTTGCAATAGGACTCCATAACTTCCTGTCCGCCTGCCTCTGTGAAGTCACCGGTCTGCTCATCAAGGATCGTCCAGCCTTCTCTCTTAGCGATCTCAGCAAATCCGTCGGAACGTCCGATCTGAGCGGAAGCGCCTGTGGAACCGGAGATAACCAGTGCATTGATCTCTTTGATGCCCTGCTTCTCAGCATAAGCTTTCAGCCACTCGCCGGCTGCAAGACCTTCTGTCTTGAAGTTGGAGCCTACCCATGATACATACTTGTCGGAGTCATCGATCGTACGGTCGATAACGATAACCGGGATGCCGGCATCCTCGCACTCTGTCAGGACTGTATCCCAGCCTGTAGCGATGATCGGGTCGATGATGATGTAATCAACACCCTGCTCGATGAAGGAACGAACTGCTTCCTTCTGTGCTGCTTCATCATTGTCGCAGTCTACGAAGCTCAGGTCATAGCCGTTAGCCTCTGAGAAAACATCCTGGCAGCTCTTCGTGGAAGCTGTACGCCAGTCAGACTCGTGTCCGACCTGTGCGAAGCCTACGCTGATCAGGCCGCCTTCAGCCTTGTCGCCTGCTGCCTCTTCTGTTTCCTCAACCGCATCCGCTGCTTCTTCCACATCCGCAACAACCTCGTCAGCCGGAGCTTCCGCAGTCTCCTCAGCTGCTGCCGGTGCTTCTGCAGCCGGTGCCGCAGCCTCGCCGCAGCCTGCCAGCATAGCAGCTACCATCGTTGCCGAAAGAATCGCACTGAGTAACTTTTTCTTCATACTTTCCTCCTTAAGAATCCGGGGCTGTTGTTTTTTTGATATGCCCCGTTCTGTTTACAATATCGATTTTAAGATTGAAAATGGGTTTTCTCCATAAAGATATTTACTGAAATGGTTTTAATTTTTCTGCAGATGTGAATAAATTATGAATAAATTTTGATATTTTTATTGATTTTGTTCAAAATCTTCCGCCGAAGCGGTTTTCGGGATTAAAATTTCCACCTTTGTGCCCTCTCCGTAGGTACTGTGGAAGCTCAGGCCATAACGGTCACCGTAGCTTAACCGGAGACGCTCCGCTATATTGGCAGCCCCGAAGCCGCTGTTATCCTCTCCGGGCTGTTCCTCCCCGTTTACGATCCTCCGGATCCGTGCCAGCTCTTCTTCCTTCATGCCGATCCCATTGTCCGACACGATCAGCTTCAGGCTGTCTCCCAGATCCTCTATCCCGATCCGTATCGTTCCCCTGCCCCTTTTATTTTTAATACCATGATAAAGCGCATTTTCCACCACAGGCTGGAGAGTCATTTTTATGATCAGGTATTCATGATATTCTTCCGGGATATCAATCTCATAAGAAAGAATATCCCGGTAACGGAATGTCTGAATGGAAAGATACGCTTCGATATGCCCGATCTCTTCCCGGATCCGGATGAAATCCCTGCCTCCTGCAAGCGTTGTCCGGAAAAACTGCGAAAGAGCCGTTACGATCGCCTCCACATCCTCCGTCCGTCCATCCTCCGCAAGCCACACGATATTATCCAGTGTATTATACAAAAAATGAGGATTGATCTGGGCCTGCAAAAGCTTCAGCTCCAGATTCCGGGAATTGATCTGCTCTTCACGGATGTTTTCCACCAGCAGGCCGATCTGCCCGATCATACTGTTAAAGCTGTTTCCCAGAGTCGCGATCTCATTGCTTCCCTCTGCCTCCGCACGGATGCTGAAATCTCCGAGGCCTACCCGCTCTGTTACACGGCAGAGCTCACCGACCGGTTTGGTAATGCTCCGGGTGATAAATAAAGAAAGCAGCACCGCAAGCACCGACAGAAACACGACCAGCAGCACCGTGTACCGCACCAGATTCAGCCGCTGATACTCCATCTGAGCACGGATATTTTCCATACTGGCCGCTTCATAATAAATATATTCCGTGATCCGCTCCTGGATCAGCTCCGTCAGGATCCGGATATCCGCATCCAGGCTCATCATATTTTCATCATAGCTGCCCGGCTCATTAATAGAATCATTAATATCATTCATGCGCTTCCGAAGCGTGATCATCAGCTTGATGATACTTCTGATCCTCTCCTTGGCTCCCGGAGAATTAGATGTGGACTGTAGCGAATCAAAGGTGGACTCCGCTTCGGTGATCAGACGGTCGGGGTCCTTCATTCCGAGAGCTTCCTCCACCTCGTTCTTCGTAAGGGAGCGGGCGATCATCTGATATACAACGGCATCCATCTCCTCGCGAAAGGCTATATTATACTGATTGGCTCTGGTTACATTTTGAACGATCGTATCGTAGGAGCGCCCGATATTGTCCAGATGATAAAGAAGAAATGCCGTCATGACCAGAAAAGGCACGATAAGAACAAATGTGAGGATTCCCAGCTTGGCACGGAGAGACAGGTTTTCGATGGCAGTTTTCAGTCGCATCATTTCAGCCCCTCGCGCGATATTCCCTTGTGGTCATCCCCTGGGTTTTCTTAAAGGTATAGCTGAAATAATGCGGATCCTTATATCCGACCTTGTAAGCGATCTCAAAGCTTTTCAGATCTGTTGTCATCAGAAGCTCTTTTGCTTTTTCCATGCGCTTCTGGATCAGATATTCAATGAATGTCACTCCCATCTCCTGAGAAAACATGGTTGAAAAATGATTCGGACTGATATTTGCTTCCGATGCCACCGTGTTCAGAGAGATATCTTCTTTATCATAATTCTCGTCGATGAACTGCAGCGCGGTCCGGATAATACGGCTGTACTTCTTGGCAGAGCTGTTGTCCCGCATCCGTATGACCTGCTGCATATAGACAGTCAGATAGTTACGGACCTCCTGCCATGACTTCATGTGACTGACCACATCGTTGATATCCCCGCATTCCCTATCCACTTCTTCGGAGTTTCCGCCGATCTCACGGATGAAACGGACCATTGCAAAGTAAATATCCATGGTCAGATAATTCAGGAAGATCATCGACTTTACATTCTGCTCTCCGAGGGAACGGAATACCCCGTCCAGAAAAGGAGGGATCTCATCATAGGTCCCGGTGCGCAGGAAGCTCTCGATGGCCTTCTGGGGACTTTCATTTCCCACCACAAGATCAATGTCCAGTCCCGGCTTCTTTCCGCTGTCCCTGTCCTCCTCCGGATTTTCATCTCCTGCATAAATGATCTGATTCATCCTGGTCAGAAATCTCCAGGCGAAAGCCTTGTTTGCCTCATAATAAGACTCCCTGACCTCACTCAGGCGGCGTACCGTATTCCCGACTCCGATAAAATAAGAAGCGTCGCGGAACTCTCCCACCAGCCTGACGATCTCATCAACCGTTCTCCGGATCTCCTCTTCAAGCCGTTCTTCCCTGTCTCCCGTTGCAAGGATCGCAAACCCGTCCACCCCTCTGTCAAAGACATACCAGTCCGTAAGATTTCCGATCAGGTCCGTGAGCTTCCTGTGAAAGCTGTTTCTGGACTCGGAGAAGGAATCTCCCGGCTCTCCCGAAACCGTAAACTGCAAAAGGAGCATCCGATAATGCCCGGCCGTCAGATTGACACCCAGCTCCTTCGCCATCTCCAGCATTTCCGAAGTGGATGCCGTATTCATCGTCACCGTGCTGAAAAGCTTCAGCATCGCAATATCCTGCTTTTCCCGCTGCTCCTCCTTCGCCCAGTCCGCGTCCTTTCCTTCTTCCGAGCGTTCAGCCTCGATCCTTGCCGCCACCTTCCGGATCGACTCAAGCAGCTTCGTCGGAGAGATCGGTTTCAGCAGATATTCCGTTACCCCGAGAGAAACCGCTTTTTGAGCATATGAAAATTCATCATATCCGGAAAGGATGATGATGCTGATCTCCGGGATCTCTTTTTTTACAAGCTCGGAAAGCTCCAGGCCGTCCATGAACGGCATCTTGATATCCGTGATCAGGATATCCGGCTTCAGATTCAGGATCATCGGATAAGCCAGCTCTCCGTCGCTTGCTTCCCCCACAAATTCGATCCCCTCTTTTTCCCAGTCGATATGCTTTTTGATACCGTCGCGCATGACGATCTCATCTTCTACAAGAAACAGTTTTATCATAGCTTTCAGAATACCTTAAAACCTCTTTTTCATCAAGAACCGTGCAAAGCCCGTGGGTTCCTCTCCAAAGCAAAAACAGCAGGCTGCCCGCTTATCACAGGCCTTCCCGCTGCTTTCGATCCTGCGCGCAAGAGGATTCGAACCCCCGACCTTCTGGTCCGTAGCCAGACGCTCTATCCAGCTGAGCTATACGCGCCCGTGTGCAGAATCTGTCTTACTGCCGACATTTCAAATACACACAACGAATATTTTACTCGATTTTACGTTATTGTCAAGAAAGAGATTTCCGTGGCAGACGTCAGAACGTTACTTCTCCGTCATGAGAAAGAAGAGAAACCGAAGAAACTCCTGCAAGTGCCGATAACTCCCCGGTCAGAGCCGCCCCTTCCTTCACCCTCAGTTCATAAACCAGATCCATCCTTCCGTCCGTGATCGTGCGGGACTTCTCCGTGTAAAACCTCGCATGCTTCTTCACCGCTTCCAGGATATCCTTGTCTGTACCATCCTTGCATTCCGCATTGACCACAAGGATCATCGGTGCCTTTGCAACAGGGATTTTATCCAGCACGAACAAAATGACTGTAGCTGCTAACGACAGCAGGATCGCGATCTCCGTCAGACCGGCTCCGCAGATGATCCCGACGCTAATCGCCCAGAACAGGAAGGCCAGATCCATCGGCTCCTTTACTGCCGTTCTGAAACGCACGATCGAAAGAGCGCCGACCATACCGAGGGAGATCACGATGCTTGACTGGATCGTCAGAATGATGGCCGCTGTGATCATGGCAATGAGCACCAGCGAGATATTAAAGCTTTTGGAATAAAATGTCCGTCTTGTCATCAGACGATAGCAGAAGAAGATGTACAGTCCGATCAGACAGGTCAGACCCAGAACGATAATGATCTGCGTCGTGCCCAGCGTAACGGAACCATATCCCTCCAGAAAGGATTTCTTAAAGATTGTGTTGAAGGTATTCATGTTTCATCGCCTTTCCCGTATTCATTCATCAGATCCGGTATTTCTCCCATACCGCTCCATTAACGCAATGCTATTTTCTCGTGAGCCGCAAATACCCTGCTGAAGGCCTTTTAGACCCGGGAAAGAGCAATTGCTTTATCCGTTTACTATATCATACTTAATCGTCTGTGTCACTCTTCGTACTGTATATTTCGCACCACGCCGGCAGGAAGCCCGAACGGACCGCCACCGCTCTGGAAAGGGCATGGCTTTCCGATGTCCCGTAAAACGGGATCCGGCCCATCTCGATCACCTTTTTTTTCATTAACGTGGTCAGATAGACCGACAGCCCCTTTCCTCTGTATCCCTCCAGAACATCGATCCCGATCTGCCAGAGATGGCTGCTGTCGGAGGATACTCCTGCCATCGCTATATAGTCTCCGTTTTTATCCAGTGCGGCCACCGCCATTTCATCCGGACAGCCCTCCTGATACATCAGTGCGTGCTTAAACGGGTTTCCCCTGATCTCCAGGATCTTATCCCGATCCAGCCACTCCACCTCATAGGGACTCTCAAACTCATATTCCTCAAACTCCGGATCCGGCAGGAAATAGATGTGGGTATCCAGGATCTTGTGTCCGTATTCCTGCAGCTTCTGATCCAGGATCCGCAGATGCTCGAATTTGCAGACCCATTCCGGAAAGATCTTTTCAAAGGTTTCTCTCGCCCATTCAATGATCTGTTCATCACACATCAGATACAGATCGCCTCTGTAGATGATCGCCCGGAAAAAGGTGGATATATCGCCAAAAGTCCTGCTGCCCGGAAGCTTCGCGCTGGGGTTTATCATGATGCGGTATTCATTATCCTGCCCCTCCGGGCAATTTGTATCCAGTCGAAACTGTTTTCTGATCAAATCATTCATCCTGTTCATCTCGCTTTTGTTCGATCCGCTGCAGCAGCGGAACCATGATCCTGTATTTCAGCGTCTTCGGCCTCAGCAGGATCGTGTCTGTATATGACGGATCCTCATGCAGCCGGATCTCCACCGTATGCCGCCTGAAATCATTGGCAATTTCCAGCTCCTCCCCGGACACATCTTCCCCGATAAGCTTACCGTCCACCAGAAGATCGTATCCGGCGTTTTCCCTGTAAGGATATTGGTATACTTCAAACTTCAACGCAGACTCTTTTTCATACAAAACATCATACAAAAAGGAACCCGCCGTATCCGTTACCTTAAATACCGAGAAGGATCCCGGCTGTCCGCTGTTATGAAAGGCTTCCATTTCCGTCAGACCGGCCCGCTCTCCCTCGCTGGAATCTATTGTAAAGGAAAACCATTCTATATCCTTCAGCCCCTCTGTCTCCAAAACGGTTCCGCTCCCGTTTACCCGCAGGGCTCCCGTCGCCATCTCTGTCCCGTCCGAAAAATTCAGATGACCGGCTGTGATATTATCGGAAAGAGAATCATTATCGTACAATATGACACGGTCAATATCCTGCTTTTCCTTTAATCTGACCGTAACCGTTTTTTCGGGATCACTCTGATCCGGTACCCAGACCCCTACATTATTGTCCAGGGTGTCCGAATCGGTAATGTACTTTGTATCATAGAGTTTAAAATCCTTCAGCCATGCTGTTTCTCCGGTGGTTGCCGAAATATCCGCCCGATAAAGCAGACTTTCCGTCGGGCGCCTCCAGTAGACCTTATCCGCCTTTACAATCTTTTCAAAGTTCTGAATGGCATTCTGCGAATCAAATGCGGACAGAGTATGATAGGCTGTAGAAGAACGCTTGGTGTAGGCAAGTATTCTCGCCGCTACCGGTATCCGGACGCGCTCGGACCAGTTATATGCCCGCATATGCGGCAGATAATCGGGATCGTCATCATGATCATTATAAACATAATCCCGGTCCGCGGGATTCACCGTGGACGGAACGATATCGCCGTAATAATCTTTTGCTCCGTCCCAGGCGGTACAATAGCCGAAGCCTTTGAGAACAACAGGAAAATAATCGTTGTCTTCCCGCGCAAGTATCCTCCCCAGAGCTGTCTCAAATGCGAGAGAGGCCGCCCGGTGATCCGGATGTTCATCCAGATCAATACAATAGATCACATCCGGCCGATACTCCAGGAGCATATCCTCAATATCCTCAAGCAGCGCACCTCTGGTATAAGGAGCCGGCTCTCCGAACCTGCGGGAGTGATAATCCGGTACGGACTCCGTCCCGTAGGTTTCCTGATATCCGGCCAGGGAGGTCATGAGAAAATCATCCGGTGCATCATAAATATGATCATATCCGCTGATCTCCTCATCCCATTCATTTCCGTAGCCCAGAAAGATCAGATGGTCGTCCGGCACCCCGTTTGAGGCTTCAGCCCTCACAGCTTCGCCGATCCTTGTCTCCGCGGATGCCGCGCAGTCCCCGTTTGTCATGAACGCAACATAAACCTCGGAACCCGCATCGACATACTGCTCGATCACACCCTGAGCCAGATTGCTGTCATCATCTTCATGTGGGACAAAAAACAGGACACGGCGATTCCCGAAAAAATCCTCCGTGTGGGTGGAATACTGTTTTTCATAGGGCGTTGAATACAGCATTTTTTTCCCGGCAAGCCATAAAACCGCTGCCGTGACTAATAATATAAATAATACGGCCGCTGCCGCATAAATTGCTGTTTTTCTTTTCATGCTTCCGTCTTTCACTGTCCTTTATCATAAGGGATACCGCTTACGGCGGATATCTTATGACAGTTCATCGTTATCCTGATCTGCTTTACACTTCTATCGGGAATCAAAATCACACATCATTTTATCACAGTACCCTCTTCCTGTCACATCCGATTCTCCCGGTGAACCGGTACATTTTTCCTTGAGCCGGCCGCTGCCGGCCTTTTGCGGACAAGACTTTTTGACCCTGACATCGTGACATGATAAGATAGCTTTATGCTTACACTTTCAACGGCGGTTTTTTTTAAACGAAAAGCGGAAGAAACCCTTCCCGTGGTAATATACCTGCTGATGATCCTGATCTATCTGACAGGGATCTTCGGCTTCATCTCTCATGCGGCGGAGCTTGTTTGCCTGTATGCCACTGCCGGAAGCCTTTTCTTTTTTCTGCTTATCCTGAGGCGGGATCGCAATAAATCGGAGATCGCCGCCGCCTATCTGAGCAGGCTGAAATCTCCCGGGCTGTGGGTCTTTCTTTGCTTATCTGTCTGTTTCACCCTTCTTACGCTGCATCTGCGGGTAACAAACTGGGACGATTATCATTACTGGGCTATTTTTCCCAAAAATATAGCCGCCATTAACGGCGTTCCCACCGGCGGCATGAGCTGCACCCTTTACCGGGATTATCTTCCGATCATTCAGTTTTTTGATTATCTTGTATTTAAGCTTACCGGAGGATTCAGGGAAGCCTCCATGTTTTCCGCAAATTACCTGCTGATCTATCTTTCTCTGACCCCTTTCTTTATTAAAAGGCAGGATCAGTCGCTTTTTTCCTGGATATGCTCTGTCATCACAGGGATCCTGCTGCCTTTCATATGCTCTTTTCAGATGCTGCACTGCCTTGGTGTGGACGTTATTATGACCTTTCTCTTCTCCGCATGTATTATCTGGATCTTCGACGGGGAAGATAACCTCCTTTTCTATTACGGGCGTCTCGCCGTGGCAACAACCGTATTATCTCTTACGAAAACCATGGGCTTATGGCTTTCTGCCATCGTGATCCTTTTACTGATCATAAAGAGGGCACAAAAAACCCGATCCTTCTGTCTGGGTCTTTCAGCAGCAGCTTTATGCAATCTTCTTTTTCCGTTCAGCTGGCAGCTCTTCTGCCGGGCCAGGGGAAACACCTCTTATCTGTCCGGCAATCTGTCCCTTAACATTACCGACGGTCTCCGTCCCCTGCTGCCGTCGTATGGAGCCGATACGATCCGTTCTTTCTTCCGCGCCCTTTTCACTCTGCCTCTGAATGAAGGCCGATTCGGCATGAGTGCGATATGTATGCTGCTGATCGGGATCCTCCTGTTTTTTCTTTATTCGTCAGCCGTTAAACCGGATCGCCGCTTCTACCGTATGGCAGCCGGTCTTCTGGGAGGCCTGATCCTGTATCTGATCGGCATCCTCTATACATATCTGTTTATTTTCGAGGAATGGGAAGCTTCTTCTCTTTCCAGCTTTGACAGATATATCACCACCTATTTCGGAGCGCTTCTGACTCTCGGTCTGTTTCTTATGTTTCGGCTACCGAAGCAAAAG